>DATGKK010000103.1:0-34336 GCA_035294725.1 Acidimicrobiales bacterium | reverse complement strand
GGAGGAGTAATCGTCGAAGGGTCGGAACATGCCCGGCCAGCGGATGGTCGGCCACTTGAAGTAGGTGTTCCCGGTGTAGAGGGTGCAGCGGGACTGGGTCTGGGTCCCGTTCTTGGCGAGGCGGGCCATCTTGATATCGACGGCGTGGAAGGTCCCGCCGAACGCCTCGCCGCTGATCTCGAGGTCGGGGTAGCTGCGCTCCTCGCCGCGCCGGCCGGTCGCCCCCGGGGTCTGATCGAGCCGCTCCAGCAGGAAGTCGACGAGGGCCACCTCGATGACATTGGCGAGCGCCGCCGACTCCTTCGGCAGGGCCGCGAGGTGCCCGCTCTCGTCGAGCTTGGCGGTGAGATCGGCCGGGCCTGTCGCGATGAGCGGCCAGTCGTGCTCGCCTTGCTCGACGTACACGCCGGCAGGCAAGAACACGAAGGCGGCGCACTGGGCGCGGAGCCACTCGAGCAGGTCAAGGGCAACCACCAAAAGTAACCATAGGCGGCTAAGGGCGCGCGGGTTTGGACACAGAGCCAGGGGGCTGCGGAGCGCCGGCGAGCGAGGAAATCAGCAGCATCGCGGGCGCTCGGCCCGGCCTGTCGGCTCATGGCAAACCCCAACGATTGATGGGGTCTCGGAGGAGCGCGGCCGGCGGAGCAAGGGTCTCGAAGATGCGAGCGCCCGCTCGCTCGCGGCACGTCGCTACCTCAGGGCGCCGCCGCCGGCTCCGGCTCGTCCGCCCCGCTCACCGGGACGAGGAACCGTCCGATAAGGGGGAGCTCCCAGAAGCTCTCGGCCCGTGCGATCGCGAGCGCTGCGGCGAGCGAATGCTCGGCGGCGTCCCAGACGACGTATCGGGGGAGCCACTCGGGGTCGAACTTCGCGTTGAAACGCCAGAGCGACTCGATCTGCATCGAGTCGGACATCCGCCTCAGCACGAAGCGCTCGACCCTCGTCGTGAGCCCGCTGCCCGCCTCTCCCGCCAGCACGGCCCGCATCATGGCGAAGTTGAGCCCGAGCCCACGCATCTTCTCGTCCCTCAGGTGCTCGATCGTGCGCACGAGGATGAAGTCGAGGAGCCCGTTCGGATGGTCACCCGGGTCGCGGCGCATGAGGTCGAGCGAGTAGCCCTCGATCCCCGGAGCCGGCACGAACTGGCAGAAGGCGACTGGTTCCCCTTCCGGCCCGTGGGCGACGGCGAGGAGCAGGCCGGTGTCGGACGGGTCGAAGATCCGCCCGAGGGTCATCGAGAAGCCCCGCTCCACCCCACCGCGCCGGCTCTTCACCATCACCTCCCGCAGCTGGGCGGCGAGCTCGGGGTCGGCGTTGGCGGGGTCGTGGAACGAGATCGTGTAGCCGTACTTCGCGATCCGGTTGACCGCCTGGCGCAGCCCCTTCTTGGCCCCTCCCTCGAGGGAGAGGGTGCGCACGTCGACGACCGCCTCGTCGCCGATGTACAGGTCCCGCATGCCCGAGCTGTGGTAGACGGGCAGCCACTCCTGGCCCGCGCCGAGGACGGCGACCGACCAGGCGTGCTCGTCCGCGTAGGCGCGGAAGGCGGCCCAGAGCGAGACCCGCTCCTCTGGCGGGCAGATCGGGTCGGGCGAGACGAGCGCCACCCCGTTGTGGATCGCGTAGGCGACGAGGCCGTCGCGGGCGAAGAAGTGACGCTTGTCGCTGCGCAGGGCGAAGTAGTCGAGGGTGCCGCTCCCGCGCCGGCGGACCACCTCCCTCGCCCGTTCGATGTCGCGGGCTCGGCCGGCCTCCTCGCCCCGGCCGTCCGCAACGGTCCCACCGCTCGCGCGCTCCCGCCCGCGGCGGCGCGCGGCGACGGGTCGGAAGCCGATCAGGAGGGCGCTGACGGCGATCCCGACGCCGATGGCGAGCTCGGCAGGGTCGAGGAAGACGGAGGCGACGTGGGGGAGCGCGATCGAGTCGATGCCGACGAGCCGTTCGAACGCGGCGGCGAAGGCCGTGTACCAGGGCAGAGGGCCGTGGTCGCGGTCGAACTGGATGCCGAACTCGACCACGGCGGTCACGAGGAGTGGGACCCCGAGAGCACCTCCCCCGAGCATGAGGAGGGCGGTGCGCACGGCCGCCGGTTCGTACCGGGCGCGGAAGGACCCTCTCGCCCAGACGAGCGCTGCAAGCACGGCGAGGGAGGCGAGGGCGCCGAGGATCTGGCCCTCCCGCACGATGTGGAGGACGGAGGTGGCGGCGAGCACTCCGACGGCGACGAGCCAGGCGAGGCGGTGGCCGCGGCGAAGCCCTCGGGCGACGAGGATGAGCGCCATCCCGGCGATACCGACGAGCGCGCCTGCGGCGGCCGAGACCCCGAGCGGCACGTAACCGAGGTAGGGGTGGAGGCGGCCCCGAACCTCCGGGGGGACTAGGGCGATCACGACGTCGAGCACGCCGATGGCAGCGACGAGGGCGGCGACGAGGCGGCGGACGAGACGCCGCTGGCGCACCGGGTCCTGCACGGGCGGCCACGGGTGGCCGGGGTAGTAGCCGACGACCGACAGGGGCAGCGCTGGCCGCCGGGGGCCGCACGCGAGGCGCTCGAGGAGGGTGCCGGCCGCTTGCTGCTCGTGGGCGACGGTGAGGCGAGCATGCAGGTCGGCACCGCCTTCGATCGTGACGTAGGCCACCTGCTCGCTCGGGGCGAACACGGGCGGCAGCCCGAACAGCCCCCGCCGCTCCTCGACCACCGTCGCGCAGGCGCCCGTGTTCGCGAACAGGCCTTTCCCGACGCTGGCGATCTCGGGCCTCAGGCTGTGGCCCGTGACGAGCCCGCCCCCGCCCGCGGCGACGAAGGCGCGGGCGGCTTCCCGGGCGGTGTCGTTCACGCGCTCGGCCGGCGGTCCGAGCAGAGCGCTCCCAGGTCCGGTCCAGACGCGGTGGTTGAGGACGGCGAGCAGGATCCCGGCGGCGACGAGCTCGAGGAGCACCGCGGCTGCGACCTCGATGAGCAGGCGGTTCACACCGCGAAGGTGGACCGGGGCGCCGTAGAGCCAGAGACCCGGCAGGCGGGCGAGGACGACCGCAACGACAGGCGGCAGGAGCCACCACGCCCACCGGGTGAGGCGGCGGTAGAACAGGCGAGAAGCCACGAATCGGGGCAGCCCGGCAGGGTCCTGGAGGCGGTCGATCCCGTCGAGCCAGCCCGAGCGGGAGGAGCCGAGAGCGGGGAAGAGCTCGGTGAGGGCGTGGTGCGCGAGCGGGGTGTCGTGCGGGTCAGTCGGGTCGTCGAAGGCGCTCCTCGCGTCGTAGCCCCACCCCGGCTCGACCCGGACCGTCTTGCTCCCCGAGCCGGTCTCGACGGCGACGTCGAGTGCCAACGCCACCTCGCAGCCGAGAGCTTCTAGAGCAGCCGCCGCCTCCTTGTCGTGACAGATGGCCCGGTCGCGTATGCCGGGGAGGAGGACGATCCGGCGGCAGAGGCCCTCCCCGCGCCGGTCGAGAAAGTCGCGAAAGGCACTGCAGAGCCCAGGGTGAGCGGACAGCGCACCGGTCACGGCCGCGCCAGGCGAGATCGCCTCAGCCCCAGCTGCCCCTGATCTCGGCGTGAGCTCGAAGCAGTTCCCTGCCACGACGAGGATCCCGTCCCCCTCGACGCCGCGGAGCGCCTCGGCCACGGCTTCGGCGGCGGCCGAGGACGAGGGCGTCGCCTCGTCGCGAAGGAACAGGTCGCTCGTGACGACGGCCCGGCCGCCGATCGGCAGCTCCGCCCGGGCGGTGTCCGGCAGGGCGCCGGGGGGTGGCGGCGACATCTCGGCCCCTATCTTGGCAGCCGCCCTCGTTAGCATGCGCTCATGGCCGACGAGCACGAGGGCGCAGCCGCCACCATCGAGGACTACCTGGCCGAGCACCGGAGCTTCCCGCCTCCGCCAGGCTTCGCCGAGAGTGCGCTCGTCGCCGACCGCTCCCTCTACGAGAGGGCCGCCGCCGACCCGGAGGCGTTCTGGGCCGAGCAGGCCCGCCAGCTCGCCTGGTTCGAACCCTTCGAGAAGGTCCTCGAGTGGAACCTGCCCTTTGCGAAGTGGTTCACCGGAGGGAGGCTCAACGTCGCCTACAACTGCCTCGACCGCCACGTGGAGGGCGGTCTCGGCGACCGGGTCGCCTTTCACTTCGAGGGTGAGCCCGGCGACACCCGGACGATCACCTACGCCGAGCTGCTCGACGAGGTGGGTCGCTGTGCCAACGCCCTTCGCAGCCTCGGCGTGAGCCGTGGCGACCGGGTCGCCATCTACATGCCGATGATCCCCGAGCTCCCCGTCGCCATGCTCGCCTGCGCCCGCATCGGGGCACCCCACTCGGTGGTCTTCGGCGGCTTCAGCGCGGACGCGCTGCGGGGCCGGATCGAGGACGCCTCGGCGAAGGTCCTCGTGACGGCGGACGGAGGGTGGCGGCGGGGCCAGCCTGTCGCTCTCAAGACCAATGCCGATGCCGCCCTCGCGAGCGGGGGCAGGTCGATCGAGCACGTGCTCGTCGTGCGCCGGCTTGGCGATGCCGCTCCCGGCACCTCGATGACCGAGGGGCGTGACATCTGGTGGCACGACCTCGTACCGGGCCAGCCCGCTCACTGCCCGCCGGAGGCGATGGACTCAGAGGACCTCCTCTATCTCCTCTACACCTCGGGCACGACCGCCAAGCCGAAGGGCATCATGCACACGACGGCTGGCTACCTGACCCAGGTCGCCTTCACCCACCGGTACGTGTTCGACCTCCACGCCGACTCCGACGTGTACTGGTGCGCGGCCGACATCGGCTGGGTGACCGGCCACAGCTATATCGTCTACGGACCGCTCGCGAACGGCGCCACGAGCGTGATGTACGAAGGGACGCCCGACCACCCCGGTCGCGACCGGTGGTGGTCCATCATCGAGAAGTACAAGGTCTCGATCCTCTACTGCGCCCCGACGGCGATCCGCACCTTCATGAAGTGGGGGACCGAGCATCCCGAGGCGCACGACCTCTCGAGCCTGCGCGTGCTCGGATCGGTCGGCGAGCCGATCAACCCGGAGGCGTGGATCTGGTACTGGCGCCACATCGGCGGCGAGCGCTGCCCGGTCGTGGACACCTGGTGGCAGACCGAGACAGGGGCGATCATGATCTCGCCCCTGCCGGGAGTGACGACGCTTAAGCCGGGATCTGCCACTTTTCCCCTCCCGGGAGTCGAGGCCGAGGTGGTGGACGACGCCGGCCGGAAGGTGGAGCGGGGCGGCGGCTACCTCGTGCTGTCGCGCCCGTGGCCCGCCATGCTGCGCGGCATCTACGGCGACCCCGAGCGCTACCGCGAGACCTACTGGAGCCGCTTCCCGGGCCGGTACTTCGCCGGCGACGGAGCAAAGGTCGATGCGGAGGGCTACTTCTTCCTCCTCGGCCGTGTGGACGACGTGATGAACGTCTCCGGCCACCGGGTCTCGACCACGGAGGTCGAGTCGGCCCTCGTCGACCACCCGACGGTGGCGGAGGCGGCCGTCGTCGGTGCCACCGACGCGACGACCGGGCAGGCCGTGGTCGCCTTCGTGACCCTGAAGGCGGGCGTCGAGGTCGACGCCGAGCATGGGGAAGCCCTCCGCCGGCACGTGGCGGAGAAGATCGGCCCCATTGCCCGGCCGAAAGCCGTCATCTTCACCGAGGACCTGCCGAAGACGCGATCGGGCAAGATCATGCGCCGGCTGCTTCGCGACGTGGCGGAGGGGCGGGACCTCGGTGACACGACGACGCTCGCCGACGCGGGTGTCGTGGAGGAGCTCAGGGCGAGGGCAGCCGCCCAGCCAACCGAGGAGTGAGCGGTCGTGAGGACGCCAACCGGGTGGCCGGGTGCCTGACCCGGTCGGCCGGTTAGTCCCGGAAGTTGCCGAACTGGAGCGGGATGTCGAAGTCCTCGCTCTTCAAGGCGGCGATGACGGCCTGGAGGTCGTCCCGCTTCTTCCCCGAGACCCGTACCTGCTCGCCCTGGGTCTGGGAGCTCACACCCTTTAGGCCGAGCTCCTTCACCTTCTTGTTGATGGCCTTCGCCTTGTCCGAGGAGATCCCGGCGGTGAGGGTGACCACCTGGCGGACGGTCCCCTTTGCCGCCTCCTCCACCTTGCCGTAGCTGAGGGCCTTCAGGGAGACCTGCCGCCGCACCAGCTTCTCCTCGAGCACCTGGGCGAGCGCGCGGAGGCGGTCCTCGGTCGGCGCGTGCAGCGTGATCTCCTTCTCGCCGAGCTCGATCGAGGCACCCGTGTTCTTGAAGTCGAAGCGGGTCGCCACCTCGCGGCTCGCCTGGTCGACCGCGTTGCGCACCTCTTGGAGGTCGATCTCGGACGTCACGTCGAAGGTCGGCATGGGGGGCAACCTACTGCGGCTCGGGTATCTTTTGATCCTTCGGGGTCGGTACCCAAGTGGACAAAGGGAGCAGACTGTAAATCTGTCGCGCAAGCTTCGTAGGTTCGAATCCTACCCGGCCCACCCCAACTGTCGTCGTCGAAAGCGCAGGTCGAAGGGCTTCTCCTGCGCGTCGCACCGGCTCGGAGCGCTTGTCCGGGACGAGCCCGCACGTGCCGGCCGGTGGGCTGTCGCCCGCCAGTTGCTCTGAAGGACCGGGCCGGGCTCTCCTCCGTCTCGGCGCGTGTGAGCTGGCGACGGGCACCTGGCTCCGGTTGCCAGCCCTGCCTTTGCGGCCGCTGTGGGGCGCCGTTGCGCCGCCGAGCGCGTGCGCAGGGCTCGCCGAGCCAGCGTGCCGGCTCCCGAGCGGCGAGCGGCCGGACGGCCTACCGGCCGCGCCCTGGCGAGAAGGGGGGCGACAGCGTGCCGAGCACGAGCGACGGGGCGTCGAGCGCGGCGAGCCGGCCGGCGTAGATGCTCTCGGAGGCGACGTAGACGAGCGCGAGGAGAGTGAGGACGTCCCACCAGCCGGGGCGGCCGGGGGCAATGGCGCCCGCATCCTTGGCCTTGTTCACGACCTCGAGGATCCGGGCCTCGATCGCGGCCCGGCGAGGACCGAGGTCAGGATCGTGGTCGAAGCTCGGCGTGCGCCAGAGGAAGGCGAGGTGGGCTCCGATCGGCACGAGGGCCGACACGAGGGCGCGGAGGCCCCCGTCAGGGTCCGAGCGGCCCGCCGCCTCGGCGACGACCGAGTCGCACAGCTCGAGGGAGCGGTCCGCCACCGCGCGAAGCAGCTCCCCCCGGTTCGGGAAGTACGAGTGCAAGGTGGTGCGGCCGACGCCCGCTGCGGCAGCGACGGCTGCGAGCGAGGCTCCGGGCTCTGCCACGAGCACCCCGGTCGCGGCGTCGATGAGCGCGACCCTCCGGCGCTCGCTCGTGCCGCTTCGCGCCGGAGCTGCGGCGGGGCTCACTGGTCGGCCCTTCCTTCCGCCTCAGGTGCAGCCGCCCCGGTTGGAGCGGGGTGCCACATGGTCGTGCTCGGCGGGCAGCCGCCGGGGATCTCGACGTGGTCACGGACCTCGAAGCCGAGATGCTGGTAGATGGCGACGTTCTTCTCGCTGTTGGTCTCGAGGTAGGCCGGGACGCCGGCCGCCCCGGCACGGGCGAGCCCGGCCCGCACGAGCGCCGCCCCGGCCCCGCGGCCCTGCTCGCGAGGCTCGACGCCAAGGACGGTGAGGTACCAGTGCGGCTCGGTCGGGTGGACCTTCGCCGTGGCGGCGAGGACGCGCTGGGCGGCGGTCAGCCTCGACCCGAAGATGCGCACGTAGGTGGGGATCGTCGCGAGCTGCCGGAGCGCCGTCGGGTACCTGCGCCCGGGAGGCATCCATAGCGCCGCCCCGATCACCTGACCGGAGCCGTCGTCGTCGGCGACGTCGACGGCGCCGTAGCGGGCGGCGTCGTTTAGGTGGATCTCGAAGAACCGCTCGAGCGGCCGCCGGCTCGCCTCGGAGGATCCGAGGAGCCACGAGAGCTGCGGGTCCCGCTGGAAGGCTCGTGCGAGGAGGGGTGCCAGCAGGCGATCCTCCTCGCGGCGGGCTGCCCTGACGATGATCGGAGCGGCGCCGCCCTCGCCCGGGCGTGCGGCTGATCCTGAACTGAATGGAACATTCATGTTCTGAACTGTACAATGATGTACGACGGCGATGCAAAGGGGGGCGTCGCCGGTTCGGCGTGCCGGTCCGTCTGGCATGATCGTGGCCCAGCATGCCGAAACGCCCTACCGCCTTCGACGTGAGGTCGACCTTCGTCCACTTTGGCCTCGGAGCCGTGGCGGTGCCGCTCGAGGGCTTCTCCTGGGAGCAGGAGTACCTGGAGCGCTACCAGCGCGAGACCGAGCTCGACGGGGCCGAGGGCCGCCTCCTCTCCGTCACCCCGCACACGGCGAGCTGGGAGTCCTGGGAGCGCCACCCGGCCGGCGACGAGCTTGTGCTGGTCCTCTCGGGGCTTCTGACGCTCGTCCAGGAGATCGAGGGTGCCGAGCACCGCATCACCCTCGGACCGATGCAGGCGGTGATCAACCCGCGTGACGTCTGGCACACGGCCGACGTGCTCGAGGTGGGCGAGGCGCTCTACCTGACCCCGGGCCTCGGCACGCAAAAGCGGCTCAGGGCGCCTGGCTAGGCTGCCGGCCGGCGCAGCTCGGAGCAAAGGACGGTATGCCGACGGCCACTCGCGAGCGACCGAGTCCCTGGCGGGGCGCGCTCGAGCGCCTCACCGCCGTGGCCCGAGCGGTCGAGCAGCGCGCCGACGTGCTCCTCGGGCGGGTGGAGGCCTTCGCCGCTCCCTTCCGTGACCCACCCCCGGTCCCCTCCCCGTATCGCGCCGACGATCCCGAGGTGCGCCGGCGCCTTCGCATCCACGCCCTCGCCGGGACGATCGGGAGCGGCCTCGCCGTGCTCGGGGCGTCGCTGCCGAGCTCGCCGTTCACCGAGAAGGTGCCACCGCACGACCCGGCCTACACCCCGCCGTGGTTCTTCGGGGGGACCCAGTCGCCCCCAACGGTGATCATCGGGCTGCACACCCCGCCCGGCACGAGCTTCTACGTGGCGCTCGTCACCTTCTACGGCGGGCTGATCCTCCTCATGGGCTCGTGGATCCGCCTCGCCCGCCTCGCGCGCGAGCACCCGGACCTGCCCCTTCGCACCCTGGCGGCCGTGATGGCGCTATGGACCCTCCCGATGCTGTTCGTCGAGCCGCTGCTGTCGAAGGACGCCTACAGCTACGTCGCCCAGGGCGAGATGATGAGCTACCACATCAGCCCCTACCGCTACGGCCCGGAGATCCTCGGGATGGGGGCGAACAGCTACACCATCTTGTCGGACAAGCTCTGGTGGTACTCCGTCTCGCCCTACGGGCCGGGCTTCCTCGCCCTCGGCGGGGTGATCCAGGACGTGGTCGGCCACAGCGAGCTCGGGGCGCTCGTGCTCTGGCGGCTCGTCGCCCTCGTTGGCGTGGCGCTCATCGCCGTCTCGATCCCGCGGCTCACCCGCAGCATCGGCCGTCCGGTCGCGCCCGCGTTCGTCTTCGCCGTCATGAACCCCATCGTCGTGATCCACCTCATCGGGGGCGAGCACAACGACGCCCTCATGCTCGGTCTCATGCTCGCCGGCCTCGCCCTCGCCCGGGAGCGTCACCCCGTCCTTGGCTGTGTCCTCGTCGCCATGGCGACGATGGTGAAGGTCCCTGCCGCCGTCGGGGCGATCTACATCGGGTGGGACTGGATCGGCGATGGCCCCCACTCGCTCCGGGAACGGCTCCCCGGCCTCGCAAAGGCCGGGGCGGTGTCGCTCGCCGTGGTGGCAGCGGTCACCCAGGCGGTCGGCATCGGGTGGGGCTGGGTCACCGGCCTCACGAACCCTGATGCCGTGCGCAGCTACCTCGACCCGATGACGGCCGTCGGGCTCGGGCTCGGCAAGCTCGCGCATGCCCTCGGGCACGGCGGAGTCGCCCAGCTCATGCTGACCATCGCCCGGGGCACGGGAGCGGCTGCCGCCATCGCGATCGGCCTCGTGCTGCTGTTCCGATCGACCGGAGGGGCCTCGAGCCTGCGCGCCCTCGGCCTCACGATGCTCGCCGTCGTGCTCCTCGGGCCGGTCATGCAGCCCTGGTACCTCGCCTGGTCGGTCGTCCTCCTCGCCCCGGTGGTGGAGCGCCGGCTCCGGGGCGCCATCTTGTGGCTGACCGTCCTCGTCACCTTCCTCGCCCTCGGTGACGAGCAGTACCTGGCCACGGAGCTGCTCATCGCCAATCCCTTCGTCGTGGCCGCGGCCTCCCTCGGCCTGCTCGCGCTCCTCGTCGCCCCCCTCGTGCCGAAGCTGCGCCGGGGCCTCGCGGCGCTGCGAGCCGGACGAGCCGGCGACGAGGCCGCCTTGAAGCAGGCGGCGCTATGACCGGCTTCGCCCCCGCGACAGCGCCGCTCGTCGCCGGAGCGCTCGTCAGAGGAGGTGCTGGACGATGGCGACGTCGATGAAGCGGCCGAACTTTCGCCCGATCTCGCGCTCGACGCCGACCATGACGAAGCCGCAGGCGAGATGGAGCTCGATCGATGCCGCCTGCTCGGCGCTGATGCGCGCCACGATCGAGTGGAAGCCGTGCGCCCGCGCCGCTTCGATCGCACCTTCGAGCAACAGACGGCCGACGCCCTGGCGGCGGGCGGACTGCGCCACGTAGACCGAGTCCTCGACGGCGGTCGAGTAGCCCGGCCTCGGTCGGTAGGGCGAGAGCGAGGAGAAGCCGACCACCTCCCCCTCCCTTGTCGCCACGAGGGCCGGGTAGGCGCCCGAGTGGGCCGACATCCAGATCCGCTGCTCCTCGGGGGTGCGGGGCACGAGGTCGAGCGTTGCCGTCGAGGTGAGGACCTCGTGGTTGTAGATCGACCGGATGGCCTCTGCGTCGCGGTCGCTCGCCCGCCGGAGCTCCGTCGCCATCGCCGGATGGTATCCCGGCCACCACGGCGCCCCGGGCTGGCCACAGCCCTCCGTGTGGTGCGCGCCGGGTTACAATCGCCTGAGCGGGTCCCGGCCCGTCCGGCCCGCCCCCTTAGCTCAGTCGGCAGAGCACAGCCATGGTAAGGCTGGTGTCGTCGGTTCGATTCCGACAGGGGGCTCCCTGGCGGCGTAGCTCAGTTGGTAAGAGCACACGGCTCATAATCGTGGGGTCGCGGGTTCGAGTCCCGCCGCCGCTACCAGGCAGGATCCCGACACGTGAGGAAGCGATGGCAAAGAACGAGAAGCGGGTCAAGGTGACGCTCGCGTGCGAGGTCTGCAAGCGGCGCAACTACATCACGACCAAGAACAAGCAGAACGACCGGGAGCGGATCGAGATGCAGAAGTACTGCCGCTTCGACCGCCAGCACACCCTGCACAAAGAGACCCGCTGACGGCGCGCCCCATGAGCGCGCTCCCTCTCTGCTCGAGCGAGCCGGGCTGGGCCGAGCCCAGGCGGCCGGGCGAGCCGTCGCTCCCGGGTCGGGCGCCGGAAGGGCGACCCGGCGGCGCTGTGGGGCGGCTGGACCCTGACCTGCTCGCCGCGCGGGCCCGCGAGGGCGACCGGGAGGCCTTCGAGCAGCTCGTCGTCGCCACCTCGCCCGGCTGCTACCAGCTCGCCTACCGCCTCGTCGGCAACGAGCACGACGCCCGCGACGTCGTGCAGGACACCTACCTGCGCGCCTACCGGGGGCTGAAGCGATTCCGGGGCGATGCGGCCGTCACGACCTGGCTCCATCGGATCACCGTGAACAGCGCCGCCCGGCTCGTCGAGCGGCGGTCGAGATCCGAGACCGCTGAGCTCGACGACTCGCTCGACCTCGCCGACCTGCGCCCCGAACGCGACCCCGAGCGGGCGGCCAGCGCGGCGGACGACCGGGGGCGGCTCGTCGAGGCGCTCGGCGAGCTGCCCGACGCCCTCCGTCTCGTCGTGGTGCTGCGCGACGTCTACGACCTGCCCCACCGGGAGATCGCCCGCGAGCTCGGCATCTCCCAGGCGGCGGCGAAGGTGAGGCTGCATCGGGCCCGCCGCCTGCTCCGGGAGCGGATCTTCCCGGCCAGGCGATCCGACCAGGCCACTGGCATGGTGGCGGGGAGCTGAGCGAGGGTGGCGAGGGCGCTTCTCAGCGGGTCGGCGCCGGCGCCACCGGTGCTGGCGCGTCTCGCGCGCCCGTGGCGTCGAGCGGCCCCCCTCACCTGCGAGCAGGTGCGGGAGGCCCTCCCCGAGGTGCTCGACAACGGGGCGCTCCCGCCGGGCGGGCTCGTGGCCCACGTGGAGTACTGCCTCGCCTGCCAGGCCGACCTCGCCCGCTACCGCAAGCTGCTGCGGCTGCTCGCCCAGCTCCGCCCCGGCGAGGAGGTCGTCGTGCCCGCCGGCATCGTGGCGGACGTGCTCAGCGCGATCGAGAGCGCGGCGAGCCGGAGCGCGGTGCGCTCGCTCCTCACGGGCCGCCGCCTCGCCTACGCCGGGGCCATCGCAGCGGCCGGTGCCGCCGGCACCGGCCTCGTGCTGCTCACCCTCGGCCGCTCGCGCGCCGGGGTCGCCGGGAGGGCGGCCCAATCAGCAGGGGCGTGAGCAAGTGCGCCGCTCGCCGGCGCCGACTGCGGCTCGGCCGCCGGGTGCTATCGTGAAGAAAGCCCAGGCCGCTCCGCCCCTAGGGGGCCTTCGCGCCTCGGCGGAGGGCAGTAGCTCAATTGGCAGAGCACCGGTCTCCAAAACCGGCGGTTGGGGGTTCAAGTCCCTCCTGCCCTGCTCCCATCAGCTCGTGTCGCCGAGCGAGGTACACGCGTGAACCGAGAGTCCAAGCGAATGATGCAGCGCCAGGAGGCGCTCGGCCCTGACCGCGCGCCCGGGATCGAGCGCCGCCAGCCTGCCAGCAGGCAGTCAGGCGAGCCGGAGCGCAAGCCGCTGCCGGAGCGCTCGGTCGAGTACCTGCGCGAGGTGCGGGGCGAGCTGCAGAAGGTGGCCTGGCCCGGGCGCACCGAGGTGGCCAACTACACCGTCGTCGTGTTCGTGACCATCGTCCTGCTCACGGCGCTCGTGTTCGGCCTTGACTACGCCTTCGCCAAGGGCGTCATCTACCTGTTCCCCAAGTGAGGCCGTACCTGTGATGAGTGACCACGCCGCCAGCATCGACGATGCCGCCCCCACCGGCGGTGAGCCGGAGGGCGAGACCGCCGAGACCGTTGCCCCCGAGATGGCGGGCCCCGTCGAGGAGGCCCTTGCCGCGACCCCCGTCGACCTCCCCGACCAGGACGAGCTCGACGAGCTGCTGGCCGAGGAGGGCGAGGCAGAGCCGGAGGTCCCGCGGCCGCCGAGCCCCTACGACCGCCCAGGCCGCTGGTACGTCGTGCACACCTACGCCGGCTACGAGAACAAGGTGAAGTCCAACCTCGAGAGCCGCATCTCCTCGATGAACATGGAGGACCGCATCTACGAGGTCGTCATCCCGATGGAAGAGGTCATCGAGGTGAAGAACGGCAAGAAGGTGCCGGTGCAGCGGAAGGTGTACCCGGGCTACCTCCTCACCCGGGCCGAGCTCGACGACGACTCCTGGTCGGTCATCCGCCAGACGCCCGGCGTGACGAGCTTCGTCGGCCCCGGCACGAAGCCAACGCCGCTCAGCCGGGAGGAGATCGAGAGCATCCTCCAGGTGCGCCCCGAGGGGCCGGAGGGCAAGCCGAAGGTGAAGACCCGCCTCGAGCACGAGGTGGGCGACACGGTGAGGGTGAAGGAGGGCCCCTTTGCCGACTTCTCCGGCCAGATCGCCGAGATCAACGAGGACCAGCTCAAGCTGAAGGTGCTCGTCAACATCTTCGGCCGGGAGACTCCCGTCGAGCTCGAGTTCAGCCAGGTCGCGAAGCTCTAGCGGCCAGCCACCACCGACACGCACCGAGAACAACACCGAGAGGAAGGGCGCCACGATGGCTCGCCGCCGCGTCGCAGCAGTAGTGAAGATCCAGCTCCCGGCCGGAGCCGCCACGCCCGCGCCGCCCGTCGGCACGGCGCTCGGCCCCCACGGCGTGCAGACGATGGAGTTCTGCAAGCAGTACAACGCCGCCACCGAGGCGATGCGGGGCACGATCATCCCGGTCGAGATCACGATCTTCGAGGACCGGACGTTCAGCTTCATCCTGAAGACGCCGCCGACGACGGTGCTGCTCCGCGAGGCCGCCGGCCTCGAGAAGGGCAGCACGCTCGCCGGGCGCGAGACCGCCGGCACGATCACGGAGGCCCAGCTGACCGAGATCGCCGAGAAGAAGATGCCGGACCTCAACGCGAACGACATCGAGGCCGCCAAGCGCCAGGTCGCCGGGACCGCCCGCTCCATGGGCATCTCGGTCGCCTGAGCGAGCGGGGAACTAAAGGAGCTCACGTGAGCAAGGGGAAGAGGTACACCGACGCGCTGGCCCGCTTCGACCGCCAGCACCTGTACGTCCCGGCCGAGGCGATCGACCTCGTGAAGAGCCTCGCCACGGCCAAGTTCGACGAGACCGTTGAGCTCGCCGTCCGGCTCGGCGTCGATCCGCGGCGCGCCGACCAGATCGTGCGGGGCTCGCTCGCCCTGCCCTCGGGCACCGGCCGGGACGTGCGCGTGGCGGTCTTCGCCTCCGGGGAGGCGGCCGCCGAGGCCCGCTCCGCCGGGGCCGACGTCGTCGGGGCCGACGACCTCGTGGCGCGGATCGAGAAGGAGGGCTTCCTCGACTTCGACGTGGCGATCGCCACCCCGGACCTCATGGCCCAGGTCGGCCGGCTCGGCAGGGTGCTCGGTCCCCGCGGCTTGATGCCCAACCCGAAGACCGGCACCGTCACGACCGACGTCGGCCGTGCCGTGACCGAGTTCAAGGGCGGCCGGGTCGAGTACCGCACCGACCGCGTCGGGAACGTCCACGTCCCGATCGGGAAGGTCTCCTTCGAGCGCCAGGCCCTGCTCGACAACTACCGGGCCGTGATCGACGAGCTCGTCCGCGTGAAGCCCGCGGCGGCGAAGGGGCGCTACATCCGCTCGGTCACGCTCTCCTCGACCATGGGCCCCGGCGTCCACGTGGACCCGGCCAAGGCGCGGGTCACCGACGAGGAGCTCGCGGCGACCGCCTGAGCGGGTCGCCGAACGCCGCGCCCGGCCACGGCGGGTGCCGCGCCCCGGTGGAGGCGGGGGCCGTCCGATCGGCTAGCATCTCCGCCGCACAACTGACCGCCAGAGACATCCGGTGCACTCCGGTGCGTAATGGGCAGCCGCCCGCCTGACGAGGCGAACTCACGGGTTCCTTCGTCCTTCGCGCTCGGCTCGGCGGCCGGTCCGCAGTCGTCATCGAGAACGGAGGAAGCCCAGGTGGCAGGCCCGAGAGCCGAGAAGGTCGCCGTCGTCGACGAGGTGAAGGACCACCTCGAGCGCGCCGATGCCGCCATCCTCACCGAGTACCGCGGCCTCAAGGTGGGCGACCTCGCCGCCCTGCGCAGGGCGCTGCGAGGCGCCGGTGCCGAGCTCAAGATCTACAAGAACACGCTCGTGCGGCGGGCCACGGCCGAGACGGGGGCGAGCGTCATCGACCCGCTCCTCGAGGGGCCGACGGCCATCGCGTTCGTCGAGAGCGACGTGGCCGCGGCGGCGAAGGTGCTGCGGGACTTCGCTCGCACGAACCCGGCCCTCGTCGTGAAGGGGAGCTTCGTGAGCGGCAGCGTGCTCGACGCCGCCTCGACGGGCCGGCTCGCCGACCTTCCCTCCCGCGAGGTGCTGCTCGCCCAGATCGCCGGCGCCCTGGCGGCGCCGCTCCGGCAGTTCGCCGGGCTGTTGAAGGCGCTGCCCCAGAACCTCGCCTACGGCCTCTCGGCTCTCATCGAGCAGCGGGGCGGGGCGCCAGAGGCGACCGAGCCGGCCGAAAAGGAGGTCACTGCGACCGAGGGCGTGGTGGCTGAGTCCGGCGAGACGGCGCCCGCCGGTGACGAGGCAGCCGGAGCGCCGGAGGGCCCCGCGACGACGGCGGCTGCGCCGGCAGCGACAGAGGTGGCGGCTGCGACGGAGGCGGCCGATGCGACAGAGGCTGCCGACACCCCGGCGGGCGAAGAGTCCTGACGAGACCGAGCGAGAAACAGGGAGCAAGCATGGCAACGAAAGAAGAGATCCTCGACGGCATCGCCTCGATGACGGTGCTCGAGCTGTCCGAGCTGTTGAAGGAGTTCGAGGAGCGCTTCGGCGTGACGGCCGCCGCCCCGGTGGCCGTGGCGGCGGCCCCGGCTGCGGGCGCCGGCGCAGGTGCCGAGGCACCGGCCGAGGAGGAGCAGGACGAGTTCGATGTCGTCCTCACGGCCGCCGGCGACAAGAAGATCCAGGTCATCAAGGAGGTCCGGGCGCTCACCAACCTGGGGCTCAAGGAGGCGAAGGACCTCGTCGACGGGGCGCCGAAGCCGGTGCTCGAGAAGGTGTCGAAGGAGGACGCCGAGAAGGCCAAGGCGCAGCTCGAGGGCGCCGGAGCCACCGTCGAGCTCAAGTAGCCGGCTGCTTCGACCGCAAGCGGCCCGCTGCCCGATCCGGGTCGGCGGAGCCCGGCGTCTCGGGAAACCTTGACGCCGGGCTCCAACTCCCGTACCCTTCCCCGAGGCGATTCGCCTGCGGGGTGTTGCTCGCGCGCCGCCGCGCGAGTATGCTGTCATGTTGCCGTGCCCTCCCCGCGTGTCGTCGCAACCTCTCTCTTGCTTCCTTGACGCGCGCCCAGACACGGTCTGCCCTCATCCGGTCGACCCGTTCTCGCGAGGAGTAGACCCTTGCCTTCCCGTTCCCGCACGCCGGAGCGTTACTCGTTCGCCAACCTCGACGAGGTGCTGCCGCTGCCGGACCTGATCTCGGTCCAGCGTGACTCGTTCGAGTGGTTCCTCGAGAGAGGACTGGCAGAGACGTTCTCGGACATCAGCCCGATCTCCGACTTCACCGACCAGCTCCGCCTCGAGCTCGAGTTCGACCCGACGGACCCCGACCTGCGCCCGCCGCCCAAGTTCTCGATCGACGAGTGCAAGGCGAAGGACATCACCTACGCGGCGCCGATCTTTGTCCGGGCCCGGTTCATGAACGCCTCGACGGGCGAGATCAAGGAGCAGACCGTCTTCATGGGCGACTTCCCCATGATGACGAACCGGGGCACGTTCATCATCAACGGCACCGAGCGGGTGGTCGTCTCCCAGCTCGTCCGCTCGCCCGGCGTGATCTTCCAGCCCGGACGGGACCAGAAGACGATCGTGACCGGGACGATCCACCCCTACCGGGGCGAGTGGATCGAGTTCGACGTCGAGTCGAAGCCGAACCGCGACGTGACGGCCGGGGCCCGGGTCGCCCGCAAGCGGCGGCTCTCGCTGTTCGTCGTGCTCCGGGCGCTCGGCTACGAGGACGACGCCCTCTTGAGCCGCTTCGTCCAGCACTTCGACTTCCTCGAGGGCCAGTGGGAGCGCGAGCGCGAGCTCATTCCCACCCGTGACGACGCCCTGCTCGAGATCTACAAGCGGGCCCGGCCCGGTGAGCCCCTCTCGCTCGAGGCGGCCCGCCTCTACTTCGAGAACGCCTTCTTCAACCCCCGGCGCTACGACCTCACCCGGGTCGGCCGGTACAAGCTCGACCGCAAGCTCGGGCCGGAGATCGACCGGATCTCGGAGATCCTCGGGACCGAGCTCGAGCGGCCCCGGCCGGACCAGGGCGTCCTCAGCCCCTCCGAGGTGCTCGCGGCGGCGACCTACATGCTCCATCTCGCGAACGGCGAGCCCGGCTACCGCCTCGACGACCAGGACCACTTCGCGAACCGGCGGATCCGCTCGGTCGGCGAGCTCATCCAGAACCAGGTCCGCATCGGCCTCTCGCGCATGGAGCGGGTCGTGCGGGAGCGGATGACGACCCAGGACGTGGAGGCGATCACGCCCCAGACCCTCATCAACATCCGCCCCGTCGTCGCCGCCATCAAGGAGTTCTTCGGCACGAGCCAGCTGAGCCAGTTCATGGACCAGCACAACCCGCTCTCGGGCCTCGCCCACAAGCGGCGGCTCTCGGCCCTCGGGCCGGGAGGCCTCTCGCGCGAGCGGGCCGGCTTCGAGGTCCGGGACGTCCACACCTCCCACTACGGCCGGATGTGCCCGATCGAGACCCCTGAGGGCCCGAACATCGGCCTCATCGGCCACCTCGCCACCTACGCCCGGGTCAACCAGCACGGCTTCATCGAGACCCCCTACCGCAAGGTGGTGGACGGGCGGGTCACCGACGAGATCGTCTACCTCGCGGCGGACGAGGAGGAGGAGTACGTCATCGCCCAGGCCTCGGCCAAGCTCGACGACGAGGGCCGCTTCGTCGGCGACCGCGTCCTCGTGCGCCGCGGCCCGCAGGGCGCCGGGGTGAGGGTCGGGGCGACCTCGACGAGCTACGGCACGACGAGCGAGGTCGACTTCGTGCCCCCGGCCGAGGTCGACCTCATGGACGTCTCCCCGAAGCAGATCCTCTCGGTCTCGACGGCGCTCATCCCCTTCGTCGAGCACGACGACGCCAACCGGGCCCTCATGGGGGCCAACATGCAAAAGCAGGCGGTCCCGCTGCTCGTCCCCGAGGCGCCCTACATCGGGACCGGGATCGAGGCCCGCGCGGCGCGCGACGCGGGCGAGGTCATCCTCGCCGAGGGGCCGGGCACGGTCACCGAGGTCGGCGGCGAGCACATCACCGTCGAGTACCGGGCCGGGGCGAAGGACCGCTACGGCGCCGAGCTCGGCCGGCGGGTCTACCCGCTCGCGAAGTTCCGCCGCTCGAACCAGAACACCTGCATCAACCAAAAGGCCCTTGTCGACGAGGGCCAGCACGTCGCCGCCGGCGACCTGCTCGCCGACGGCCCCGCGACCCACAACGGGGAGCTCGCCCTCGGCAAGAACCTGCTCGTGGCGTTCATGCCCTGGGAAGGCTTCAACTACGAGGACGCCATCATCTTGTCCGAGCGGCTCGTGCGCGACGACGTGCTGACCTCGATCCACATCGAGGAGCACGAGGTCGACGCCCGGGACACCAAGCTCGGCGCCGAGGAGATCACCCGGGACATCCCGAACCTCTCCGACGACATCCTGGCGGACCTCGACGAGCGGGGCATCATCCGCATCGGCGCCGAGGTCGGCCCGGGCGACATCCTCGTCGGCAAGGTCACCCCGAAGGGCGAGACGGAGCTCACGCCCGAGGAGCGGCTGCTTCGCGCCATCTTCGGCGAGAAGGCCCGCGACGTCCGGGACACGAGCCTCAAGGTCCCCCACGGGGAGTACGGCAAGGTCATCGACGTCCGCGTCTTCTCCCGGGACGACTCCCACGAGCTGCCCCCCGGGGTCAACCAGCTCGTGCGGGTCTACGTCGCCCAGAAGCGCAAGATCTCCGAGGGCGACAAGCTCGCGGGCCGGCACGGCAACAAGGGCGTCATCTCGCGGATCCTCCCGGTCGAGGACATGCCCCACCTTGCGGACGGCACCCCGGTCGACATCATCTTGAACCCCCTCGGCGTGCCGAGCCGGATGAACGTCGGCCAGGTGCTCGAGGCCCACCTCGGCTACGCCGCCCGGTGGGGGTGGGAGGAGCTCGGCGTCGACCCCTCCGCCACCCTGCGGGGGACCGAGTCGAAGACCCGGCCGAGGACGGACCCGGTCGCCTGGATCTCGACGCCCGTGTTCGACGGCGCCCACTGGGACGAGGACGAGCAGGCGGGCCGGAAGCCGACGATCAAGCGCCTGTTCGAGACCCTCGAGCCGGAGGCGCCGAGCATCGGCCACCGCCTCATCGGCCCGGACGGGAAGGCGACCCTCTACAACGGCCGCACCGGCGAGCCCTACGACAACCCGATCATGGTCGGCTACGTCTACATCATGAAGCTCGCCCACCTCGTGGACGACAAGATCCACGCCCGGTCGACCGGCCCCTACTCGATGATCACCCAGCAGCCGCTCGGAGGGAAGGCCCAGTTCGGTGGCCAGCGCTTCGGCGAGATGGAGGTCTGGGCCCTCGAGGCCTACGGAGCGGCCTACGCCCTCCAGGAGCTCCTCACGATCAAGTCCGACGACGTGCTCGGCCGGGTCAAGGTCTACGAGGCCATCGTGAAGGGCGAGAACATCCCCGAGCCGGGGATCCCCGAGAGCTTCAAGGTTCTCATCAAGGAGATGCAGTCACTGTGCCTCGACGTCGAGGTGATCTCGACGACGGGCGAGGAGATCGAGATGCGCGAGCTCGACGAGGACGTCTACCGGACGGCGGAAGAGCTCGGCATCGACATCAGCCGGCCAGAGCGCGGCTCCGACGAGGAGGACGCGCGCCGGGCGGCGGAGAGGAGCTTCTGAGATGCTCGACGTGAACGACTTCGACCAGCTGAGGATCGGGCTGGCCACGGGCGACGACATCCGCTCCTGGTCGCGCGGCGAGGTCCGCAAGCCGGAGACGATCAACTACCGCACGCTGCGGCCCGAGAAGGACGGGCTGTTCTGCGAGAAGATCTTCGGTCCGACCAAGGACTGGGAGTGCTACTGCGGCAAGTACAAGCGGGTCCGCTTCCGCGGCATCATCTGCGAGCGCTGCGGCGTCGAGGTGACCCGCTCGAAGGTGCGCCGGGAGCGGATGGGCCACATCGAGCTCGCGGCACCCGTGGTCCACATCTGGTACCTGCGCGGGACACGCTCGTGGCTCGCCTACCTCCTCATGGGCACCGAGGCCCGCGAGGAGCTGAAGGCCAAGCAGCTCGAGAAGGTCATCTACTTCGCCGCCTACCTCGTCACCTACGTCGACGAGGAGCGCCGCCACGCCGACCTCCCGAACCTCGAGGCCGAGCTGCAGACCGAGATCGGCGAGATCGAGCGGGCACGGGACCTCGAGGCCGAGCGCCGGCTCGCCGAGCTCGAGGCTGAGCTGAAGGCGCTCGAGGCGGAGGGGGCGAAGGAGTCCGAGCTGCGGGCCCGCCAGCGCGCCGTCGAGCGCGAGATCACGGCCGTGCGCGACCGGGCCGCCTCCGACATCGAGCTCGCGAAGAAGGCCTTCGCGGAGCTCTCGGACCTGCACGCCCGGCGCATCATCGAGGACGAGCTGCTCTGGCGGGAGCTGAAGAGCCGCTACGGCTCCTACTTCGAGGGGGGCATGGGCGCCGAGGCGATCTCCTCGCTCATCAACCGGCTCGACCTCGACGAGGAGGAGACGAAGCTGCGGGAGGCGATCGACCCGACCGACGGGCGCCGCCCCCTCTCGGCCCAGCGCAAGCAGAAGGCGATCAAGCGCCTGAAGATCGTCTCGGCCTTCAACCGCCGCGACGAGCAGGGACGGCGCGTGAACGACCCGCGGGCGATGATCCTCGAGGCCGTCCCCGTGATCCCGCCGGACCTGCGGCCGATGGTGCAGCTCGACGGCGGCCGCTTTGCCACCTCGGACCTGAACGACCTCTACCGCCGCGTCATCAACCGCAACAACCGCCTGAAGCGCCTGCTCGACCTCGGCGCCCCCGAGATCATCATCAACAACGAGAAGCGGATGCTCCAGGAGGCGGTCGACGCCCTGTTCGACAACGGCCGCCGGGGCCGGCCCGTGACGGGCCCGGGCAACCGGCCGCTCAAGAGCCTCTCCGACATGCTGAAGGGCAAGCAGGGGCGGTTCCGCCAGAACCTGCTCGGAAAGCGGGTCGACTACTCGGGCCGCTCGGTCATCGTGGTCGGGCCGAAGCTCCGGCTGCATCAGTGCGGCCTCCCCAAGCTGATGGCGCTCGAGCTGTTCAAGCCCTTCGTGATGAAGCGGCTCGTCGACGCCGAGATCGCCCAGAACATCAAGTCCGCGAAGCGCATGGTGGAGCGGCGACGGACCCAGGTCTGGGACGTCCTCGACGAGGTGATCAAGGAGCACCCGGTCCTGCTCAACCGGGCGCCCACCCTCCACCGCCTCGGCATCCAGGCCTTCGAGCCGGTCCTCGTCGAGGGCAAGGCGATCCAGATCCACCCGCTCGTCTGCGCCGCCTTCAACGCCGACTTCGACGGTGACCAGATGGCAGTCCACCTTCCGCTGTCGGCTGAGGCGCAGGCCGAGGCGCGCATCCTCATGCTCTCGGCGAACAACATCCTCTCCCCGGCGACGGGGCGACCGATCACCGTGCCGAGCCAGGACATGGTCTTCGGGGCCTACTACCTCACCTTGATGGCCGACGGCCGGAAGGGGGAGGGCCGGGAGTTCCGCCACCTCTACGAGGTCGAGCAGGCCTACGAGGCCGGCGACGTCGAGCTGCACGCGAAGATCCAGCTCCGCCGGGGCGAAGGGGGCTGGGCCTTCCCGCTCAGGGGCCGCCGGCACCGCAGCCAGGAGGAGGCGGCAGCCGGTGTCGTCCTGCCCGAGCAGCCCTCGGGTGAGGAGGAGCCGAAGTTCATCGAGACGACCCCGGGCCGGCTCTTCTTCAACGCCGCCCTCCCGCCCGACTTCGGCTTCGTGAACGAGGTCATCGGCCGGCGGGCGACCCCGATCGCCTCCATCGTCGAGCAGATCTCGTCGAACTACCCGAAGGCGACCGTCGCCGAGAGCCTCGACCGGATCAAGGACCTCGGCTTCCGCTTCGCCACCCGCTCGGGGCTCACGATCTCGATCGACGACGTGAAGACGCCGCCCGCGAAGCGCGAGATCCTCGACCGCTACGAGCGGGAGGCCGAGAAGGCCGAGGCGCAGTTCAAGCGGGGCATCATCACCGACGACGAGCGGCGCCAGAAGGAGATCGAGATCTGGACCTCGGCGAACTCCGAGGTCGGCCGGGCGATGGAGCAGACGCTCGCCACGATCGCCTTCAACCCGCTCGACATGATGGTGGACTCCGGCGCCCGCGGCAACCCGCAGCAGGTCCGCCAGATCGCCGGCATGAAGGGGCTCGTGTCGAACCCGCGGGGCGAGATGATCCCCCGGCCGATCAAGTCCTCGTTCCGAGAGGGCCTCTCGGTGCTCGAGTACTTCATCTCCACTCACGGCGCACGAAAGGGACTCGCCGACACGGCGCTGCGGACGGCCGACTCCGGCTACCTCACCCGGCGCCTCGTCGACGTCGCCCAGGAGCTCATCATCCGGATCGAGGACTGCGGGACCGCTCGCGGCATCTGGATCGACCACGTCGAGCCTGACCAGGCCGGCCGGCGCTCCTACCTCGAGACGAGGGCGTACGGCAGGGTGCTCGCCGAGCCGGTCACGCTCGCGGACGGCCGCGTCTTCGAGGCCGGCCTCATGCTCGGCGACGCCGAGGTGAAGGCCCTCACCGACGACCCACAGATCGACCGGATCCGCGTCCGCTCGGTGCTCACCTGCGAGAGCGAGCATGGCGTCTGCGCCATGTGCTACGGCCAGTCGCTCGCGACCGGGAGGATGATCGAGCTCGGGGAGGCGGTCGGCGTCATCGCGGCGCAGTCGATCGGCGAGCCGGGCACGCAGCTCACGATGCGGACCTTCCACGCCGGCGGCGTCGTCGGCGAGGACATCACCCACGGCCTGCCCCGCGTCGTCGAGCTGTTCGAGGCTCGCACCCCGAAGGGCGCCGCGGTCCTCGTGTCCGAGCCCGGCGTCGTCCGGGTCGAGGAGGACGAGACGGGCCGGCGGGTGACCGTTGTCGCCGAGGACGGGTCGGAGCAGACCGTCACGGTCTCTCCCCGCGCCCATCTCGAGGTGACCGACGGCCAGGAGGTCCACCCCGGCGACGCCCTCGTCGAGGGCCCGAAGGACCCGAAGGAGCTCCTCGACATCAAGGGGATCCGCGAGACCCAGCAGTACCTCGTCGAAGAGGTCCAGAAGGTTTACCGGGACCAGGGCGTGTCGATCCACGACAAGCACATCGAGCTCATCGTCCGCCAGATGCTGCGCCGCGTCCTCGTGGCCGAGCCCGGCGACGCCCCGTTCCTGCCAGGGGAGCGGGTCGACTCGCAGCGCTACGCGGCCGTGAACCGCGAGCTCGTGCAGGCGGGCAAGCGCCCGGCCGAGGGCCGGCCCGAGCTGATGGGCATCACGAAGGCCTCCCTCGCCACGGACTCGTGGCTCTCGGCGGCCTCCTTCCAGGAGACGACCCGGGTCCTCACCGAGGCGGCGATCGAGGGCCGCTCCGACCAGCTGTTCGGCTTGAAGGAGAACATCATCATCGGGAAGCTGATCCCGGCCGGGACGGGCATGGAGCGCTACCGCAGCTTCGAGGTGGAGACGCCCGAAGCCCAGCGGATGTCGTTCTGGTCCTCGGACCTCGAGGCGGCCTCGGACGGGCTCGAGGGCACGCCGGAGGACCTGGCCACCTGGCTCCGGGAGGTCGGGCGCTCGAGCTTTGGCGACGACGACGGCTTCACTCCCTACGACGAGCCGTCGGACCTCCCGGCCTTCGGCTCCTTCGGCGCCGGCGAGGAGATCGGCGATCCCTACGACACCGGCGGCGAGCCGTACGGCACCTTCGGGACCGAGGAAGGCTCCGCCTGACGGCCTCCCCGTCCTGAGCACGCCACGCTGCGGCCGCCGAACCCGATCCGGACCGGCGGCCGCAGCGCGACCGGCCACGAGTGGTCGCCTGCGAGCGGCAGGGGGCCGGTCCGGCCCGCAACTAATCGCCACTCAAAGTGGTCGATGTCGTGGTCTTCTCGCAGGTCACGGTGCCCGAGAAGAGCCCTGTCCGAGCCGGCGCGAGCGCTCCGCGGATGCTCCAGCGCTCCCCGCCCTTGCAGCGCGAACGTGACGATCTCTTGAATTCGCTTGCAATTGCTGGACTGTCGCGCTTAGGGTAGCGGCTGCTACACGAACAGCGCTCCGGAAGGGGGGCAAGGGGCTGCGCCTTCCGCCGAGTCGCGTCCATCTGGGAGGTGGCTCGCCCACTGCCGAGGGACAACCACTCCCAGTGGTCAAAAGAAGTGGGGAGAGAGACATGACCGTTCGCGCCCTCGCACGGCTCGCCCGAGCCGTGGCCGGCTCCGCGCTCGGCGTCAGCCTTCTTTCTGCTGCCCTGGTGGCCGGCAGCGTCGGTGCCGCCGCGAGCACGTCGGGCGCCGGCGCCTCCCGCGGAGCCACGGCGGCTCCCGCCACGAAGGTGGTCAAGTACCTCGGCGAGCGCCTCGCCGTGCCCGCATCGTGGCCCGTGTTCCACCTCGAGCGCGAGCCCTCCACCTGCGTTCGCTTCGACCGCCACGCGGTCTACCTGGGGCAGGCCGGGCCCGATCCCCGGTGCCTCGGCGGCGCGATCGGGGTCACCGGGGCCGTGCAGGTCCAGCCCCTCACGGCCGCCACCCTGGCGGAGCTCGAGGTCGCCGACGGGCTCGTGCGGGCGAGTGTGAACGGCCAGGAGGCCCTCGTCTCGACGGCGACGGCGGTCACCCACCGAGTCGTTGCCGCCTTCCCGAACGCCGGGGTCGAGGTGACGATCTCCTACCGCTCGGACTCGGCTGCCGCGAGCCGCATCCTCGCCTCCGCGAGGTGGGCCGGCGGGACGGGCCCGAGCTCCAGGTCCCCGGTGGGGACAGCCGCCGGCACGACGGCGACGGCCCTTTCGCCCGCGAGCTCAGCCGCTGCGTCGTCGCGCACGCCGTCGCCGGCCGCCTCGAGCGACGTGACGGGCTCGGTCGTCTACCAGGGCAAGGGGTTCGACACCTGCGACGCCCCGGCGCCGGCCGAGATGACGGCATGGCAGCAGCACTCGCCCTACGGCTCGATCGGCGTCTACATCGGCGGCGTCGACGCCGCGTGCACCAACATCACCTCGACGTGGGTCGAGCAGGAGACGGCGGCGGGCTGGCGGCTCTTCCCGATCTACGTCGGCCTCCAGGCGCCCTGCGTCTACCAGGCCGGTCTCGCCACGATGTCCTGGTCGACCTCGACGGCGCACCAGCAGGGCTCTATCGCGGCGAAGAACGCCATCGCGGACGCCGAGAGCTTCGGCATCGGGCCGGGTGTCGTCCTCTACTACGACATGGAGGGCTGGAACACCGCCTCGGCCTCGTGCAACGCGGCGGTGGTGAGCTTCATCAAGGGGTGGACCGGGACGCTGCACTCGAACGGCTACGCCTCGGGGATGTACGGATCGGCCGGGGCCGGGATCAGCCCGGTGATCGACTCGATCTACGGGGAGAGCGACTGCCCTGACGACGTCTACTTCGCCCAGTGGGACGGCGTCGCCACGACCGGCTCGGGCTACATCCCCTCGAGCGACTGGTCCGGCAACCAGCGCATCAAGCAGTACCTCGGCAACGTCACCGAGACCTACGGGGGCGTGACCCTCTCGATCGACGAGGACTACCTCGACGCCCCGACGGTCGGTGCTGCCACGACCGGCTCGGGCGGCCCCGTCGTCACCTCGATCAGCCCCGCCAAGGGGCCGGCCGGGAACCGGCTCACGGTGATCGGCTCGGGCTTCGAGGCCGGCTCGACCTCGGTCGATTTCGGCAGCGTCGCTGCGACGAGCGTCGACGTCGTCTCCCCCGACCAGCTCTATGCCGTCGTGCCGGCCCAGGCGACCCCGAGCGTGCCCGTGACGGTGTCGACTCCGGCTGGGTCGAGCGCAGCGGCCGGCAGCTCGCAGCCCACCTTCACCTACACGTGGTTCGCCGGGATCGCGGCGCAACAGGGGGGGAGCGGGTGGTGGTACGCCTCGAGGGCGGGCAACGTGGAGAACTTCGGGGCCTCCTTCGAGGGCTCGCCCTTCGGCCTCGTCCGCCCGAGCGCCCCGGTCGTCGGGATCGCGGCCACCTCGACGGGCTATGTCGTCGCCACGGCAGCGGGGAACGTCTACGCGTACGGCACGCGGTGGCATGGCTCCCCGGTCGGCCTCCATCTCACCTCCCGGGTCGTCGGCATCGCGGCGACGCCGTCGGGGGGCTATGTCGTCGCCACGGCGGCGGGGAACGTCTACGCGTACGGCACGCCGTGGCACGGCTCCCCGGTCGGCCTCCATCTCACCTCCCGGGTCGTCGGCATCGCGGCGAACGCGAGCGGGGGCTACATCGTCGTGACGGCGGGCGGGAACGTCTACGCCTACGGCACCACCTGGGAGGGCTCGCTGGTCGGCAGGCGCCTCCCGGCACCGGTCGTCGGCGTCGCCGCCACCTCGACCGGCTACCTCGTCGCGACAGCGAAGGGCAACGTCTACCCCTTCAACACGCCGTGGCACGGCTCGGAGGCAAAGGCGACCCTCCCCTCGAGGATCGTCGGGATCACGGCCACCTCGACCGGCTACGTCCTCGCCTCCGCTGACGGCGAGGGCTACGCATTCCACACCACCTGGGAGGGCTCGCCAGCCAATCCCTGAGGGGCAGCGCCGGCTGGGCCGGCGGATTCGAGACCGGTGCTGCACGCTGCTCGCTCGCAGACGGTGAAGGCTGGCGCGGCGGGTGGTGCAGGTCGCCCGTGGTGAAGGGCGCGGGGCACGGCAGCGACCGAGAGAGCCGTTTCGCCAGGCTGCCGGAGCCGGACGGCGCAGCAGGAGCCTCCTCCGAGGTACCCGCGCCCCCCCGGAGATTCTTCCCGAAGATCATCAATTTTGGGGGTTCCAATCTGGCGACCGATCAGTAACTTCCCCTCGAGCGCAACGCTCCGGAAGGTGCGCGGACGGCTGTCCGTGCCGCCACGACGAGAGGGGAGGCTGATCGAGGGGGAGTGCGCTGCTCGCCGACGCGTGCCTCCACGCGCGGCTTCCCAGTTGGAAACCCGAAGGAGATGATGCTGTGGAATCCACGAAACGCACGTCATATGGCGGTCGAGGTCCCCGCCACAGGTTGCACGGGAAGCGCATCGGCCTCGCGCGGCTGCTGACCGCCGGGCTGGCGGGCCTGCTCGTATCGAGCGTCCTCGCCGTCCTCGGGGTGGCAGGACCCGCCACGGTGGCGAGCGCTGCCACGTCACCGGTGTGCAACTTCACCGTCCTGACCGGGACGGGAAAGGTGGTAAGCGCCGGCGGAGCCACGTTCGTCGTCGGCGTCGCTCCCGGCGACACGATCAACGTCGACTGCAACAGCTCCTCAGGGGCGGCCCATACCGCCGAGGCATCCCTCCTCGCCGGCATCGCCACCACCTCGGTGTCCGCCTCGAACGAGGCCGACATCGGCACGCTGACGGGCCTTAGCGCGACGTCGACGGGCTGCCCGGCCGGGAGCAGCTGCGTCGCTGGCACCTTCACGGTGGCGAACCCGTTCACGGCCTCTGACCCCAACGCCCAGTGCGCCCCGACGCAGGACCAGGTCAATGACGGCGTGCTCACCTGCGTGCTCGCCGTCGTCAACTCGACCCTCTCTCCGGTCACCGAGGCGTTGCTGATCTACTCCTCCACGATCCTTGGAGCCAAGGCGTCTCCGCCGGTGCCGGCGCCCCCGACGGTGACGACCTCGACCACCTACGCCCTCCCGGGCGACACCGTCAACCTCTCCGGTGGCGGCTGGTGGGCCCAGGCCATCCAGGCGATCCAGGCCGGTGAGCTCGGGACCACGGCGCTCGCCGCGCCGAGCACCTGCGGCTCGGGTGGAGGCTACGGGGACGTCCCGAACGGCGTTCCGCCGAGCCCCGGGTTCCTCGAGGCGCTCTTCGTGCCCACCTCCGGCACCCCGGTGGCGACCTCGCCGACGGGTGTCGAGATCAGCAACGACTGCTACGACGGCACCACGCTGTATGGCCCGACGCTGACCGGCTCGGTCACGGTCCCGGCGCTGTCGCCCGGCACATACACGATCGCCATCTGCGAGGTCGACCCCTTCCAGGGCATCTTCAACGGCAACGACACGTCGGGCCAGTGCGGCACGGCTCCGACCGGCACGAGCTGGATCACCGCCAACACCGGGACGATCACGGTTCCCGGCGCACCGACGGCGACGGCCAACCCGAGCCTCGGCAGCGTCGGCAACGCGATCGCCGTCAGCGGCACCGGCTTCGACCCGCAGGGCGGCTCCGTCTCGGTCGCCTTCACGACCGACACCGGCACGCCGACGAGCACCTGCGGCTCGGTGAGCGCGACCGGCACGGTGAGCTGCTCGATCACGGTCGACAGCACGGCGGCGGCCGGCAGCAACCCGATCGTCGTCACCCAGACGGGCGCGGGCGCCGAGACCCTCACGGCCGATGCCGCCTTCACCGTCTCGACGCTCTCGCTGCACTGCACGATCCTCGACAACTCCACGTTCACGGCGCCGACCTCCTGCGACCCGCAGCAGGTCATCAGCGACGTCGTGTCCGGCAACACCAGCATCGGCATCACGATCAGTGAGAACTCACCGTTCGTCACCTTGAACCCGGTCACCCTCAACGGGGAGAACCAGACGGCGAACGGCGCCATCAACGAGCTCACTGTGAACGACTCCACCGGTGTGCAGCCGGGATGGACCGTCACCGCTGCGTTCGAGAGCGCCAACTTCAAGTGTGGTGCAACCTCGGGCGGCTCAGGAGCACAGTGCTTCGGCGACCCGGCCGACAACGTGATCCCGATCTCGTACTTCGGCTGGACGCCGGCGCTCACCCTGTCGGGCACGACGAGCAACGTGAGCGCGGGCGGCATCGTCGCCGGAGCTGCGGTGTCGCCGGCCGCCTTCGGGGCGCAGGGCGCCCTGCCCTCGAGCGGTGGCTTCTACGGCCAGGTCAACCCGACCCCGGGCGGGGCGGACACGACCAACGGTGAGACGCTCTGCTCGGCCGGCGTGGGCAACTCGGGAGGCATCACCCTGTGCGACGCGAACGTGTCGCTCGGGATCCCGGCCTACGTCTCGCAGGGCACGTACTCCAACACGTTGGACTTCACGCTGTCAGCTGGCTGACGGCAGGCCCCGCCGCCCGTGAGGGCGGTGGAGCCGGGTAGGCGACTGATGGGGGCGGGCGACCGCCCCCATCAGCCTCTCCGGCGGGGACCCGTGGTCCGCTCCAGGCTCGCGGGCGACCTGCCATGATTCACACGGTGAGCGGCGGTCCGCCGCTCGACTCGACGAAGAAGGATCCGCAGTGGCGCAACTCCCCCTGACGCCGACCGGGGACCGACGAGGGGACTCGAGAGCTCGACCGGCGCTGTCTCGATCCCCGGCGGCGCATGGTCGCCTCGGGACCATGCGGCGCCTCGCGGTACGCCTGCTCGGTCTCTGCGCGCTGCTGCTCGGGGGTGCCGGAGGGCTCGCCCTCTCGCCCGCCATGCCGGCGGCGGCATCAGGCGGGCTCTCGAACGTCTGGGGCTTCTCGCCCTACAACGCCCCAAGCTCGGGGAGCCACCGGTTCTTCCTCCAGTACACGGTTCGGGCAGGAGAGCACCTGCTCGACCACCTCCAGCTCACGAACCTCACCTCGAAGCCGCTCACGTTCCTCATCTACCCGAGCGACGCCGTCAACCTCCAGCTCGGCGGGGGCTTCAGCTTCCTCACCCCGACGGAGCCCTCCCACCTCGTCGGCACCTGGCTCCACGTCCCGGTCTCCCACATCACGGTCGCACCCGACCACCAGCTGATCATCCCCCTCCACATCGACATACCGGCGGGCATCCCCGGCGGGGACTACGCCGGCGGCGTCGTCGCCCAGAACACGGCGATCACCTACCGCCGCTCGGGGGCGGTCGTGATCGGGGTGCACGAGGGGATCGGCGTCCGGGTCTACCTGCACGTGCTCGGGGCCCCGATCCGCAGCAGGCTCGCCATCAACGGGGTGAGCCTCGTGAGCTCTCCCTCGAACTGGCTCTCGTGGCTCACCGGCGTGCGCAAGGGGTACGTCGAGTTCCGGCTCGCCAACATCGGCAACGCCATGGTGAACGCCACGGCGCATGTCCAGATCACCTCTGACCTCGGCGGCAGTCTCGGGAAGCTCGGGGCGGTCACCTACCGGGACCTCCTGCCGGGGTCTGACCCGATCGTGACGGTCCCGGTGAAGGACCTCCCCGGGGTGGACCTGTACCACGTGCACGTGACCGTGACCGCCCAGGCCGCCTTCGGCGGCCCTCGTGCGGTGACCTCGGGCGGCACGAGCTACCTCGACCTCCCGCTCGCCCTCGTCCTCATCGTCGCCGGCCTCCTCTTGCTCGCCGCCGGCTGGTTCTTCTACCGCCAGCGCAAGCGGCACAAGGGAGGCCCGGTGCCGGAGGCGCCCCCTCCGGACCGCGACAAGGTGGCCGTGAAGGCGTGAGCTCGCCGTGCCGGCGGAGGCCGGCGTGCAGGGCGCCGGATGGAGGTGGCCGAGGGGCGAGGGGAGGACACCGCCGGCGGCTCGCGCGCTCGCTCGCCGCCCTCGGCCTTGCCGCTCTGGCGGGCAGTGCCGCCCTCGCCGTTCTCGCCCCGCCGGCGCTCGCCTCCTCCGGTCGGCCCAGGCTGTATGTGCGCCCTAGCGTCGGGCGGGTCGGGTCCGTAGTGGCCGTCGTCGCGAAGGGCCTCCCGCCCCGCATCGACGTGACCTTCCAGATCTGCGGCGACGGCGGGCTCATGGGCTCGGCCGGCTGCAACCTCGGCGCCTCGGAGATGGCGCCGGACACCCCGTCGGGCCGGGTGCGCGAGAGGGTGGTGCTCGCCCGCCCGCCCGTGCCCTGCCCGTGCGTGGTCGAGGTGGTCTCGCCCAACCTCGCCAGCCCGGTCCAGGCTCCGGTCAAGATCCTCGGCGTGCCGGTGGCTCCCCTCCGCCGGATCACGGTGGCGAACCCGTACCTGCGCCTTGGGGTGACGGATGCCTCGATCCGCGGCGACGGCCCGTGGACGGCCTGGTTCGGGGCAGCCCCCCAGCGCACGCTCGTGCTCACGCTCGTGAACGGCTCCGGCGCCAGGCTGCTCCTCGGGCCGCTCATCCTCACCCTGGCGCCCGCAGGAGCCGCGCCCATCAACGTGGCAGCCCCGCAGCTGTCGCCGATACCGCCGCATTCGAGGCGGACCTACCGGGTCGAGGTCGGGTTCCCGAGCTTCGCGACGGGGTCGTTCCGGCTGAAGGGGTTCCTCGCCGGCTCGCCGGCCACTGCCTTCGGGTTGGCCACGAGCATGTACCCGCTCGGGCTGTTCATCGCACTCGCCGTGTTCCTCGCCCTCGTGCTGACCCTCCTCGTCCTCGGCACCCGCCTCGCGCTGCGGGGACGGAGGCTGAAGCGGCACCTCAAACAGGCGATGCGGGTCTCGCTCCCTCTCGTGCCCGAGGAGGGCTCCGTCGAGCGGCCCGGGGTCGCCCCCGCCCCGCTCCGATCGCCGGCGCCGGCCGGCAGGGCCGAAGATGGGCCGGCCGGCGGAGTTGCGGGCGATTCGGCTGCCAACCCCCCGGCGACGGCCCCGCCCGGCTGAGCCCTGCCCCCCGGCCCTCGTGAGGCCGAGGGTGCCGAGCGCGGCTCAGGTCACGCTTGGCTGCGTGACCCGCGGTGCTGCGACGCCGTCGCGCTCGCCTCGCTGCGCGGAGCGAAGGGCGCGGCTCCGTTGACGATGGCGACTGCGGCGAGTTGGGAGCTCACGCCAAGCTCGCGCAGGATCGAGCGGATGTGCGAGCGGACGGTGTTGAGCGAGAGGACCGACTGCTCCGCGATCTCCTGGGCGCTCCAGCCGCTCGCGAGGAGGGCGAGCACCCGGCGCTCGGCTCCCGTCAGCCGGCGAAGGGCGGCGAGCTGGGCGGCACGGTCGTCGTCGCCGAAGCCGTCGGCGAGCCCCGGCTCGGCTGCCGGCCGGTCCCGTTCCGGCCATGACCAGCCTGCGGAGAGCCCGCCGGCGAGGCGGCACAGCTCGCGGGGGAGGTCCTCCAGGCTCGCGACCGGGGTCGCGCCCGCCTCGATGCAGGCGGCGAGAGCTGCCGTGCTGCCGCCGAGCCGCACCGCCACGACCTCGAGGCCGGCCTCGAGGTAGCCACGGGTGAGGGCGGCCGGCCGCTCCCACATGCGGGCCACGGCGGCGTCCGGGTCCCGCCGCCTCCCGGCCGCCGAGAGCACGAGGACGGCGCACGATGGCGCCGGGTCGGCCATCCGGGCGAGCACCTCGGCGGGCTCGCCGGCATCGACCCACTCCGAGTCGATCCCGATCCTCGAGAGCATGGCCGCCACGGCGAAGGCTCCCATCCCGCGGTAGCCGGGCTGGCCGCCCTGGGCATCGTGGACCACGACGCGAAAGCACGCCCGCACCTTGCGCGAGGCCACGGCGGGTCCGCGGCCGTAGGGGCGCGAGGCCATCGAATGAGCTCCGCCCCCTCGAGCGACGAGCGCTCTGTCGTCCACCTCAGGCGCGACGACCATATCCCCAGGACCCCTCCCCGCAATCTGCCGGCGATCGGTCAGGGCCGCACGGCAGAGAGCGCGGCGAGTTTCGCGCCGGCCCTCGGGAGTGACAAGCGGTGCTGTCTGAGAGTGACCGAATAGTCACTGCGAGCGGTCGCCGGCTCCCGGTGCCGCCAGCGGCACGGGCACCGCGGGAGCTCCGGGCCGCCGGGAGCGACGGTGGTGGGCTCTCGCCGGCGCTGGTATAGTCCAACGGCCACATCGGCGGGCTCTCCGCCGCGCACGTGGCACCAGGTAGAGCCTGCCCGAGAGGTAACGCGTGCCCACCATCGCCCAGCTCGTCCGGAACGGACGGGACACGAAGAGGTCGAAGACGAAGACGCCGGCCCTGCGGGGGGCTCCCCAGCGCCGCGGCGTCTGCACGCGCGTGTACACCACGACCCCGAAGAAGCCGAACTCGGCCCTGCGCAAGGTGGCCCGTGTCCGGCTCACGAGCGGCCACGAGGTGACCGCCTACATCCCGGGCGTCGGCCACAACCTCCAGGAGCACTCGATCGTGCTCGTGCGTGGTGGCCGTGTGAAGGACCTGCCAGGTGTCCGCTACAAGATCGTCCGCGGCACGCTCGACACCTCCGGCGTGCGCGACCGGGCCCAGGCCCGGAGCCGCTACGGCGCGAAGAAGGAGGGCTGACGTGCCACGCAAGGGCCCACCCTCCCGCCGGGAGCTCGTGCCGGACCCCGTCTACCGGTCGGTCGTCGTCACCCAGCTCGTCAACAAGATCCTGAGCCGGGGCAAGCGGTCGCTCGCCGAGCGCATCGTCTACGAGGCGCTCGAGATCGTCCGGGAGCGCTCCGGTGCCGAGCCGATCGCCGCCTTGAAGCGGGCGCTCGACAACACCCGCCCCGAGCTCGAGGTGAAAAGCCGCCGGGTCGGCGGCGCCACCTACCAGGTGCCGGTCGAGGTGCGGCCGCGGCGTGCCACCACGCTGTCGATCCGCTGGCTCGTGACCTACGCTCGCCAGCGCCGGGAGCGCACCATGGCCCAGAAGCTCGCCGGCGAGATCCTGGACGCCTCGAACGGTCTCGGGGCCGCGGTGAAGCGCCGGGAGGACATGCACAAGATGGCGGAGTCGAACCGGGCGTTCGCTCACTACCGCTGGTAGGGCGCCGCATCGAGGCGGCCGGGCGGGAATGCCGGCCGTCTCCGGGACGTTCTTCCTGCTGGCGGCGGGTGTCGCGCCCGGGCGGCACCGATCCGGACCACCTGCCTCCAGGCGCTCCGGCAGCTCTCA
>DATGKK010000102.1:0-2130 GCA_035294725.1 Acidimicrobiales bacterium | reverse complement strand
CGCGCCACCGGAGCACTCCGGTGGACGGCGACTGCGGTCGACCTCGTGTTCGGCTCGAACTCGCAGCTACGGGCGCTGGCGGAGGTCTACGGGAGCGCCGATGCCGAGCAGAAGTTCGCGATGGACTTCGTCGCGGCGTGGACCAAGGTGATGGACGCGGATCGCTTCGACGTGCGCTGAACGCCGTGGTGCCCCGGTATTCCGAGGCGACGAGCCTCGACCTGAGCGGGCGACGCCGGCACCGAGCGTCAACCGGATCGGTCGCCCGCCTCCCGCTAGACATCCCACGGGCTGAAGCTGTCAAGCGGCAGCGGGCTGGCGATGCTCCCAGGCGATGACTTCGTCGTAGAGGGTGCCGTGGCTGAGGCAGCCGTGCAGGATTCCGACGAGGCGGTTGGAGAGCGCACGCAGTGCTCGATGGTGCGTGTCGCCCGAAGCACGTCGTTCGTCGTAGAAGGCTCGTGCCCCCGGGCTCGCCGTGATGGCGGCGAAGGCCCAGAGGTGGCAGGCATCGGCGAGCCGCCGGTTGCGGGCGTAGCGGGCGAGCACGACCCTGTGCTTGCCGGATGCCTTCGTGATGGGTGACGTGCCGGCGTAGTTCCTGCGACACTTGGCGTCTGAGTAGCGGTTCGGGTCGTCCCCGAACTCGCCGAGCACCCGGGCGCCGAGGACCATCCCGAGTCCTGGCAGGGAGCGGATGATCTTCGCGTCCGGGTGCTGCTCAAAATGCTCTGACAGCTGCTCCTCGAGCTCTGTGATCTGCCGGTTGCACTCGGCGATGACCCTGGTAAGCGCGGCGGCCGCCGCGCCCATGGCCGAGGCGACGAGCGGCTGGGCCTCGAGGTACTCGGCCCGCAGCGCCGCCTGGATCTCTTCGGCCCGCTCCTCGACGCGGCGCTTCCGCCCGGCCCGGCGGATCACCGCCGCGATCCTCGAGCGGGAGAGCCCTCGCCCGAGCGCAGGCGTCGGCGCTGTCGCGAGCACGGCGAGCGCCTCGGGAGCAGCCAGCTCGGGGAAGGCCTCGACGGCAGCCGGGTAGAACTCGCGAAGCGTCGAGCGCAGCTGGTTGGTCTGGCGCTGACGGGTCCACACGAGGCTCTGGTGGGCTCGGGCGAGGACTTTCACCGCCTCGGCGAGCTCGCTGTCGCCGGCGACGCGGCGGTGGTTGTGGCCGTCGCTGCGGGCCAGCTCCGCGAGCACGCGCGCATCGCCAGGGTCCGACTTCGCCCCCGAGGTCGAGTGCCGCTCGCGGTAGCGGGAGGTGGACAGCGGGTTGACGGCGATCACCTCGTAGCCGGCCGCCACGAGGGCTCCGACGAACAGTCCGCGGTCGGTCTCGCTCGCGACGAGGACCTCTCCGGGCTCGTCGACGTGCGAGGCGACGAGCTCGTGGAAGCGGGCGATCCCCTCCACGCCCTCGGGCAGGCGAGCCGACGCCAGCCGCTTGCCGCTCGCGTCCTCGACGAAGACGTCGTGATGGTCCTCCGCCCAGTCGTGCCCGACGAAGACCCTTGCCATGTGCCACCTCCGATCAGTTGGACCAATGAGCCGAGCCGGCCCGCAGACTCGCTAATGGTTCAGTGCTCGAGGCACGTCATCCCACCAGTTGTCCAGGCCGTCCTCACCGCCGGAAGGCGCACGATCTAGCGGTAGAGCTCGAGGCTCTGCCGAGCTGAGTGCTGTCCTGCCGAAGGCTCGGCCACCAGCCTCACGAGCTCAGCTGCGGAGGTGGTGGACCCCCATTAGCTGAGCCGTGGGAAAGCACGGGACGCGCCCGCCAACCGGCCCGCTCCGTGGGGGAGGATGGGCCGTACAGCTGCCGCGATCGCCTCGACCGCGTGCGCCAGCCAACCGAGCAGGACGTCGAGATCGGGGTCGATGGTCCCGCTCCTCGCCTCCTGCCTCGAGATCTCCCAGGGCCTGGTCTCCTCGATGACACGGTTCACGGCCGCGACCGCGCGAAGGATCGTGAGGGCCGCCTGGCGCCAGGCCCCGTCCGCTATGTCGGCGAGCACGACCGCCTCGAGCGAGTCGAGCAGGACCTCGTCGCCCTCGGTCACGCCGAGCGGGCGATCGCGGCCGCGCGCTTCCTCATCGGTCGCGAGACGGCTCGGGCGTGCCCGCTCGACC
>DATGKK010000101.1:0-3349 GCA_035294725.1 Acidimicrobiales bacterium | reverse complement strand
GACGTCGGCCTCATCGGCCTCGCGCAGATCCTCCCCGTGCTGGCGGGAGCCCTCGTCGGCGGCTCGGTCGCCGATGCCGTGGACCGGCGCCGCGTGCTGCTCGCGGCCCAGCTCGTGATGGCCGCATCGAGCGTGCTGCTGTGCCTCAACGCGCTCTCCGATCACCCTGCGATCTGGCCGCTGTACGCCCTCGCGGCCACGAGCTCGGCCTTCGCCACCGTCGACAGCTCGAGCCGCTCGGCCGTGATCGCCGGGCTGCTCGACCGGAGCGAGCTCGCGAGCGGGAACGCCCTCTGGCAGCTGCTCTACCAGCTCGGGCAGGTCGCGGGCCCAGCGCTGGCCGGCCTGCTCATCGCCCAGGTGAGCCTCGGCGCCGCCTACGCGATCGACGCCGCGACGTTCCTCGCCTCGATGGCGGCCGTCGCGAGCCTGCGGCGGCTCCCTCCCGGCGCCGGGGGTGCGAGCTTCGGCCTGCGGTCGATCCGCGAGGGCCTCCGGTTCCTCCGGGGCCGCCAGGCGCTCCAGGGCACCTTTGTGATCGACCTCAACGCCATGATCCTCGGGATGCCCCGGGCCCTCTTCCCGGCTCTCGCCCTCGTCCGCTTCCATGGCGGCGCCCGCACGCTCGGCCTGCTCTACGCGGCGCCCTCGGTCGGCGCCCTTGCCGGCGCCCTCCTCACGGGGTGGGTGGCCGCGGTGCGCCGGCAGGGCCGCGCCGTCCTCGCGGCGGTGGCAGTCTGGGGAGCGGCGATCGCCGGGTTCGGCCTCGTGTCCTCGCTCCCCGTTGCCCTCGTGCTGCTCGGGGTCGCGGGCGGGGCCGACGTCGTCTCTGCGGTGTTCCGGGGAACCATCCTGCAGACCATGACCCCGGACGGGCTGCGCGGCCGCCTCTCGGCGATCCATGTCGCCGTCGTGACGGGCGGCCCCCGGCTCGGCGACTTCGAGGCCGGGGCCGTCGCTGCGGCGGCGGGTACCCAGGTCTCGGTTGTCTCGGGCGGCCTCGGCTGCCTGGCGGGGGTGGCGCTCGTGGGCGCCCTCATGCCGAAGCTGCGTGCCTACGTGCCGGGCGCGCCGCCCGATGCCGCCACCGCCGAGGGCGGGCGCGAGCCTGCCGCCCCTGCTCCGCCGCAGTCGTCGGCGGAGCAGGTTCTGTGACAAGGTGAACCCATGAGCATCGGCATCCTCGGAGGCACCGGCCCGGCCGGGCGCGCCCTCGCACTCCGCCTCGCCTCGGTCGGGATGGAGGTCCGCCTCGGGTCGCGCGACGCCGAGCGGGCAGCGGCGACCGTCGCCGGCCTTCGCGAGCGGTGGCCCGGGCGAGACCTATCCCTTGCCGGCGTGGCGAACGAGGAGGCGTGCGGCTGCGATCTCGTCGTCCTCGCCACGCCCTGGGACGGCGCCGCGCCGACGGCGGCCGCGCTGCGGGACCGGCTGGCCGGCCGGGTCGTGGTCTCGATGGCGAACGCGTTCTCGAAGGTGGGCGACGAGCTGCAGGCCCTCGTCCCGCCCCGAGGCTCGGTGAGCGTGGCGGTGCAGCAGGCGGCGCCCGAGGCGCTCGTGGCCGGGGCGTTCCACCACGTGCCGGCCCGCGGCCTCGGGGCGATCGACGAGCCGCTCGACGCCGACGTGCTCGTCTGCTCCGACCATGAGCGAGCCACGGCCGCCACGATCGAGCTCGTCGACGCCGTGCCGGGCCTGCGGGGCGTGGACGCGGGCTCGCTCTCGGCCGCCGCCGCCATCGAGTCGTTCACCGCGGTGCTGATCGGCATCAACCTCCGGCAGCGGGCGCAGGCGAGCATCCGGCTCACCGGCCTCTCCGGCTGAGCGCCATGGCGATGCGGCTCTACGACACCGCCCGGCGGGCCGTGGTTCCCTTCGAGCCCGGGCCCGTCGTGAAGATGTACACCTGCGGCATCACGCCGTACGACGCGGCCCACCTCGGCCACGCCGCGGTGTACGTGACCTACGACGTGCTCCAGCGGCGCCTTCGCGACCTCGGCCACCGAACCCAGTGCGTGAGGAACATCACCGACGTCGACGACGACATCCTGCGCAAGGCGAGGGAGCTCGACGTGCACTACCTCGACCTCGCCGCAGGCCAGATCGCCCGGTTCGAGCAGGACATGGCGGCCCTCAACGTGCTCCCGGTCCACGCCACGCCGAGGGCGACCTCGGCCATCCCCGACATCCTCGGGTTCATCGGGATGGTGCTCGACTCCGGCCATGCCTACCGGGCCGGCGGCGCCGTCTACTTCGACGTCTCGACCTACGAGGGCTTCGGCAAGGTGAGCCACCTCGGCCGCGCCGAGATGCTCGAGCTCGCGGCGGAGCGAGGGGGGAACCCGGACGACCCGTTCAAGGACGACCCGCTCGACTTCGTCCTCTGGCAGCCGTCGGCGGAGGGCGAGCCGGTGTGGGACTCGCTGTGGGGCAAGGGGCGGCCGGGGTGGCACATCGAGTGCTCGGCGCTGGCCCTTCGCGAGCTGGGCACGACGATCGACCTCCACGGCGGGGGCAGCGACCTCATCTTCCCCCACCACGAGTGCGAGAGCGCCCAGTCCGAGGCGGCGACGGGGGAGCCGTTCGTCCGGCACTGGATGCACGTCAGCATGGTGCGCCTCGGGGGCGAGAAGATGTCCAAGTCGCTCGGCAACCTCGTGTTCGTCCACGACCTTCTCGCCACGGTCGAGCCGGCGGCGATCCGCCTCGCCCTGCTCTCCCAGCACTACCGGGAGTCGTGGGAGTTCGACGCCGCGCTGCTCGAGATCGCCGCGGCCCGCCTCGAGCGGTGGAGGGCGGCCGGCACGGGCGAGGGGGCACTCGACGAGGTTCGCGCCCGTCTCGACGACGACCTCGACACCCCGGGGGCCCTCGCGGCGATCGACGCGGCCGCCGCGGCCGGGACCGGCGTGAGCCGGGCGGCCGCCCTCCTCGGCGTCCCCCTGTAGCCGTTCGAGCCGGCCGCCGCCTCCTCGGTACGCTTGCCCGATGGCCCCCGAGATCACCGTCATCCTCCCCGATGGAACCGAGCGACGGGTCGTAGAGGGCACGACGGGCCTGCAGCTGGCAGAGCTCATCGGCCGGCGGCTCGCGGCGGCTGCGGTCGCCGTCGAGGTCGACGGGGAGCTGCGCGACCTCGGCCGCCCGCTCCACGACGGCGCGAAGGTGCGGATCGTCACCGGCGAGACCGAGGAGGGCCGGGCCGTGCTGCGCCACTCGACGGCGCACGTGATGGCGCAGGCCGTCACGAGGCTGTGGCCGGGCGCCCGCTTCGCGATCGGGCCCCCGATCACCGACGGCTTCTACTACGACTTCGAGCTGCCGAGCGGCGCCCGGTTCAGCGACGCCG
>DATGKK010000100.1:0-39634 GCA_035294725.1 Acidimicrobiales bacterium | reverse complement strand
GGCGGTGGGCGAGGGAGCCGTAGAAGCGGGCATCCCCGAACGGGTGCACCCCCCCGTTGCGGGCGACGAGCCAGTAGCCCCGCCCGTCCGGCGTCGTCGCCATGCCCACGATCGGGGCGGGGAGCGTGTCGTTCTCGGTCCCCCCGAAGTTGCCCGCGCCCCCGAAGCTCGTCACGGTCCCGTTCCTGGAGACGAGGTCGTAGGCGAGCTCGGACACCGGCACGGCGCGGCTGCCGGCGCTCTCATGGCTGCCGGGGGTGCCGAAGCCGCTGTCGCCGAGTGCGGCTCGGGGAAGGCCGGCGAGCACGAGCACGGCCACGGCGGCGCCGACGGCCATCACGAGGGGTGCTCCGCCCGATCGAGGCGGGACGGTGGCCCACGGCGGCCGGAGCCCCGTGAGCGACCGCGCTGGCGGGGGTGGTCCTCCGCCTGGAACGCTGCGCCGCGCCACCCCTCGCATGCCTGCCTTTCGGACGACCGGTCCGCCGGGTGCTTCGGAGCGAACCCTGCCGGCACGGCCCGGTGCCCCAGGGCGAATAGTACGCGTCTTCACACCTGCCACACGCGCAACGGGAGCCACGGCGGCACCTCGGGCTCTGTGCCGGGAGGCTGGCGGGCAGCTTCCGAGGCCGGCGCCGGCCCCGGGGAACAGGGGGCTCCGGCCCGCCGCGGGTGCTCGGCTCAGCCGCCTCGCAGCAGCTCGGCGACCCGGAAGGCGAGGTCGATCGACTGGCGGGCGTTGAGGCGGGGGTCGCACGCCGTCGTGTACCGCAGCGGCAGCTGCTCCTCGAGGATGTCGCCGATCCCGCCGAGGCACTCGGTGACGTCGTCGCCGGTGAGCTCGACGTGGACGCCGCCCGGCCACGAGCCGAGCGCCCGGTGAACCTCGAAGTACCCCTGGATCTCGCCGATGATGTCGTCGAAGTGCCGCGTCTTGCGGCCGGACTCGCTCGCGAAGGTGTTGCCGTGCATGGGATCGCACTCCCACACGACCGGGTGGTCCGCTGCGCGCACAGCCTGCACGAGGGCCGGGAGCCGGTCGCGCACCGTGTCGACGCCCATGCGGGAGATGAGCGTGAGCCGTCCCGGGATGCGCTCGGGGTTGAGCCGCTCGCACAGCTCGAGCAGCTCCTCGGGCGACATCGTGCCCGACACCTTGCAGGCCACGGGGTTGCCGATCCCCGAGAGGAACTCGACGTGGGCGCCGTCCACCTGCCGGGTGCGGTCGCCGACCCAGAGCAGGTGCGCAGAGCAGTCGTACCACTCGCCGGTGAGCGAGTCCTGCCGGGTGAGCGCCTCCTCGTAACCGAGCAGGAGCGCCTCGTGGCTCGTGAACAGGTCGACCTGGTGCATGGGGGAGTCGGCCGTGAGGTCGACGCCACAGGCCCTCATGAAGCGCAGAGCGCGGTCGATCTCCTCGGCGATGGCCTCGTAGCGGCGGCCCTCCGCACTCGCCGCCACGAACTGCTGGTTCCACGCGTGGACCTGGGACAGGTCCGCGAACCCGCCTTTCGTGAAGGCACGCAGCAGGTTGAGCGTGGCGGCCGACTGGTGGTAGGCGGTCAGCATGCGGGAGGGGTCCGGGACGCGCCCGGCCGGGACGGGGACGTCGTCGTTCACGATGTGGCCCCGGAACGCGGGCAGCTCGAGGTCGCCGACCCGCTCGATGGCCGAGGACCGGGGCTTCGCGAACTGGCCGGCGATGCGGCCGATCTTCAGCACCGGCACGCCGGAGCCGTAGGTGAGCACGACCGCCATCTGGAGGATCACCTTCAGCTTGTCCCGGATCGAGTCGGCCGAGAAGTCGTCGAAGGACTCGGCGCAGTCACCTGCCTGGAGCACGAAGGCGTTGCCGGCCTGCACGGCGGCGAGGGACCGGATGAGCCGGCGCGCCTCGCCCGCGAAGACGAGGGGCGGGAGGGCCCGCAGGCGGCCGTAGACCTCCTCGGCCGCGTGCTCGTCGGGCCACTCGGGGAGCTGGCGTGCCTCGCGCTCGCGCCACGAGGAGGGCTGCCAGCTCGCAGGTCGTGATCCGAGCGCCATCCGGACAGCCTAAACGAGCCCGAGCGGCTGGCTAACCTCGGCGGATGCACCCCTTCCGCTTCGGCATCCAGCTCCAGAAGGCTCCGTCGCTCCGGCAGTGGCGGGACCAGGCTCGCCGGCTCGAGGACCTCGGCTACTCCACGCTGTTCATGCCGGACCACTTCGGGGACCAGTACGGACCGCTCGTCGCCCTCACGGCGGCTGCGGAGGCGACGAGCTCTCTCAGGGTCGGCTCGCTCGTGTTCGACAACGACTACCGGCACCCTCTCGTGCTGGCGAAGGAGCTCGCCACCCTCGACCTCGCCTCCGAAGGCCGTCTCGAGGCGGGCATCGGGGCGGGCTGGCTCCGCAGCGACTACGACGAGGCGGGCCTCGGCTACGACGAGCCGGCGGTGCGAGTCGCCCGCCTCGAAGAGGCCGTCAAGGTCATGACGGCGCTGTGGGCCTCCGAGAGCGTCGACTTCGACGGGGAGCACTACCGCCTCCGGGGAGCCCACGGCCTGCCCCGCCCGCATACGCCGGGGGGACCGCCGCTCCTCATCGGAGGGGGGAGCCGTCGCGTGCTGCGCCTCGCCGCCGAGCACGCCCGCATCATCGGCATCAACCCCTCGCTCCGGGCGGGCAGCATCAACGCCGAGACGATCGCGTCGGCCACCCCGTCGCAGTACGCAGAGCGGATCGGGTGGGTAAGGGAGCACGCCGGCGAGCGCTTTGCCGACATCGAGCTCCAAAGCCTCGTGTTCCTCGCCCAGATCGGGCGGCCCCAGGCCGAGGTGGCCGAGGAGATGTCCGCGATCCTCGGGTTCTCGCCCGACGAGATCGCTGCCACACCGGTCGCCGTGTTCGGGACCGAGGACGAGATCGTCGAGACCCTCGAGCGGCGCCGCGAGGAGTTCGGCTACTCCTACTGGGTGTTCCACGAGCCGGAGATCGACAGCTTCGCCCCCGTCGTCGCACGGCTCGCCGGCCGCTGAGGTCCGAGCGTGCGAAGGCCCCGCATCGGGATCCTCGGAGGCACGTTCGACCCAGTCCACGTCGGCCACCTCGTGGCCGCGGTCAACGTGCGCCACGAGCTCTCCCTCGACCAGGTCCTGCTCGTCGTCGCGAACCAGCCGTGGCAGAAGGTGGGCTCGCGTCCGGTCACTCCGGCGGCCGACCGCCTCGCCCTCGTCCGTGCCGCCGTGGCGGGGTGCCCCGGTGTCGAGGCCTCCGACATCGAGATCGCCCGCGGCGGCATGTCCTACACCGCCGACACGGTGGCGGAGCTCTCGGCAGCTCACCCCGGCGCCGAGCTCTTCCTCGTAGTCGGTGCCGACGTCGCCCACCTCCTCGACACCTGGGAACGGGTGGACGAGGTGCGGCGCGCCGTGACCCTCGTCGTCGTCAACCGTCCGGGCAGCCGGGTCGCTCCCGGCGACCCCGCAGGGTCGCTCGCCGGCTGGCGGGTACAGACCTCGGAGATCCCGGCCCTCGAGATCTCGAGCACGGAGCTGCGCGAGCGGGCGGCGCAGGGCCGGCCGCTCGACTTCCTCATCCCGCCCGAGGCCATCCGCCTCATCCGTGAGCGCAACCTGTATCGTGGCGAGGAGATGACCGGAAGCAGCAGCCGGGCGTGAGCCGGTAGCAGGGGCGGGGTAGCGCTCTTGTTGGGAACAGAGCTCGTCTCGCTGGCGGTGGAGGCCGCCGCGAGCAAGACGTCCGACCCGACCGTGGTGATCGAGGTCGGCGACCTTCTCGCCATCACGGAGCACTTCGTCATCACCTCCGGCTCGAACGACCGCCAGGTACGCGCCATCGCCGAGGAGATCGAGCGCCGCCTGAAGACGGCGGGCGGCGGCGGGCCTCGCACCGTCGAGGGCCTCGACGACGCCCGCTGGGTGCTCATGGACTACGGCGACTTCGTCGTGCACGTGTTCGTCGAGGAGGCCCGCCGCTTCTACGACCTCGAGCGGCTGTGGGGCGACGCGCCCCGCCTTCAGGTGGGCCTCGGCGCCAAGGCCTGACCGCGCCGGCTCAGATGCCGATGTGCGTGTACTGCGAGGTCGTGACCGGTGTGTCCACGAAGCGCCCGGACGCCGTCTCCACCGCGACCTTCCCGCCCCCCGGTCCGAGGAAGCGGACCTCCCGGACCCCGAGCGACTTGGCGAGGGACCAGACGATCTGGCCGATCTCCTGGATCGGCGCCTCGCCTTGGAGCTCGAGGAAGTAGCGGTCGAGCCGGACCGTTGCCATCGTGCAGCCGGTGCCGCTCGGCGCCGTCGTGGTCGTGGTCGACGTGGAGCTCACCGTCTGGCGGTGCCGCTTCGGCGGGCACGGGCCGATGCCGCTCGGTCCGGGTCCGACCGACTGCAGGTCGGAGCTCACATTGAGCGCGGTGTCGTCGGGGTAGTCCGACTCCGCTCCCGCCGCCTCGAGGGTCGTCAGCACCTGCTGCACGGTGACCGACTGCGTCTTCACGCACTCGGTCTGCGAGACGAGCCCGCCGGTGATCGACTGGACGAGGTAGATGATCACATGCCGGTAGGCGGGATTGGCGGCGATCGGCTTCGGGCAGCCGCTTTGCTGCTCCTGGTTCGACACGAACAGCGCAGGCGGGATCTCCGACCGCTGCAACCGGGTGGGTGACGTGGCGATGGGGATGCCGCATGCGGTCGCGAGGAGGGGGACGGCTCCGAGCGCGAGGGCGACGCGGAGCCGGCTCATAGCGCGCCGTCCCTGTGGAGCGGCAGCTCCACGACGAAGCGGGCGCCGCGCGACCCGTTCGCCTCGACCCAGATCCGGCCCCCGAGGACCCGGGTGTGCTCGGCGGCGATGGCGAGCCCGAGCCCGGTGCCCTCCCCGAGACCGCGCCGCCGCCCGCTCGAGCCCCTCGAGAAGCGGTCGAAGATCCGCTCGCGCTCCTCGGGCGGGATGCCCGGCCCCTCGTCCTCGACCGAGATCCGGGCGAACGGCCCGTCGACGCTCACGACGACGTCGGTCGCGCCTCCCGCGTAGTGCTGGGCATTGTCGAGCAAGTTGGCCACGATGCGCTCGAAGCGCCGCTTGTCCACGAGCACCCGCCCGTCCTCGGCACCGGGTCCGAGGTGGATCGGGACGGGCCGGGACGTGGCGGCCACGCTGCGACGGACGAGGTCGCCGAGGGGCACCTCGGTCATGCTCAGGTCGGAGAGCCCGGCGTCGAGCCGGGAGATCTCGAGCAGGTCGTCCACGAGGCGGCGGAAACGGCGCACCTCGGCACTCAAAAGGTCGAGGGCCCGGCGCGACCGCTCGGGCAGCTCGTCCCGCCGCCCCTCGAGCACGGCGAGCGAGGCGGCGAGCGTCGTGAGGGGAGAGCGCAGCTCGTGGTTCACGTCGGAGGTGAAGCTGATCTCGCGCTCGATCCGCTCCTGGAGGCGGTCCGCCATCCGGTTGAACGAGGAGGTCAGCACGGCGAGGTCGCTGTACTCGTCGGTCTCGAGCCTGGTGTCGAGCCGGCCACCGGCGATGTCGAGCGCGGCCTTGGCCGTCTCGTGCAGCGGCCGGAGGGCCCGGCTCGCGGCCCAGCTCCCGAGGAGCGCCCCGGCGAGCGTGACGACGAGGGCGGAGAGCAGGAGCGAGGCGAGCAGCACGTGCAGGGTCCGCAGCACGGTGGTGAGCGGGAACAGCTCGAAGTAGGCCGACCTCACCGGAGCGATCCAGACGCCGACGGCATAGGTCGGCGTCCCGTTCACGACGATCGTCTGTGCGGCGTCTCCGCCGTGCGTCACCACCTGCTGGAGGGCTGGCGGGATCGGGCTCGGCGGCGAGAAGGCGACGGCGGTGGCGTACCAGCGGTGGTGGTGGTAGAGCAGCGACTCCGACGCGTCGGAGGACTGGGTGTCCTGCAACCAGCGGGCGTACTGCAGCGTGCCGGCGGTCAGCGCCGGCTTCAGCAGATAGGCGCTCGCCGTCGTCTCGTGCAGGAGTGAGTTGGTCTGCTGGCTCAGCACCGACGAGCGAACGGAGTAGTAGGTGATGGTGGCGAGCGCTCCCGAGAGGACCGCCGCTCCGAGGGCGAAGGTGATCGTGATCCGCATGCGCAGCCCGAGGTGGCGGTGCCGCCGCGTGAGCGAGGGGGGGCGAGCGCGGCGCCGGCGCGCCGGCCTGCCCGGCTCTCCGGCGCCGTCCTCGGCGGGGCCGGGCCGAGCCTCAGGGGCCTCCGGTGGGGGACGGTGGGACCGGCCGGCCCGCGTCCTGCGGATGAGCCCCGTTCCGGTCGTGGTGCTCATGGCTCCTCGGGCATGGCGTGGGCCTCGCTCCCAGCCTACGGCGCGAGCTTGTAGCCGAGCCCTCGCACGGTGAGCACGTGGCGGGGCTCGCTCGGGTCGTGCTCGACCTTCGTGCGCAGCCGCCTCACGTGCACGTCGACGAGCCGGCCGTCGCCGAAGTAGTCGTAGCTCCAGACCCTCTCGAGCAGCTGCTCGCGCGAGAGCACCTTGCCGCTGTTGGCGGCGAGCTCGCAGAGGAGGAGGAACTCGGTCCTGGTGAGGTGGACCTCCTCGCCACCCCGCCTCACCACGCCCGCCTCGGGCATGATCTCGAGGTCGCCGAAGACGAGCGAGACCGGCCCGCCCTCGCCCGAGCGCGCCCGGCGCAGCAGGGCCCGTATGCGCGCGGCGAGCTCTTTCGGCTCGAACGGCTTCGTCACGTAGTCGTCGGCGCCGGCCTCGAGGCCCGCCACAACGTCGTGGGTGTCGGTCCGCGCGGTGACCATGATGATCGGGACGGTGCTCGTGCGCCGGAGCTCGCGCACCGAGGCGAAGCCGTCGATCCCCGGCAGCATGATGTCGACCACGAGGAGGTCGAACGGCTCGCTGACGAGGGCCCGGGCGTGGGCATCGAGCGCCTCCTCGCCGCTCGCGGCCTCCTCGATCTCGTAGCCCTCGTCTTCGAGCGACAGGCGCATCGAGGCACGGATGCGTTCGTCGTCCTCGACGAGAAGGATGCGGCTCGCCATCCCTCTATCTTCCCCCACGCCCCGGGGCGCCGCGTGCACGGGGGGTGGCGAGCCCTCCACCCGGCCGGTTGTCGCCGGAAGCCGGGGTGCCGCTCGGGTACCGTTGAGGCCGTGGGTTTCGAGCTCGAGGGTTTCGCACGCTCGCTGTCCGGCGAGTCCGAAGCCACGTCACGGGCCTACGTGAACGACGTGAGCGCGCTCGTCGAGTGGCTGGAGCGCAGCGGCCGGACGAGCCCTTCGAGCGTCGACCGCCTCGTGCTCCGCCGTTACCTCGCCTATCTCGCCACCCGCCGCTACGCCAAGCGCACCATTGCCCGCAAGGCCTCGGCGATCCGGCGCTACTTCTCCTGGCTCGTCCGCACCGGCCAGCTCCCGTCCGATCCTTCGCGGCGCCTTTCGGCACCGGCGGGCGACGCCCGCCTTCCTCGCGTGCCCTCGCCGGCCGAGCTCCACGAGCTGCTCGAGCCCGACCGGGCAGCGCTCGACGGCGAGGAGGAGGTCTGGCGGCTGAGGGACGACGCCGTCCTCGAGCTGCTGTACGGCTGCGGCCTGCGGGTGAGCGAGCTCTGCGGCCTCGACCTCGGCGACGTCGAGTCGTCTCGAGGGACCCTGACGGTGTGGGGCAAGGGGTCGAAGCAGCGTCGCGTGCCCGCCGGCGAGCCGGCCCTTGACGCGCTGGCGGCATGGCTCACCAAGGGCCGCCCGACCCTCGGACGTCTCGAGGAGGCCGGGCAGGCGGTCTTCGTCAACAAGCGGCTGCGCCGCCTCGGCCCCCGCGACGTCCGCCGCATCGTCGACCTCCGGGCGGCGAGACCCACCCACCCGCACGCGCTCCGGCACGCGTACGCCACCCACCTGCTCGACGGCGGCGCCGACCTCCGGGTCGTCCAGGAGCTGCTCGGCCACGCCAGCCTGCGGACGACCGAGATCTATACGCACGTGTCGACGGAACGGCTCGTGGCCGCCTACGAGCGAGCACACCCGAGGGCGGTATGAGCGCGCTCGACCTCGGGCGCATCGAGCGCGTCGAGGAGCTGTGGTCGGCCTACAAGCGGCACCCGGACCGCCAGATCCGGGATCGGCTCATCCTCCACTACTCGCCCCTCGTGAAGTACGTGGCGGGCAGGACCCTCTCCCGTGTGCCGGACTCGGTGGACCAGGCCGACCTTGTGAGCTACGGCATCCTCGGTCTCATCGACGCCATCGAGAAGTTCGACCTGAGCAGGGGGGTCAAGTTCGAGACCTACGCCGTCCCGAGGATCAGGGGCGCCATCCTCGACGAGCTGCGCTCCATCGACTGGGTGCCCCGGTCGGTGCGCGCCAAGGCGAGAGCGGCCGACCAGGCGTACTCGAGGCTCGAGCACGACCTGCGGCGGTCGCCGACCGACGAGGAGCTCGCGAACGAGCTCGGGATCACCCCGGCCGAGCTCGACTCGCTGCTCAGGCAGACGGCCCGGGCCGGCGTCCTCCAGCTCGACGAGGTGCTCTTCGGTGGTCAGGGCGAGCGGACGCTCGGTGACAGCCTCGCCGACGCCGGCGAGAGCCCCGGGGCCACGATCGAGCTCGCCGAGATGCGCCAGCTGCTCGCCCGCTCCATCTCCGCCCTGCCGGACCGGGAGCGGACGGTCCTCACGCTGTACTACTACGAGGGCTTGAACCTCTCCGAGATCGGCGACATCCTCGGCGTCACCGAGAGCCGGGCCTGCCAGATCCACACGAAGGCCGTCACCCGCCTGCGCCATCGCCTCCGCGACCAGCTCGTCTGAGCGGCCCACCGGGCGGGCGACCTCGACCGGCTACGATGGACCCGGAGGCCCGCCCGGGTCTCCGACACCATGAAACGACTCGTCCGGGCACACCCGCGGTCGCCTGCTCGGCGCCGTGCCCGGATCAGCACAACCGTCGGGAGGATCGACAGTGGCCGTCGTCACGATGAAGCAACTCTTGGAGGCCGGGGTCCACTTCGGGCACCAGACCCGGCGCTGGAACCCGAAGATGAAGCGGTTCATCTTCGGTGAGCGCAACGGGATCTACATCATCGACCTCAACCAGACCCTCGAGCGGATCGGGGTCGCGTACTCCTTTGTCCGGGATCTCACGGCCGAGGGAGGCACGATCCTGTTCGTGGGCACGAAGAAGCAGACCCAGGACCCCGTGGCGGAGTTCGCCACCGCGTGCGGGATGCCGTACGTCAACCAGCGCTGGCTCGGCGGCATGCTCACGAATTTCCAGACCGTCGCCGGCCGGGTGCGCAAGCTCGCCGAGCTCGAGGCGGCGAGGAACGCGGGCGACTTCGCTGCCATGCCGAAGAAGGAAGCGCTCATGAACGAGCGGGAGCTCGAGAAGCTCGAGCGCAACCTGGGCGGGATCCGCCGGCTGCAGGGACCTCCCGACGCCATCTTCGTGATCGACACGAAAAAAGAGCACATCGCCGTCACCGAGGCGCGAAAGCTCGGGCTCCCCGTCGTCGCGGTCGTCGACACCAATTGCGACCCCGACCTGATCGACTACGTCATCCCCGGCAACGACGACGCGATCCGAGCCGGCCGGCTCATGTGCCGGATCATGGCCGACGCCGTCGCGGAGGGTCGTTACATCGCGTCCCGCAAGGCCATCGTCGAGCAGGGCGGTCCCCGGATCGGCGACTCTCTGCCGCCGGTGCAGGCCAGGCCGCCGGCGTCGGCCCCCGCCGGCGCGGCACCAGAGGCACCGGCCCCGCACGAGCCGGAGGACGCGCCTGCGGTGGAGGCCGGGGACGGGCCGGAGGCGAACGGTGCCGCGGCGACCGCCGAGGGTGCCCTGCCGGGCGCCGGAGCCTACGAGGAAACGAGCGAGGGAAGCATCGATGGCTGAGTACAGTGCCAAGGACGTGGCCGAGCTGCGCCGCAGGACCGGCGCCGGGATCCTCGACTGCCGCCAGGCGCTCCAGGAGAACGAGGGCGACATCGAGGCCGCCGGCCGCTGGCTCGTCGAGCAGGGAAAGATCAGCGCCGGGAAGCGAGCCGACCGGGAGCGGGCGGAAGGCGCCGTGGCCGTCGTCATCGACGACAACCGGGGCGCCATCGTCGCGCTCGAGTGCGAGACGGACTTCGTCGCCAAGTCGGCCGAGTTCGTCCAGCTCGTCGACGAGCTCGCGGCGGAGCTCGCGGCTGGTGGCGAAGAGGCGCTCGCCGCCCAGCGGGAGCGGGTCGAGAAGCTCGCCGTGACCTCGAAGGAGAACGTCGCCCTCGGCGAGACCGTGCGCTTTGTCGCGGCCGAGGGCGCCGTTCTCGACAGCTACCTGCACATCCAGAACGGCCGCGGAGTGAACGCGGTGCTCGTCGAGATCGAGGGCGGCGGGCACGAGCTTGCCCACGACATCGCCGTCCACATCGCCTTCACCCGGCCGGAGTACCTGCGGCGCGAGGACGTCCCCGCCGAGCGGGTCGAGGCCGAGCGCCAGACCGCGGAGGCCATCGCCCGCAACGAGGGGAAGCCCGAGCAGGCGCTCGCGAAGATCGTCGAGGGACGGTTGAACGGATGGTTCAAGGAGCGGGTGCTGCTCGAGCAGCCGTACGTGCGCGACGAGAAGAGGACGATCAAGGACCTCCTCGGGAGCGCCGAGCTGCGCCGCTTCGCCCAGGTCGTGGTCGGGACCTAGGACCGGGTCGGGTGGAGCATCTCGCCGAGGAGCGCGCCGACGGCCACACGGCGGCCCCGTCGCCCTCCCGCTGGCGGCGCGTGGTCCTCAAGCTCTCCGGCGAGGCTCTTGCGAGCGCGGCCTCCGACGAGACGATCGACGCCGCCACGGTGGACCGCCTCGCGAAGGAGATCGCCGCCTCGGTGGGCGAGCTCGGCACCGAGATCGCGGTGGTCGTCGGCGGCGGCAACATTTGGCGGGGCACGATCGGCGCGGGCGAAGGGATGGACCGGGCCACCTCCGACACGATGGGGATGCTCGGCACCGTCATCAACGCCCTCGCGCTCCAGGACGCCATCGAGCGGGCGGGCCAGCCGACGAGAGTGCTGTCCGCCGTGCACATGGCAGAGGTCTGCGAGCCGTACATCCGGCGCCGTGCCATGCGCCACCTCGAGAAGGGCCGCGTGGTCATCCTCGCGGCCGGCATGGGCAGCCCCTACTTCACGACCGACACGCCGGCGGCGCTCCGGGCCGCCGAGATCGAGGCCGAGGTGATCATGAAGGGCACGCATTCAGGGGTCGACGGCGTCTACAGCGCCGACCCCCGCAGCGCGCCCGACGCGGTGCGCTACGACGAGATCGGTTTCACGGAGGTCATCGCCCGTGACCTGCGGGTCATGGACATGACGGCGATCACGTTCTGCAGGGACAACCAGATCCCGATCCTCGTGTTCGACCTCATGCAGCCCGGGAACGTGCGGGCCGCCCTCGCCGGCGAGCGGATAGGTACGCTGATCTCGTGAACGACGACCTCGTCCAAGCCGCCCTGGAGGAGTGCCGTGAACGGATGCACAAGGCCGTCGAGCACGCTCGCGCCGACTTCGCCGCAGTCCGCACCGGCCGGGCGGCTCCGGCGCTGGTCGAGCGAGTGAAGGTCGACTACTACGGGCAGGAGGTGCCGCTCCAGCAGCTGGCCGGCTTCCAGGTGCCCGAGCCCCGAGTCCTCGTGATCTTGCCGTACGACAAGGGGGCGATGAAGGCGATCGAGAAGGCCATCGTCACCTCGGACCTCGGTGTGAACCCGGCGAACGACGGCTCGGTCATCCGGCTCGTCTTCCCCGAGCTCACCCAGGAGCGCCGCCGTGAGTACGTGAAGGTCGTGCGGCACCGGGCCGAGGAGGCGAGGGTCGCGGTGCGCAACGTCCGGCGCGCCACCCGCCACGAGCTCGAAGCCTTGGAGCGGGACGGCGAGCTCTCCTCTGACGAGCTCGAGCGGGCGGAGAAGGAGCTCGAGCGGGTCACCCACGACCTCGTAGCCGAGATCGACCGCATGCTGGCCACGAAGGAGAAGGAGCTCCTCGAGCTCTGACATGGAGGAACCGACGAGACCGGCCGGGCCGCGCCCCGACGAGGAGGCCCTGACCCTCGATACGGAGGGCGCCCCGGAGCCGTCCGCTGGCACCGAGGCTCCGGCCGACGGGCTGCCCGACGACCGGCCGGCCCGCCCGCTCCCGCCTTCGACCACCGGGCGTCCCCGCATCGAGGGCGTCCAGGCCGGGGTGGCAGCCGGTCTCGTGCCGCCGCCAGGGAGCAGTGACGCCGGCGAGCGCACTGCCCGGCATGCCCCGCGCCACCTCGCTGCGAGTGAGCGCCTGGTCGAGGAGCCCGTCCCCGACGAGATCCTCCAGGGGGTTGAGCTCCCGGACTGGACTGACCCGCCCACCCGCGAGGTGCCCCGTGTGCTGCTCCGGGATGGCGAGCCGAGCGGCCCGGTCATCCCCGGCCCGGTGTGGCGCGAGTCGGAGCGGGACTTCCAGCAGGACGAGGAGGCCTTCGCCGAGCTCATCAGCCAGGCGGTCCCGGTGGTCGAGCACGGGCCAGCCGGCGAGGACGACGGCCTTGGCGTTGGTGCGGAGCTGTTCGGCCCGGCCCTCTTGGGCCCGAGCCGCCGTGAGGACTCCGGTGACTCGGGCGAGCGCACGGCCATCCATCCCGTGGCGGGACCCGATACCCGCGGGCCGGCGCCCGGCCTCGCCGAGGAGCACGGGCGGCCCCCCGAGATCTCGGTGAGCTTCGCCGGTCGCGCCACGACCGGCGAGCGGGCGGGCGGCCGTGCCGCGCCGGACGAGCCGTCGCCCTCCCCGGCCGGCGGGACCGAGCCTGGCCGGAGCGAGCAGCCGTCCCGGAAGGGGCGCAACCCCGTCGTGGCCACGGCGACGGGGCTCGGCATCGGCGGGATCGCCCTGCTGTGCTTCTGGCTTGGCTCGCAGGCCGCTCTCGCCCTCAGCGCCCTTGTTCTGCTCCTTGCCGCCGCCGAGTGCTTCCGCTCGCTGCGCACGGCCCACTATCAGCCAGCCAGCCTGCTCGGCCTGATCGCGGCCCCTGGCTTCGCCGTGGCGGCCTACACGAGAGGGCCGTCCGCGATCCCGATCGTCGGCGCGCTCGCCGTCGTCGCCACGATCGGCTGGTACCTGGTCGGCGTCACCCGCCGCCACGTCGTCGCCAACATCTCGGTCACCCTGCTCGGGATCGGCTGGATCGCGCTGCTCGGCTCGTTCGCCGGCCTGCTCCTCGACCCCACCGCCTACCCCGGCGGCCACGGCGTCGCCTACCTGCTCGGGGCGGCCGAGGTCACCGTGGCCTACGACGTGGGCGGCTACGCCTTCGGGAGCCTGATCGGCCGCCACCCGCTCGCTCCGGCACTGAGCCCCGGAAAGACGTGGGAGGGTCTCGTCGCCGGCAGTCTTGCCGCGCTCGTCGTCGCTCTCGTCGTCACCTCGCAGATGCACCCGTGGACGCTTCCCCGGGCCGCGGCGCTCGGCGTGGTGGCGGCGGTCGTGGCGCCGATCGGCGACCTCGCCGAGTCGATGATCAAGCGCGACCTGAAGGTGAAGGACATGGGGACCCTGCTCCCGGCCCACGGTGGGGTGCTCGATCGGATCGACGCCCTGCTGTACATGCTGCCGGCGACCTACTTCCTCGTTCGTCTCTTCCACGGCTGAGGGCAAGGTGGCATCCGAACCGAGGTCCGCGGGCGCGAGGCGGGTTGCCATCGCCGGCTCGACGGGGTCGATTGGCACCCAGGCCCTCGAGGTGGTGCGCGAGGCGCGAGGCTCCTTCGAGGTCGTCGCGCTCGGTGCAGCGAGATCGGTGGACCTCCTTGCCGAGCAGGCCCACGAGTTCCGGCCCGCCGTCGTGGCGCTCGCGGACCCGGCTCGCGCCGCCGAGCTCGAGCGGCTCGTGCCCCCGGGAACCGAGGTGCGCGCCGGTGAGGGCGCGCTTGCCTCCTTGGCCGAGGCGGGCGCCGACACGGTGCTGAACGCGGTGGTCGGCTTTGCCGGCCTCGGTGTGACGGTCCGGACGCTCGAGTGCGGGGTGCGCCTCGCCCTCGCGAACAAGGAGTCGCTCATCGCCGGCGCCCCGGTCGTGCAGCGCGCCCGGAGCACCCCCGGGGCGGAGATCCTCCCCGTCGACTCCGAGCACTGTGCGATCCACCAGTGCCTGAGGGCCGGCGACGCCCGCTCCGTCGGCAAGCTCGTGCTCACCGCGAGTGGCGGTCCCTTCCGGGGCAGGCGCCTCGTCGAGTTGGCGGGCGTGACGGTGGAGGAGGCGCTCGCCCACCCGACCTGGGCGATGGGGCCGAAGATCACCGTCGACTCGTCGACCCTCATGAACAAGGGCCTCGAGGTCCTCGAGGCGAACGAGCTGTTCGGGATCGGGATCGACCGGATCGAGGTGGTCGTCCATCCCCAGTCGATCGTCCACTCGATGGTGGAGTTCACCGACGGCGCCACCATTGCCCAGCTCTCCCATCCGGACATGCGCCTGCCGATCGGCTACTGCCTCGGTTACCCCGAACGGCTCTCACGACCCTACGGCGCCATGAACTGGGCGTCGGTGAGAGCTCTCGAGTTCGAGCGCCCCGACCTCGAGACCTTCCGCTGCCTCGCGCTCGCCTTCGACGCCGGCCGTGAGGGCGGCGCTGCGCCAGCCTGGTTGAACGCCGCCAACGAGGTGGCCGTGGCGGCCTTCCTCGACGGCCTGCTCCGCTGGCCGCAGATCGCCGAGGTGGTCGAGGAGACCCTGACCTTTTTCGAGCAGGCGGCCCTGTCTACGATCGACGACGTGCTCGACGCCGACGCCGGGGCGCGTGCGGTCGCCCGGAGGGTGCTGGCGAAAGCGGCCGCGGCGTGACCTCCAACACCGCGGCGGTCATCCGGCTCGCCGCGGTCGTCGCAGCCGGCGTCGTGCTCGCCGTCGTGCTGCACGCCCTCAGCGTGCTCGTGGTCGTCCTCGCCATCGTGGCCATGGTCATGCTCCACGAGCTCGGGCACTTCGTCGCCGCCAAGCTGAGCGGGATGAAGGTCACCGAGTACTTCCTCGGCTTCGGACCCCGGCTCTGGTCGATCCGCAGGGGCGAGACCGAGTACGGGGTGAAGGCGATCCCGGCCGGCGGCTACGTGAAGATCACCGGGATGACGATGCTCGAGGACGTTGCGGAGGCCGATGAGGCCCGCAGCTACCGCCAGGCGAGCTTCCCCCGCCGGATCGCCGTCGCGGTCGCCGGCTCCGCCATGCACATGCTGATCGCCCTCGTTCTCTGCTGGAGCTTCTTCGTCTTCGTCGGGCAGACGGTGCCGACGAGCCCCTACGTCCTCGGGTTGCTCCACTTCTCCCACGGCCGGACTCCGGCACAGATCGCCGGGCTCCGGCCGGGCGACCGGTTCGTGAGCATCGACGGGGTGAGGATCAACTCGTTCTCGGCGCTCTCCAGGGAAGTCTCCTCCCACCCCGGGACGACGCTGCACGTCGTCGTCGATCGTCACGGCCGTCTCCTCCACCTCGACGTCCGGCCGGTCGACGCCCGCACGGTCACCGAGATCATCGACGGGCAGCGGGTCCACTCGACGGCCCGGAAGCCGACGGGCATCATCGGCGTGGAGCTCACCTCGGGGGTGACGAGGCCAGTCGGGCCGGTCGCGAGCATCCCGAAGGCCTTCGAGGAGTTCGGGTCGATCGCAGCGGCCACCGCCACCGGGATCGCGCGGGTGTTCTCCTTCCACGGCCTCGCCCAGTTCGCCCACTCGGTGGCGACCGCCGGCTCCCGGCCGAACGGGAACGGGGCAGCTCACGGGGCCTCCTCCTCGAGCTCCGGCTCGCAGCAGGGGTCCGTCACCTCGATCCTCGGGATCATCCAGATCGGCTCGCAGGCTGCGTCGGTCGACCCGGGCCTCCTCCTCCTGCTCCTCGTCGAGGTGAACCTGTTCGTCGGGTTCGTCAACCTCTTCCCGATGCTGCCCCTGGACGGCGGCCACGTGCTCATCGCCGTCTACGAGCGGATCCGGTCGCGCCGGGGCCGCCGGTACCACGCCGACGTGCTGAAGCTCATGCCCGTCGCGTACCTCTTCCTCGCCTTCATCGTCGTGCTCGGGCTGGGCGCGCTCTACAGCAACATCGTCCAGCCGGTCCACCTGCCCGGCGGCTAGGGCGGGGCGCCCTGCACCTCCGGCCGGTCGTCTCGCCGTAGGCTGGAAACGATGGCCAGACCCCCAGTCACCAACGCGAAGCGGCGCGCCACGAGGCAGATCCGGGTCGGCGGCGTCCCCATCGGCGGCGGCGCGCCCATCAGCGTGCAGTCGATGACGACGACGAAGACCGCCGACGTCGAGGGAACTCTCGCCCAGATCTACGCGCTTGCCGGCGCCGGCGCCGACATCGTCCGGTGCACCTGCAACGAGCAGGCGGCGGCCGAGGGCCTGGCCCGGATCGTCCCCCGCTCGCCGGTGCCGATCATCGCCGACATCCACTTCCACTACGAGATGGCGCTCGCCGCCCTGGAGGCGGGCGTCCACGGGCTCCGCTTGAACCCCGGCAACCTGAGAAAGCCCGAGGAGATCAAGCTCGTCGCTTCCGAGGCGCGCGACCGGGGAGTCCCGATCCGCATCGGGGTCAATGCCGGCTCGCTCCACAAGGACCTCTACGAGCGCTTCGGCGGCGCGACCCCCGAGGCCCTCGTCGAGTCGGCCCGCATGGAGCTCGCCTACTTCGAGGAGGTGGGCTTCGACGACGTGAAGATCTCGGTGAAGGCCTCGAGCGTGCCGCTCATGATCGAGGCCTACCGGCTCGCCGCCGAGACCTTCGACCACCCGCTCCACCTCGGCGTGACCGAGGCAGGGCCGCCTCCCGCAGGGCTGATCAAGGCGACGGCAGGGATCGCGGCCCTGCTCGCCGAAGGGATCGGCGACACCATCCGCTACTCGCTCACGGCCGACCCGGTCGAGGAGGCGCGGGCGGGGCGGCAGCTGCTCGAGGCGATGGGGCTGCGGGAGCGCAAGGGGCTCGACCTCATCGCATGCCCGTCGTGCGGTCGGGCCGAGATCGACGTCATCGGTGTGGCGAAGCAGGCCCAGGCGGCACTCGAGGAGAAGAGCCTCCCGATCCAGGTCGCCGTCATGGGATGCGTCGTGAACGGCCCCGGCGAGGCGCGCGAGGCCGACCTCGGCATCGCGGCGGGTCGTCACCGTGGCCATCTGTTCATCAAGGGGCAGATCGTGAGGGTCGTGCCCGAGGACGAGATGGTGGCCGCCCTCGTGGCCGAGGCGGAGCGGCTCGTGGCCGAGGGCATCGAGGCCCGGCTCGCGGCCGCCGACGCCAACGCGGCTGCCGAGGCGGAGGCGGATCGGCGGGCGCTGTTCGAGGAGAAGGGGGAGGACGCGAACGCCTCCGAGGCGCGTGTCGAGCTGATCCGAAAGACGATCGCCGGCGACCACGCGGAGCACTGACCCTGGACGCGCTCGGGGCGGGCCCAGTCACCCCGCTTGAGATCGAGAGCACTCTCGAGGTCGACGAGCTCGCGTTCGGCTCCCGGCTTGAGCCGCACGTGCGGCAGGTCATCAAGGAGAGCAGCGACCCCGAGCGGGTTGTGGCGAGCCGCGACGGTCCCGAGATCGTCGGCGTCGCCGTGTCGTTGCCGGTCACGCTCACCCTGCCGGGCCCGGCCGCCACCCCGGCAGCTGGTGTGGTCGGGGTTGCCGTCCTGCCGACCCATCGCCGGCAGGGCCGCCTCCGTTCGATGATGCGCTACCAGCTCGACGACCTTTGCCGCCGCGGCGAGGCGATCGCGACCCTCACCTCCTCCGAGGCGGGCATCTACCAGCGCTTCGGCTACGGGCCGGCCACCTGTGCGAGCTGGTACACGATCGACTCGCGGACGATCCGAGTCGAGCCGCCCGGATTGCCGGGAGCGCCCGCACTCTCGGGCACGAGCGGCCGGGTGCGCTTCGTCGACCGGGCCGAGGCGGCGCAGCTCTTCCCGCAACTGCTTGCCGCGTACCAGCCGACGCGTGCCGGCGAGGTGTCCCGCCTTGAGGCCGGATGGCTGGACGTCCTCGGCCACGAGAGCGGCGAGGAGCAACGGAGGCGCTTTTTCGCACTCCACGAGAACGGCGGCAGGCCCGACGGCTACGTTGCCTACCGGGTCCTTGTCGAGCCGGGCGAACGCAGGCAGCGGGTGGTCCATCTCGACGAGCTGTGCGCGCTCAGCGCGGACGCCTACCTCTCGCTCTGGTCCCTCCTCGTCGACCTCGACCTCGTCGACCGCATCGAGACGGCGCAGCGGCCGGTCGACGAGCCGATCCGTTGGGCCCTTTCTGACTACCGCAGGATGCGGCCTCGCGCGACGGCCGAGCACACCTTCGTCCGGCTCGTGGACGTGGCAGCTGCCCTCTCAGCACGCCGCTACGACGACGACGGTGCGCTCGTGCTCTCGGTCAGCGATCCGTTCTGCTCGTGGAACAGCGGGACCTACCGGCTCAGGTCGTCCGGGGGGGACGTCGAGGTCGAGGGACCGCAGTCCGGGGCCGGCAAGGGACCCGAGGCGGCGGACCTGGAGCTCGACGTCTCGGTGCTCGCTTCGATCTACCTCGGGGGGCTGCGACCGGGGAGCCTCGCCGCGGTCGGGCTGATCCGCGAGCACACGGCGGGAGCGCTCGTGACCTGTGACCGGATGTTCCGTGGGGCCGAGCCGCCCTACTGCACGACCTCGTTCTGAGCTGACGGCGTCGAAGCCCTCGCAGGAGCAGTCAGCCTGCCAGCTCCACCAGGCGGGCGGGCGATGCCGCGGAGACGGCCGCTTGCCGGAGGAGATCGGCGGCGTGGGGGTGACAGGTGAAGGCGATCACCTGGTGGCGGGCGGCGACCTCGGCGATCACTCCGGCCATTGCGGCGCTGCGGCGCGGGTCGAAGTTCACGAGCACGTCGTCGAGGACGATGGGAAGGGCCACCGCGCGCTCGGCGTACGACTCGGCGAGCGCAAGCCGCAGGCAGAGATAGAGCTGCTCGACGGTGCCCCTGCTGAGCAGGCCGGCGTCGAGGCGCTGGCCGCCCGAGCTCACCACCTGGACGCTCGGAGCAGCGTCCTCTGATCCCTCGACGGCGATGCGGCGGTACCGGCCCTCGGTGACGGCCGAGAAGAGCTCTGCCGCCCGGGCGAGCACGGCCGGCTGGCGCTCCTCCTCGTAGCGCCGGAGGGTCTGCTGGACGAGCAGCCGTGCCGTGCTTGCGCTGAGGTACTCGCGAAGGGCGAGCTCGAGCCTCGCTTCGGCGGCTGCACAGCTCGCCTCCAGCTCTGGCAGGTCCGCCGCCTTCTCGAGGCGTGCAAGCTCGTCGAGGAGCTGCTGGTGCTCGCGCAGCTCTGCTTCGTGGCGCTGTGCGAGCTCCTCACGCCTCGCCAGTGCCGACTCCTTGCGCTCCTTCCAGGCGAGGACCTCGCCGGAAGCGAGGTCCTGCCGAAGCGCGGCGGCGTGCTCGCCCCGGCCGAGGAGCCGCTCGAGCTCCGCGTCGACGGCGGCGACGCGCCCGGACAGCGTCGTCCGCTCCCGGGCGCGCTCCAGCGCCTGCTCGATCCTTGCCTCCGCCTCGCGCAGCAGCCGCTCGATCTCGGCGCTCGCCCGGGCGCCCCGGCCGACCGCCTCGAGGGCCGAGCCAGCACCGGTCAGCTCCGGCGGGCGTGGCTGCTCGGGGGCCGAGAGCCCCAACGCGGTGGCGAGGCCGATCACGCGGCTCTCGAAGGTGCGGACCTCGGCGAGGATGTCCTTCGCGGAGCTGGCGATCCGGACGCGAGCTTCGTGGCGGTCGCGGAGCTTGGCGAGCTGCGACAGCGTGTTCACGAGGGTCCGTGCATCCGGCGAGCCCGGCACGCCGAGGCGTGCGGCGAGCTCCGAGGTGGCCCGCCGCGTCGCGGCCAGGCGCTCGCGGGCGGTGTCGGCCTCCTGTTGCGCCTGGCGGACCTGGGCGGCACGCTCACGCCGGAGAGAGGCGCGATTGTCGTGCTCGTGCCGTGCGGCGAGCTGGAGCTCCACCTCGCGCCGGGCCCGTTCTATCGACGCCTCGGCCACCGGTTCTGCGAGGCCGTGCCGCTCGGCCAGCTCGGCGATGCGGCGGCCGAGCGCGGCCACCTGCTGACGCTCGGCCGCCAGAGCCGAGGCCGTCGAGCGGCTTGCCGAGTCCCCCGCCCCGCCGGCAGGGGCGGGGTCACCGTCGCCGGCTCGAGGCGAGCGGTACCGGCGCACGGCGAGGACCCAGGTGATGACGACGGCGAGGCCCGCGCCGGCCGCCACTGCCGCAAGGGCAGCCTTGTGCTCGGCGGCGAGCACGGCGGCGAGCACAAGGAGGACGGCGATCGCCACGACGGCGACCGCGCCGTGGGCGCCTGGTCGGGCCTGCTCGGACCGGAGCTGCTCGCGCTCAACGACGAGGCGCAGCTCGCGTGCCCTCGCGTCGTGCTCGGCGACGAGCCCGCGGAGCTCGGCGAGCGAGGCGAGGCGTCGCTCCAGATCGTGCGCGTCCGGCAGAGCTGCCCGCGGGGCGTCGTCAGGCCCTTGCCGCTCGGCCGCTCCTCCGAGCGGACCGTTCTCGCCGTCCAGCTCGGCGAGCCCGGCCGAGGCCTGTGCGAGGCGTGCTGCAGCCTGTTCGATGGCACTGTCGGCGACCGTGGTCGCCTCGGCGAGCTCCACCGCCTGCCTGATCGCCGGCTCGAGGTCGATCGTCGTGTCGCCGGCGACGGCAAGGGCCCAGGGGCCGAGCAGCGCGACGTGCTCGCCGATGGAGCGCTCGATCGGAACGACCTGCTGCTCCAACTTTCCCAGCGCCTCGAGCCGGGAGCGATGGCCCGACCACTCGTCCCGCACGACATCGAGCGTCGGCGCGAGCTCGATGGCGCGCCGCTCGTCGGCCGTCGGAGGACCGAGCTCGTCGAGCGCCTTGGCCGCTTCCAGCCGCTCGACCACGCGCGGCCAGCACCGCTCGAGCAGCGCGAGATCGTCTGCTTCACGGGTGGCACGCTCGAGCTGGAGCTGGAGGGCCCCGAGGGCCTCCCCCCGTCGTTCCAGCTCTGCCCGGAGCCGGGGGTAGGTCGCCGCCTTGGCCCTCGCGGCGGCGATCTCACGTTCCACCCCGCGCAGCTCAGTGAGAGCGACATTCGCGAGTCCTCCCTGGCGCGGGCGCACGAGCTCGCTGCAGCGGGCCTCGAGCCGCTCGAGGGCATGGGCGACCGATCGGCGCTGGCCGACGAGGCTCGAGGAGAAGAGCGCCTCCCGCACGGCGCCGTGCCCGAGCGCCTCCGGGCGCCCGAGGTCGTCGAGGTCGACCGCGAACACGGTGCGGAACAGGTCCTTGCTCGCCCCGCCGAGCACCCGGGCCAGGTCCGTCTCCTCGAGGGCCGAGCCGTCCTCGCCGACGATCTCGAGATGCTTCGAGGGAGGGCCGTGGCGCGTGACCGTGAGGACGCCGGAGCCCTGGGCGACTCCGATCGTGCCGCCGTGCCGGCCGCCCCGGACCGGTGGCCGGAAGTGGGCGTCGGCCTTGTGGCGGGGGAAGCCGAACAGCACCCCGCTCACGAAGTCGAACAGGGTGGACTTCCCCGCCTCGTTCTCGCCGAGCACGACGTTCAACCCGGGGGCGAGTTCGATGCGGAGCCCGGCGAGGGTGCCGAAGCCGTCGACCGCCAGCCAGGCGAGGTATGGGGCAGGGGCGGCACCCCGCCAGCTTGCGGGGAGCACGACCCCCGCAGGGCCGACCTCGCCGCCGAAGCTCTCCTGACGGGCGGGGCCGGTCATGTGTCCGCCTCCAGCAGGTCGAGAGCCGTCCATGTGGCGGACTCGAGCAGCTCCGCCACCGTGATCTCCTGCTCGAGCATCGTGACGGCGCGAGACCGGAGCTCGGTCGGCATCTTGCCGAGCAGGTCGTCGAGCACGGTCGCGTCCAGCACGGAGGCTGCCGGGAGGGGGAGGCCCGGAGCCTGGCTGCCGCCGAGCTCGAGTGCCTGCTGCAGCAGGTCGGCGACGAAGTCGCCGGCCGAGCGGGCGGCCTCGAGATCGAGGTCGGGCCGGCTGTCGTCGATCAACCGATCCCACCACACGAACGGTTCGGCGAGGCTCCAGTCCTCCCGGAGCTGCTCGACCAAGGCCTCGCGCACGCCCGATCGCGCAAGCGCCGGATGGGCCGGGGAGCGCCCGATGAGCCGGGCCCGAGCCACGAGCGCGCGTCCCTCGATCCGGGTGAGCACGGCGGAGGCGGCAGCCGTCACGGCGTCGTGCACGGCCTCCACGGTCGGGGAGGCCGAGACGTCGATCTCGAGCTCCTCGAAGCGCACGACGTCGCACGCCACCATCTCCAACGAGGCGACCCTGCCACCTTGCACCGAGACGACCGCGGCGCCCTTCGGTCCCCGCTCGCTCGGCTTCGGGCTTCGCGCCTGAAGAGTGCCCGGGTAGACGACAAAGGGGGTGTTGGCGAACGGCTCGCCCGACATCACCGTGGCGGTGTGGACGTGGCCGAGGGCCCAGTAGTCGAGCCCAATGCGGTGAAGGTCGCCGAGAGTGCACGGGCTGTAGGAGGCATGCCCGTCCGGCGCGCCCGCCACGTTGCAGTGGAGAAGTCCGATCTGGAGCCCGGGCCCGGCCTGCTGGGCGAAGCGCAGGGCGAGGTTCTCGGTCACGACGCGCTGCTCGTAGCTCACTCCCTGGACCGTGGCGAGCGCCTCGCCGTCGCGCTCGAGGGTCACTGCGCTCACCTGGCCGGGGGGGAAGACGTGCACCCGCTCGGGGAGGCTCCCGAGGGCCGACCACCCCTCGCCGACGGGGTCGTGGTTGCCGTGCACGACCAAGGTGTCGATCCCGGCGGCCGCCAGCCTCTCGAGGCCCGCCTTCAGACGGAACTGGGCACGAAGGCCCCGCTCGGGGCCGTCGTAGACGTCACCGGCCAGCAGCAGGAAGGCGGCTCCCCTGTCGAGGCAGAGCTGGACGAGATGGTCGAAGGCCTCGAGGGAGGCCTCGCGCAGCGCGGCGCCGACGTGGGGGGCGGTGTGCGAGAGGCCCGTGAAGGGTGTGTCGAGATGGAGATCTGCCGCGTGCACGAAGCAGAACTCGCCTGATCGCGCGGCCTTGGCCATCGAAGGGAACATACTCAAAGGGTGCGCGCAGATCGGGGATCGGCCACCGCGGCAGTGCCGGTCCGCCTCCGCCAGGTGGTCGTCATCACCTCTGACCTTGCCCGCGTCACGGCCGAGCTCGAGACGGCACTCGGGTTGGAGCCCGGCTACCGGGACGAGGGGGTCGGCTACTTCGGCCTCGAGAACCGGGTCCTCGCCGCTGGCGACTGCTTTCTCGAGGTGCTCACGCCGGTCGTTGAGGAGTGCGCGGGGGCGCGGTACCTCGCCCGTCGTGATGGTCGCGACGGCGGTTACATGGCGATCTTCCAGTTCGCGGACCGGGAGTCGCCCCGCCGGCGAGCCGAGGAGCTCGGGCTGCGGATCGTGTGGACGAGCGACCTTGCCGACATGTCGGGAACCCACCTCGACCCGAGGGACCTTCGCGGCGCCATCGTCTCCCTCGACTGGGCGGACCCTCCGGAGTCCTGGCGGTGGGCAGGACCGGCCTGGAGCGCGGGGCGCGTGCACCACTCCGTGGGCCGCCGGCGGGGCGGCATCAGCTCGCTCGAGGTCGCCGTCACAGAGCCGGAGGAGGTGGCGGCGACCTGGGCGCGTGTGCTCGGCCCCGGGGCGGAGCTCTCGGGTCGCTCGATCTCGCTCCGGGGAGCCGGACAGGTGATCACCTTCGTGGAGGCACCGGACCGTCGCTCAGAGGGGATCGTGGCGTGCGGGCTCGAGCTCGAAGAGGTTGCCGGCGTCCCGGCCCGCTGGAGCGGGGAGATCTCTGGCGTCCGCCTTTCCGTGGTTCCCCTCGACGGGACATGATCGTGGGGACCGAGGAGGCTCCATGACCGAGATCGAGACCGGCACCGACCACCTGCTCGCCCGCTTGGAGGACGGGGTGGGGACGCTCGTGTTCAACCGACCAGAGCGCCGCAACGCCCTGAGTGGGCCGATGCTCGACGCCCTCGCTCGGATGCTCGCCCGCTTCGAGCTCGACGAGGAGGTCCGCTGCGTCGTGCTCACGGGTGCCGGGGGTGCCTTCTGCGCCGGCGGCGACGTGAAGGCGATGGCGGGCGAGCCCGGTGGCGACGCCCGTTCCGTCAGCTACGAGGCGGCGCTCCATCGCCAGAGGATCAGCCAGAGGGAGACCTCCGGCAGGCTCTGGCGCATGCCGAAGCCGACGGTCGCGGTCATCCCCGGGGCAGCCGCCGGAGCCGGGCTCTCACTCGCGCTCGCCTGCGACCTCAGGTACGCCGCCCAAGGGGCCGTGCTGACGACGGCGTTCGCCCGTGTCGGCTTTGCCGGGGACTACGGCGGGACATGGTTCCTCACCCGCCTCGTGGGAGCGGGCCGAGCGAGGGAGCTCTACTTCCTCTCGGAGCGGATCCCGGCCGAGGAGGCCGAGCGCCTCGGGATCGTGAACGCGGTCTTCCCCGCTTCCGAGCTCGAGGCGGAGGCGGCTGAGCGGGCGCGGCGCCTCGCGGCCGGCCCCTCGATCGCCTACCGGTACATGAAGGAGAACCTCAACCGAGCCGTCCACGGCGACCTGTTCGAGTGCCTCGACATGGAGGCCGCCCACCACCTCCACACCGGGACCACGAGGGACCACGCGGAGGCCGTGGCCGCCTTCCTCGAGCGCCGCGAGCCGGTGTTCGAGAACCGCTGACGGCGATAGGCGCCCCGCAGCACCTTGCGGGCGGCGGTTAGTACGGTGTCGGAACGATGACCGCTTCCCACGAGAACGCCGCTGCGGGCCGCCACGACGGCGGCGACGCCGTCGTGGACGCCCTCGAGTGGGCCGGAGTCGACGTCGTCTTCGGCATCCCGAGCGTCCACAACCTGCCCGTCTACGACGCGCTGCGGCGCCGGGGGAGGCCCCGCTCGATCACGGTCCGGCACGAGCAGGCCGCCGCCGCCGCCGCCGACGGGTACGCCCGCGTCTCGGGCAGGCTCGGCGTGTGCATCACCTCGACCGGTCCCGGAGCGGCGAACGCGATGGGCGGGCTGCTCGAGGCCTACCTGTCCGGCTCTCCAGTCCTCCATCTCACCGGGCAGATCGAGACCCGACATCTCGGAGCCGGTCGCGGCTTCATCCACGAGGTCCCGCGCCAGCCCGAGATGCTGTCGGCGGCGAGCAAACGGGTGCTCCGGGCGGCGGCGGCCGACGAGATCTCGGCCACCGTGGCCGAGGCAGTTGAGCTCGCACTGGCGGCGCCGCAGGGGCCGGTCTCGGTCGAGCTGCCGATCGACCTCCAGTACGCCGATGCCGCTCCTGACGCCTCGCTGCAGGGTCGGCGTGCGGTCGGGCAACCGGCGGGCGAGCCCTCTGCGAGCTGGGAACGGGCCGTCGAGGCGATCGCCGCCTCCCGGGCGCCGCTCATCTGGGCCGGCGGAGGGGTCGTGCGCGCCGGCGCCGAGGCCGAGACGGCTGAGCTTGCCCGGCGCATCGGTGCGGGCGTGCTCACCACGCCGAACGCGCGGGGCCTGCTTCCCGAGGACGATCCGCTGTGCATCGGGAACCTCCCCTGGGACCCGACGGTGCGCGAGCTCGTGAGGCAGGCGGACCTCCTCATCGGCATCGGCACCCGGTACCAGGGCCCGAACACGGAGAACTGGAAGATGGAGCTCCCGGCGAACCTCGTCCAGATCGACCTGGACCCGGCGATCCCGGGGCGCAGCTACCGAGCCGCGATCGAGGTGGCGGGCGACGCGAAGAAGGTCCTCTCGTTCATCCTCGGCCACTTGGACGCGACGCGCGACCCCGCCCTTCGGCCCGACCCGGCCTGGCTGGAGCGCATCACGAGCGCGGCCGGGGCCGCACGAGAGCGCCTCCGGCAGTCGATCGGGGCCCAGGCCGACCTCCTCGACGAGCTCTCAGCCCTCCTCGACGAGGGCACCGTGGTCGTGAAGGACTCCACCATCCCGGCCTACACCTGGGGGAACCGCCTCCTGCCGGTCCGCCGCACCCGCACGTCGATCATGCCGAACGGCTTCGCGATCGGCCTCGGGCTGCCCCAGGCGATGGGGGCGGCCGTGGCGCACGACGGGCCGGTGCTCTGCATGGTGGGTGACGGGGGGTTCATGCTGAGCGCCACGGAGCTCGCCACGATCGCGGCCGAGGGACTGCCCGTCGTGGTCCTCCTCTTCAACGACGGCGGCTACGGGATCCTCCGCAACATCCAGGAGAAGCAGTACGAGCACCGGATCGGCGTCGACCTCGGGTCCCCGGACTTCTGCGGCCTCGCCCGAGCACTCGGCGTCGACGCCGAGCGTGTCGGCACGCCCGAGAGCTTCGGCATGGCCACGAAGGCGGCCCTCGGAGCGGGCCGGCCCTACCTCGTGGAGGTGGACCTGGCCGCGATCGGCCCGATGGCACGGCCCTACACCGGAACCTCCCGGCCTCCTGCTCGAGCCGAAGGAGCAGGCGCGAAGGAGTGACCCGGCCCCACCGGCGGGTCCCTAAGGGGTGACCGTGAACCCCCGGTCGGCCGTGATCGTGTCGGTGTCCATCTGCGCCTTCTGGAGGCGACCGGAGTAGTCCCAGTTCATCGACTGCCAACGGGTCATCTGATCGAGCACCCACTTGCCGGACTGGCGCGAGCCGTTGCCCGACTTCCCGTTGCCTCCGAAGGGAAGGTGCGCCTCGGCGCCCGAGGTCGAGTTGTTCACGCTCACCATCCCGGCCGAGATGCGGCTGCGGAAGCGGAAGGCGGCCTCCGGAGAGCTGGTGTAGATGGATGACGAGAGGCCGTAGCCCGAGCAGTTGGCGAGCTCGAGCGCCTCGTCGAGCTCGGAGAAGGTGGCGACCCCGATCATCGGACCGAATGTCTCGGTCCGTGCGAGGGCGTCGTCGAGACGGACCCCGTCCACGATCGCGGGGTGGCAGAAGATCCCCTCGTCCGGATCGCCGACGAAGCCCGCCCTCGGCGCGCCGGAGGTGATCCGCCCGCGCCCGCTGCAGCCGAGGAGGCGGTGGTGGGGTTCGACGAGCGTGTCGAGGTACTCCTCGAAGCGGAGGGCGAACCGCTCCTCGAGCATCGGGCCGTAGAGCACGGCTTCGAACGGGTCGCCGACGGGCGAGGCGTCGAGCCGCTCGGCGAGCCGCTCGACGAACCGGTCGTGAAGCGACTCGTGCACGATGGCCGTGCCGAGGGAGGTGCACCGCTGGCCCGCCGTCCCGAACCCGGAGAAGAGAGCCCCCTCGACGGCGAGCTCGAGGTCGGCGTCCGGCATGATCACCATCGGGTTCTTGCCGCCGAGCTCGAGGCAGGCCGACTGGACGTGCCGGCCCGTCAGCTCACCGATGGCGGCGCCGACGGCGGAGGAACCGGTGAAGCCGACCTTGTCGACGAGGTGCTCGTCGAGGGAGCGCTCGAGGCCGCGGAACGTGGCGGCGCCCTCGGCGAGCACGAGGTTGAGCACGCCGTCGGGCACCCCGCCGGCGGCGAAGCACTCGTAAAGGGCCGTCGCGACCGCAGCGGAGTACTCGGCCGGCTTCCACACGACGCTGTCGCCACAGAGCAGCGCCGGCACGAGGTACCACGACGGCACCGCGACCGGGAAGTTGCCGGCCGTGATGACGGCCACGTTCCCGACGGGCACGCGGAAGGTGAACAGCGCCTTGTCGCGCATCTCCGAGGGGACGGTCTCGCCGTAGAGCCGCCGGCCCTCGCCGAGGAAGAAGTCACAGGTGTCGATGATCTCCTGGACCTCGCCGCGTGCCTCGGCGAGCGGCTTGCCGACCTCCCTCGTCACGAGCCTCGAGAGCGCCTCCTTGTTCGCCTCGACGATCCGCCCGACCTCGGCGATCACCCGGCCCCGGACGGGAGCCGGCACCTCGGCCCAGGCGGGCTGGGCACGCTTGGCCGAGCGCGCGGCCTCGACGAAGGTCTCGTCGCTCCCGAGCGCCACCTCGGCGACGACGTCGCTCAGCCGGGCCGGGTTGGTCGAGGCCATCCGGCCGCCGGAGTCGTCGCCCGTCGGCTTGCCGGCGACGATCGAGCAGCACTGGCGAGCGGTCACCGGCCGACCTGCTTCGCAGCACGGCTCACGACCCGCGCGAGGGCTCTCGCACCGGCGTCGACCTCCTCTGCCGAGACCGAGAGGGCGGGGCGGAAGCGGATCGAGGCGTCGCCGCAGCCGAGCGCGATCACGTGCTCCTCCTCTCGCAGGGAGCGGATGACCCCGTCCCGCAGTGCCGCCGAGGGCAGGTCGCACGCGACGAGCAGGCCCCGGCCCCGAGGGTTGGTAATGAGCCCCGGGTGGTCGGCGGCGAGGGCGCGGACATGCCCGAGCAGCTGCTCGCCGCGCTCGGCCGCGTTCGCCATCGCTCCGGTGGCCTCGATCAGCTCGAGGAGCCTCGTCGAGCGCACCATGTCGACGAGGTTGCCTCCCCAGGTCGAGTTGATCCGGCTCGGCGTGCGGAAGACGTTCTCCTCCACCTCGTCCACCCGGCGGCCCGCCATCACCCCGCCGAGCTGCACCTTCTTGCCGAAGGCGACCACGTCGGGCTCGAGGCCGAGCTGCTGGTAGCACCAGGCGGTCCCGGTGACTCCGACGCCGGTCTGGACCTCGTCGAGGACGAACAAGGCGTCGTTGGCCCGGCAGAGCTCTTGCATCGCGCGAAGGAACTCGGCCCGCAGATGGCGGTCGCCGCCCTCGGCCTGTATCGGCTCGGCGATAAAGCAGGCGATGTCGTGGGGGTGGCGGGCGAAGGCCGCCTCTGCCTCTGCGAGGGCAAGGCGCTCGGCTGCTTCGACGTCGGCCATGTGCTCCTCGATCGGGAAGGTCACCGCCGGGGAGCTGATCCTCGGCCAGTCGAGCTTCGGGAAGCGGTCGACCTTGACCGGGTCGGTGTTGGTGAGCGACATCGTGTAGCCGCTCCGGCCGTGGAAAGCGTGACGCAGGTGGAGCACGCGGGTGCCGAGGTCGCGCGAGCGGCCTGCCGCCTCGTTGCGGCGGGACTTCCAGTCGAACGCGACCTTGAGGGCGTTCTCGACGGCGAGGGCGCCGCCCTCGATGAAGAACAGGTGGGGGAGCTCCGGGTCGCCGAGCACGCGGGCGAAGGTGTCGGCGAACCGGGCAAGCTCCACCGTGACGATGTCGGAGTTGGCCGGCTTGTTCGCCGCCACGACGGCGAGGTGCTCGAGGAAGCTGGCGTCGTCGGCGAGGCCGGGCGGGTTGAGGCCGAGTGGGGAGGAGGCGAAGAAGGTGTAGAAGTCGAGGTACTCGGTGCCGTCGCGGGCGTCGACGAGCCAGGAGCCGTGGCTCTTCGCGAGGTCGAGGACGAGCGGGTAGCCGTCGACGAGGAGGTGGCGTGAGAGCACGGCATGGGCGTCGGCCGGGCCGATCGGCGCCCCGGTTCCCGGAGCGGCACCGGCCGGGGCCTCTCCGCCACCGCCCTCCCGACCACGCTGTCGGACAGGAGCAGACATGAGCGATGAGCCTACCGGCCGGGGCCACCCCGGTACGCTGGCCGTCGTCCGATCGGAGGGTAGATGGGTTTCGATCTCGAGTCGCTGATGGAGACGAGGCGGGGGCAGAACTTCAAGCTCCACCAGGAGTTCTTGAACCCGCAGCTGGCGAGGGTCCTGAAGACGATCGGGATGGACCGCTTCTACGAGCGCGGCGAGGGCTGCTACCTCATCGACCGCGATGGCGAGCGGTACCTCGACTTCCTCTCAGGCTTCGGTGTCTATGCCCTCGGACGCTCCCACCCGGTGATCAAAAAGGCGCTCCACGACGCGCTCGACATGGACCTCCCGAACCTCGTGCAGCTCGACTGCGCGCTCCTGCCGGGCCTGCTGGCCGAGGCGCTCGTCGGCACCTTGCACGGGGGGATCGGGAGGTGCTTCTTCTCGAACTCCGGAGCGGAGGCGAACGAGGCGGCCATCAAGTTCGCCAAGTACGCGACCGGCCGCCCCCGGGTCCTGTATGCCGAGCACGCCTTCCACGGCCTCACGAACGGGGCGCTCTCGCTGAACGGCGGCAAGGAGTTCCGGGACGGCTTCGGCCCGCTCCTTCCCGGCTGTGACCCGGTCGGCTTCGGCGACCTCGACGCGCTCGAGCGGGAGCTGCGCCGTGGCGACGTGGCCGCCTTCGTCGTCGAGCTGATCCAGGGCAAGGGGGTCTACCTCGCGAGCGAGGAGTACTGGACCGGGGTGCAGCGGCTCTGCCGCCAGCATCACACGCTCTTCGTCGCCGACGAGGTCCAGACCGGCCTCGGCCGAACCGGGCGGATGTGGGCCCACGAGCACTACGGCCTCGAGCCGGACATCGTCACGATCTCGAAGGCGCTCTCCGGTGGTTACGTTCCCGTCGGGGCGACGGCCTGCTCGGCGGAGATCTTCGACCGGGTCTACTCGAAGATGGAGCGGGCGGTCGTGCACTCGAGCACCTTCGGGCGCAACCAGCTCGCCATGGTGGCCGGTCTCGCCACCCTCCAGACCCTCGAGGACGAAGGCATCGTCGACCATGCCCGCGAGATGGGTGAGAGGTTCCAGCAGGCCCTTGCTCCCCTCGTCGAGAAGTACGAGATGTTCCACGAGGTGAGGGGCAAGGGGCTCATGATCGGCCTCGTGTTCGGAGAGCCCTCGTCGCTGCGGCTCAAGTCGCGCTGGAAGATGCTCGAGGGTGCGAGGAAGGGCCTGTTCAGCCAGCTGGTCGTCGGTCCGCTGTTCAACCGGCACCGGATCCTCACCCAGGTGGCCGCCGACAGCGTCAACATCGTGAAGCTCCTGCCCCCGCTCATCTGCGGTGACGCCGAGGTGGAGCTGTTCGTGTCCGCTCTCGACGACGTCCTCGCCGACGCCCACCGGAACTCCTCGCTCGTGTTCGAGTTCGGCAAGACGCTCGCGAAGAGCGCGCTGCACCGCTGAGCGGTGTCGAGGCCGTGAGCCCGGGAGGGCCCGAGCGCACGATCGGCCCGGGCGACCGGGTGCTCGTGACCGGAGGGACCGGCTTCATCGGCTCCGCCGTCGTGCGCGCACTCGTCGAGCGGCGCGCCGAGGTCCTCGCGACGGTCCAGCCCGGGGCAGATCGGATGAACCTCGCCGGCCTCGACGTGGACACGGTCGAGGCGGACTTGCGGGACGGACCGGCGATCGCCGCGGCGGCGAGGGATTGCCGGTACGTGTTCCACGTCGCTGCGGTCTACCGCTTTTGGAGCCCCCGCCCCGACGAGTTCTACGACGTCAACGTCGGGGGCACCCTGAACGTGCTCGACGCAGCTGCCCGCGCGGGCGTCGAGCGGGTGGTGTACACGAGCACGGTCGGCACGATCGGCCTCGACCACTCGGGTTCGAACGGCCACGGCGCTGGCCGTGAGCCCGCCTCAGAAGGCCACTGGCCCCGGGTCGAGCACCTGTTCGGCCACTACAAGCGATCGAAGTACGTCGCCGAGCACGAGGTGCTCCGGGCCGCGGCGGAGGGGCTCCCCGCCGTGCTCGTCCAGCCGACCCTGCCGATCGGCCCCGGTGATCACGGGCCGACGCCGACCGGCCGGATCGTGCTCGACTTCCTGAACGGTCGCATGCCCGCCTACGTCGACACCGCCATGAACGCGGTCGACGTCGACGACGTCGCAGCCGGCCACCTCTTGGCGGCCGAGCGGGGGCGGCAGGGCCGCAGCTACGTGCTTGGCGGCGAGAACCTCTCGTTCAGGGAGCTCCTTTCTCTGCTCGCCTCGGTCACGGGCCTGCCGGCGCCGTGGCTCCGAGTTCCGGCCAGGGTCACGCTGGCGGCCGCCCACGTCTCGGAGATCGTCGAGGGCCGTCTTGTTAAGCGGCATCCGACCGTCCCGCTCGAGGCAGTGCGGATGGCAACGACCCGGATGGTCTACGACGACTCCCGCGCCCGGGAGGAGCTGGGGTACCGCTCGCGGCCTGCCCGGCAGGCCCTGGCCCGGTCCGCTCGCTGGTTCGCCGAGAACGGGTACGTCGACGAGCGCCGGCTGCGCAAGCTGCGGTGGGCCGACTGAGAGCACGCTTCGTCGGGACGCGTCGCGCCCTGTCCTGCCTCGTGTCGCTGCTCGCCGTGTGCCTCGTGGCCTCGGCATGCACGAGCTCGAACGCCGGCAGGGCCACGACCACGACGACCACCCCCGCAGGGCCGACGACGAGCGTCGTGCCGGTGACGATCCCAGGCACCTTGCAGACTGGTGCGCTGGCGAGCCTCGGCGCAGTGTCGCGCCTGCCCGTGATGCCCGTCCCCGCCGGCAGGACGAGCGTGGATCTTCCGGTCCCCGGGGCGGCCGGCTTCGCGCAGGTGGTGCAGATCGCCTACCGGCAGCTCGGCTCCGGTCCGCCCCTGCTGCTCATCGCCGGAGAGGACGCCTCGATGGCCTGGTGGCCGCCGACCCTGCTCGAGAGCCTTGCGCAGCGCTACTCGGTGACGGTGTTCGACCTCCCGGGCATCGGCTACTCGGGTCCCGCCCGCGGCCGGATCTCAGTGCAGTGGCTCGGCGACGTGACCGCCGGCCTCGTCGGAGAGCTCCAGCTGCGGAGCCCCACCGTGCTCGGCTGGGGTCTCGGCGGCCAGGTGGCCGTCGCGCTCGCCGAACGCCATCCCGGCCTCGTCGGAGCCCTCGTGCTCGACGACAGCGGCCTGCCGGTTGGCGGCAGCACGAGCCCGCTGCGGCCGGCGACCCGTGTGCTGACCGACCCGAGGGCGACGTTGGCGGAGGTCTCTTCGCTGCTCTTCCCGCCCTCGCAGCAAGCCATCCGCGCCGAGTGGCTCCGAGAGCTCGCCGCCGAGTCGCCCGACGTCGTCACCGCTCCGGCCGTCACCGCCGAGGCCCGGCTTGAAGCCGAGTGCTGGGGATCCGATGCTCTCTCGAGCCGGCTGCACCGCATCGATGTGCCGACGCTCGTCATCGGAGGCAGCGCGGACGTGGTCTTTCCGCCGGAGGACAGCGCCGCCCTCGCGGCCGCCATCCCCGGCGCCCAGTACTACATCGCCGAGGGGGGCGGGTACGGCGACCTGCTCGGCGCCCCACCGCAGGTCATCGCGACCATCGAGGGGTTCACCGGCTGAGGCGGTCGTACTCGTCGAGGATGAACATCGTCTGGGTCGAGCGCACTCCCTCGGTCGTCTGCAAGCGCTCGAGCACGACGTCGCGCAGCGTCTCCACGTCGGGGACGCGCACGAGCACCACGAAGTCGAAGCCTCCGGCCAAGAGGGCCACGTACTCGGCGCCCGGTAGGTTGCGAAGCTCGTCACGCAGTCCCCGCCAGGAGCGCTGGTCCGCGTTCACGATGACGAGCGCCGCCACGTCGAGACCGAGGCGGTGGGGGTCGATCCGTGCCGTGAAGCCGGTGATGACCCCTTCGGAGCGGAGCCGGGCGAGCCGCTGGTAGGCGTTGGCCCGGGAGACGCCCGCCTCTGCGGCGAGGTCGCTCACAGAGCGGCGCCCGTCGGCCTGCAGGAGCGCCACGAGCCGGCGGTCCACCTCGTCGAGGCTCTCCCGACCACCCTGTGACGTGCCGGCAGGACGTCCAACGCCGGCCGGCCTCCTCGTGCTCATGTTGGATGAGTGTATTCATTTATGGCAGAATTCATGCGAAGCGTCTCACTCTGCTCACTGTTGGCATGAATACTCACTGAAACGGGCATACTGGGCTGGACGGCAACTTCTCGAGGAGGAGCACCGATGGGCACTGCGAGCGGGTACTCCCCGGTCATCCTGTCTGGAGACGGCCTGCGCGTCGAGCTCGATCGGGATCATCCCGGCTTTGCCGACCCCGAGTACCGCAGGCGCCGGGACGAGATCGCAGCCATCTCGGCCTCCCACACTCCGGGCGAGCCGATCCCCCGTGTCGAGTACACCGGGACCGAGCACGAGGTGTGGCGGATCGTCTCCCGTGAGCTCGAGCCGAAGCACGAGCGGTATGCCTGCCGCGCCTTCAACGTCGCCCGCAAGGAGCTCCGCCTTCCGGCCGACCACGTCCCCCAGCTCGACGAGGTGACCGAGCGGCTCGAGCCCCTTACGGGCTTCGGCTACCAGCCGGTGGCAGGCCTCGCTCCCTTGAGGGAGTTCTACGGCGCCTTCGCAGGTCGGCGCTTCTACTCGACGCAATATCTGCGCCACCATTCCGTGCCCCTGTACACCCCGGAGCCGGACATCGTCCACGAGGTGATCGGGCATGCCAACCAGCTGGCCGACCCGTCGTTCTCCCGCATCTGCGAGGAGGTGGGCAAGGCGGTCGGGAGGACCGAGAGCCCTGAGGCGCTCGCGTTCATGTCACGGGTGTTCTGGTTCACCCTCGAGTTCGGGGTCGTGATGGAAGACGGGGAGCCGAAGGCCTACGGAGCGGGGATCCTCTCGTCCTACGGCGAGATGGACGTCTTCCAGCGGGCCGAGATCCGTGCCCTCGACTTCGCCGAGATGGGGACGACCGAGTACGACATCACCCACTACCAGCCGGTCCTCTACGCGGCGGGCTCGTTCGAGCAGCTCGTCGACGAGCTCACGGAGTTCTACGGAACCTTCGACGACAGCGTCTACGAGCGCCTCACGGGCTCCGTCGGAACTGGCGCGTCCGCCACCTTGTAGCCTGCCCGAGGCTGCGGCCGAGGTGCGGCCGGGCAGGGGAGGGTAGCGATGGCTGAGGTGTCGGGGAGCTGTGACCCCCGCTTCGAGCAGGTCCGCCAGGCGTTCGAGTCGAACTTCGACCAGGGTCTCGACGTCGGGGCTTCGGTCGCCGTCTTCCTCGACGGCGAGCCGGTGGTGGACCTGTGGGGTGGCCATCTCGACCTGGAGCGCACGCGCCCGTGGCGCGAGGACACGATCATCAACGTGTGGTCGACGACGAAGACGATGACGGCGATCTGCGCGCTCATGCTCGCCGACCGCGGCGAGATCGACCTTCATGCGCCGGTGGCCCGCTACTGGCCCGAGTTCGCCGCCGCCGGCAAAGGCGGGATCGAGGTCCGGCACCTCATGTCGCACACCGCCGGGCTCTCGGGTTGGCAGGAGCCGCTCCAGGTCGAGGACCTCTACGACTGGGAGAAGGCGACCGGCCTCCTCGCGGCGCAAGAGCCGTGGTGGGAGCCGGGCACGATGTCGGGCTACCACGCCGTCACGCAGGGCTACCTCGTCGGCGAGGTGATCCGCCGGGTGACCGGCCGCACCGTCGGGCGCTTTTTCGCCGAGGAGGTGGCGGGTCCGCTCGGCGCCGACTTCTTCATCGGGACGCCGGCCTCGGCCGACGATCGGGTCGCCCCGGTGATCCCGCCCGAGGGCCTGCCGACCGAGTCCGACTTCGAGCCCGGCAGCATCGCCGTGCGCACGCTGTCCAACCCCCGCCTCGACGGGAGCGAGTCTCAGACCGTTCCCTGGCGGCGGGCAGAGATCCCCGCCGCCGGGGGTCACGGCAACGCGAGGTCGGTGGCGGCGGTGCATTCTGTGATCGCCTGCGGGGGGGAGGCCCGCGGTGTCCGGCTGATGTCACCGGAGGGCTGCGAGGTCATCTTCGAGGAGCAGTCGAACGGTCCTGACGCCGTGCTCGGGGTCCCGATCCGCTTTGGCATGGGCTTCGGGCTCTCGGGGGAGATGATGCCGGTGGGCCCGCACACCTACTTCTGGGGAGGGTGGGGCGGCTCGATCATCGTGGTCGACCTCGACACCCGAATGGCGGTCTCCTACGTCATGAACCGGATGGAGTCGGGGCTCGTGGGCGACCTGCGGGGCGCTTCGATCGTGCTCGCCGCTGCGGCGTCCGTCGCGGGAGACTGAACCGCCCGGCTAGCGGGCGCGGCCTCGCTGCGCGCGCCGCGTGCGCAGCATCCGGATCAGCTTCCTCAGCAAGAAGTACATGCGCCGCAGCCTACGCACCGGCGCCCGATCCCACGCGGTGGTCCGCTGGTCATCGGCGCTCCGGGGACAGGAGGGTGCCCCGGAGTAGGCTTCGGCGATGCCGCCCAGCAAGTCACTCGAAGGCAAGGTCGCGCTCGTCACTGGCGCGAGCCGTGGGATCGGGGAGGAGATCGCCCGACGCTTCGCCGCCGCCGGAGCCGCGGTGGCCGTGAGCGCTCGCACGGTGGCGGCCGGCGACCATCCGCTGCCGGGCAGCTTGGAGGAGACGGTCGCCGAGATCGAGGCGGCGGGCGGGCAGGCGGTGGCGATCCCGGCCGACCTGAGCCGGAGGGAGGACCGCGAGCGCCTTGTCGCGGAGACCCAGACCCGGCTCGGCCCGGTCGACGTGCTCGTGAACAACGCGGCCGTCACCTACTTCACCCCCATCCGCCAGTTCGACCCACGCCGCTTCGACCTCATGTTCGAGGTCCAGGTCACCGCGCCCGTCCACCTCGCCCAACTGGTGCTCGCCGACATGGTGACAAGAGGGGCCGGCTGGATCCTCAACATCTCCTCGCCGGCCGCCTTCCACCCGTCCGGGCCTCCGTACCAATCCGGAGGCGGTGGGACGGTCTACGGCATGTGCAAGGCGGCGCTCGAGCGGTTCACGACCGGGCTCGCGTCCGAGGTGTACTCCTCCGGCGTCGCCGTGAACGCCCTCAGCCCTACCGGCCTCGTCGTCACCCCCGGTGTGGTCCACCACGAGCTCGACAAGCGAGTGCCCGTCGAGCGTCACGAGCCGGTATCGGTCATGGCCGAGGCGGCACTGCTGCTGTGCTCAGGGGATCCGTCGCAGCTGACTGGGCGGATCGCCTATTCCCAGCAGGTCGTCGCAGAGCTCAGCCACTAATCAGGCGGCCGGGCCGCCGTCCTTCGGCTTACCCCAGGGTGGTCGTGGGTCCACGACGGCTTGGAGCTGCTCGGCGCGACACACCACCTTCATCTCGGGCATCGACGCTCGGTTCTACACGGCTTTCGGAGTGGCTCGAGAGCTGGCCTCAGCGTGCGGCTTCCGAGAAGCACTTGTGCAGGCTCGTGTGAAGGTGCCGCACTGTCCTCGGCGCCAGGCCGCGCCAGCACCCCGACGTGGTCGGTGGCGGTGTTGGCCCACCCGGGCGCCCAGCCAGCCTCTTTCGGTCCCTCCCTCGACGACGACCGGGGCTCGGTCGCTTCTCGGTCACTGCTGGCATGACTACCTCCCATCTGAGGTGTCAGGCCAGCGGGGGGATGGTCACCTGGCCTGCGGTTCTCCGCGGCTGTGACGTCGCCGATGTGCCCCGTCTCCTCTCTCCCAACGGTCCAGCGTGCGGGCGAGAGGACTCGAACCTCCACCCCCGAAGGGACCGGGACCTAAACCCGGCGCGTCTGCCAATTTCGCCACACCCGCATGCCACGGACCGGTGGAGATCGCCGGAGCGGACGACAACAGCGTAACCCTGGCGGGCGGGCGACCACAGGAGGTTCGGCGAGGGCCGACCCGGCGAGAGGGGCTACCTCCCCGGCACCGCGGAGCAGGCAGGTCATGGTTGCACTGGGGACGGCCGCCCTCCCCGACCGCGTCGAGGTGGTGAAGCGGCATCAGGTCAGCCGCGACGGGGTCTGGCAGCTCCGCGCATCCAGGCCTATCGATGTCTCCTCTCGATTTGTGGCCGAGGCAGAAGGACCACGGGGCGAAGAGAGCGAGTTCGACCACCGCGGGAGTGACGCCGTGATCTTCGCGACCTGTCTCATCCATCACAGGTAGACGCCGTAGCGCCACCAACGGTGGCTTCGCAAGGATTGAGGGCCGGGTTGAACTGAACCTCTTGCCGATCTGGAGCCTTCCGAATTGCCGGAGGCAGAGAATCTATCAGCTCCCTGATTCGTTGGTTGTCTCTCTTTCCAGGCAATATCGAGCAGCCTCTCCGCAGTGTGCGCTGGTAACGTGATCAGCCACTGACTTCACCTTCTTAAGGGGTCTCTCAAGCTCACGTACATCGCTCGAAAGTACCCTCCTAGTAAGGACGCAAGCGACCGAATGTGTGGAGCTGGACTGCTACGTCCTCCCACCGCCGCAAGGGCGGCGCTTGCATCGCTTGGCGGAACGGGACACCTTCCTGTTGCGCCTGGACAATAGGCAGAACGTGGTCCTGCCATCCGAGCAGTCCAATACCTCGAAGACTGCTGACCACGACGGCCATGCGTCGTGAGGGGTGGTTCGCCTCCACCCACTGCAAGCACTGCTCAGCCGTGGTGATCATCGACCGGATGTCTGGGCGAGCCTGGCTCCAACTTGTGTAAGCGCCGGGCCAAGCCGCCTGCAAGGCGACTACCATGCCGGGAACGGCCATTCGGAGAGTAATAGCGTACGAGTTGACGCCGTGGCCGGCCACACCAAACGCGAAGTCACCTGCAGCTCCGTTCTCTAGAAAGCCTGGCAACCACGGATTGAAGAAGTACAGGTTCATCGCGGTGTTGCCTTGCCCGATCTTCTCGCCGTGAGGCCCCGGCTGTGACAGTGAGCGAAGTGCCGGCTCTGAGATCCAGGTTGCGTCGTCGACTCTTGCCAGGCCAACGCTGCAGATCGCAGGGATGGGCGGGACCGGAATCTGGTGGGCCCGCGCGAAGTGCTCGATTTCGCCCAGCACGTCAGCCACGCGGCAGCCGTCCTCCCGCATAAGGGTGGTTGGTGAGGGGTACACTCGGCGTGCCAACTCCCGCTGTGGCGGGTTCCTGACGTCCTGACAGCGGGCGACGAGGATCTCCGTTGTCCGAGTTCCCTGGTGTGTTGTTGCTCCTCGCTTCCGTCTCCGAGGGCGCTCGTCCTATGAGCTCGAGCTGCTCGCCGCCCGCCTCCGGCGCGGTCCCGTTGAACTCTTGCATGCAAGAAAGGACCCGTTCGTAGTCGAAGGCTGGAAAGCGAACGCTAACTGGCATGATCACGAGGGGGCGGCCGGGCCGGCTTTCGTCGGTGAAGACGTAGGGGTGAGTGTCGTAGCGCCAGGCGCGCCCCTCTTGAAAAGCCTCCCAGTCGTCGCGATCCGAGAAGGGTGCGTCCCAGGGGTAGGCCCCGAGGATGCGACGAGCCATTGCTTCGATCGCGAGTGGTCGGTCGAACCAGCACGTCCTGAGTACAGCCTGCAGGAAGTCGGAGGCGCTCACACTGGAGTCGAAGTGGAGCCAGATCCAGCCGTGGGGGTTGTTCTGGCAGGAGTTCAGCGTGCACAGACCGAAGGCAGCCCAAAGCTCTCGGAGCAGCGGTGCGATCGCCTCGTCGAGCTTCACCGTTTCGTCACGGAAGGCGACCTCGATCTGTGGGTGTTCGGTTGCCGGCTCATCCGCAGGCGACTTGTTTGGATGGCTCATCCCGCAATGGTACGCAGAGGGTGTTCGCTCACTAGCTGAGCGTCGCTAAGATCCCGCTACCAACGCTCGTCGTGGGCCGATACTTGTCCCCGGGGACGCCCGATTCGAAGCCGGAACAGGGGTAGTTCCGCGCCGCTCCTCCCGTCGACTCGCAGACCCCATGACGAGGGATGCGATCGTTTCGCGACCACGAGCGGTGTGGCCTCTTCGTGCACCACCGACAGCGACGTAGCGCACCTGCGGCCGAGCTGGAAGGGCCGCCGGAACTCCCGTTGGCTGCGCGCCGGATTGCGACGCCATCGAGACCGGTGTCCTGCCTCGGGGCAGACACAGGCGCGGGGCCTCGGGGTGATCCGGCGGGACGGATTC
>DATGKK010000099.1:0-3274 GCA_035294725.1 Acidimicrobiales bacterium | reverse complement strand
GAAGCCCATTCCCGCCGTGAAGACCGTCAGCCAGTGCTTGCGGCCCACGTCGGCGTCGTCAAGCGTGCGGTAGAGCTCGGTCACCGACGCCGTCCCGTCACTCACACGCGGCCTCCTCGAGTCGCTCGGCCCCTCGCCGCCGGTGCGGCAGGCCCTGGGAAGATCGTGCCGGTGGAAGTTGACCCAGCCCTGAACCGAAGATGTGCTGCCAGCGAACTCTGGGTGAACTCTCGGTGAACTCAGGGCGCTGCGGATCGCGACCGGGGTCCCTGGCCCGACGCCGCCGAGGTGGGGCGCGTGGGGTCGCGGTGGCGAGGGGGTGGGGGCCTTGGGGTGGTCGGGTCTTCACATCGCGGCGTGCCCTTCCGAGCACTGGCGCGGACTGGAGAGGAACACCGGTGTCCCATTCGACGAGCGTGAGAGTTCAATCGCAACCAACTGGCCGCGCCTCCCAGCCACTCTCGCCATGCACCGACACACATCGGCAGCGTCAAGTCAAGGATTCTCGCTCCAGGGGCCCGCCGACCTTGACCCCGCCTCGGTGTTGTCATGCGGTCGCGATCAGGGCAGGTGGCTGCCCCGGACGCCGAGAGTGAGCTCGTTGTCGAGGACCACCCACTCTTCACTGTTGGCACGCCTTCAGGAATGAGCGAGGGCTCGGAGGCTGGCACAATGGGACCGATGCGATCCGCAGGGAGAGACGGCGGCTGGGACGAGGTTGCCCGCAACCTCGAACCGCACCGGAACTACTGGCTCGTCACGGTCGACGCTAGCGGCGCTCCGCATGCGACGCCGGTCTGGGGCGTGGTGCACGATTCAGCGTTCTACTCGTTCAGCACGCGTGAGAGCCACAAGGCGCAGCACCTCGCGCGCGACCCCCGCGCCGTCGTGCACCTGGAGGACGGCGACGATGTTGTCATCGTCCACGGGGTGATGAAGGACCTCGGGGATCCTGCCGGTAGCCCTGACGTCGTCGAGGCCTTCACTCGTAAGTACGACGAACCCGGCGACTCCGCGTACCTCCCAACGGCCACTCCCGCTGCGGCTCCGGGGGCGTACTACCGCCCCGACGTGCTCTACCGTCTGGTGCCCGAGCGTGCGCTCATGTGGTCGATGGACGACTTCGACGGCTCGCAGGCGCGCTGGGCGCGTCCGGCACAACCGGCGGGTTGAGTGGCGCGAGCACGGCGCGCGCTCGCAGCGCGCGCCATAGCTCGACGACGTCATCCGCCTGGTGCAGAGAGCGTCCCGTGAGCTCCTCTACGCGACGCAGGCGGTAGGCGAGGGTGTGGCGGTGCACCCCGAGCCGTCGGCACGTCGTGTCGATCCGCTTCCCCTCCTCGAGGTAAGCTTGGAGCGTCCCCATGAGGTCGCCGCCGAGACGATCGCTGGCGAGTGGGCCGAGGATCCGGTCCACCAGCTGTCCGAGCACGAACCGATCGCGCGGGAGCCAGGCGAACTCGCTCTCGGGGTCGAACGCATCACCGGTCTGCACGAGTGGGCGCTGGCTGCGGTGCGCCTCGGCGAGAGCCCATTGCGCCTCGCTCGCCGCGAGGCGGACGTCGGCGAGGGCGTCGAAGGGGCGGCTCACGCCAGCACGGCAGCCTCCTGGCAGCACCTCATCGAATGCCTTGCTCGCGAGCAGCTTTTCGAAGTCAGAATGCTCGATCGCCAGCCAGACGGTGCGCCCGTCACGCCGCAGCAGCGTCAGCACCCCACGATCGCACAGGCTCCCGTAGACGTCGCGCTCGAGCGGCTCCGCCAGCCCGTCGATCGCAAGCAGCACCATTACCGCGCCGGTGCTCACGCCTGCCAGCTGGACGCGCCTGGAGAGGGCAGCAGCGTCGACCGTTCCTGAGAAGACATCGTCAAAGGCCTCCCGGGCGATGCGGAAGTAGACATCGCGCGACTTGCGGGTGGCCGCCAGCTGCACCGCTGCGACGGTGGCGACATTCTGGAGGGCGAGTGCCCCGAGGCCTGAGCCCGGCTCCTTCTCCTGAGCGAGGAGGAGTCCGGCGAAGCGCCCCGCAATCGAGAGCGGAAGCACGTAGCGGCGGCGTTGGTCCACGACGCGCATCTCGACGATTGGCCGTTCGACAGCGCCATGTGGGAGCTCGGGGAGCATGCTCACAAGGGCTCGCTCGCCGACGACGAGCGTCCGGTCGTCCGACGTGATCCCGAGGTCGTAGCCGCTCACGACCTCGAGCCGATCGAGCACTTCCGCCGTCGAACCGAGCACGCTCGTGCCGCGACGCAGACTGTCGAAGATGGAGAGCGACCTCAGCATCCGCTGCTCGAGCGAGCGGTGGTTGGCGGCGAGGACCACCTGGCTGATGGCGATGAAGGGGACCTCGTAGGAGACGCGAAGGACGGGGAGTTCTGCCCCGTCCGCGTGCCGGCGCATCGCGGAGGTGAGTGGGGGGGCCGACATGCCCTCGGCGACGCCGAGAGCGGCGGCACCGGCTTCGCAGAGCCGGTCGACGTAGGCGATCTGAGCTGACGCAGGGCGCGGCACGGCGAGCCCGGTCGTCATGATGAGCTCCCCGCCCTCCAGCCACGGGCGGGGGTCGCCGAGCTCGCACACATGCGCCCAGATGATCTCCCGATTCAGTCCTGACGCGCCCGCCTCGACCGAGAGGCCGAGGTGCTCGATTTCGATGAGCTGACCGACGGTGATCGGCATCCGGCGTGTCCCCGCTTTGTCGTCCTCGGCACGCCGATGCTATCGGAGGGCCGTCGGGTCGCCGAGCCAGACGACCCTCAGGCGAGCGGGCCCTCGGCCTGCATTACCGCCCCGGTGGGCGACGGAGCCGCAGCATGGACCGCGTCCAGGCCCGTCAGGCGGTGCGCGCCCTGCCCGGCGGCGCGCACCCGCGCGTCGCGCAGCGACGGAAGCATCACGAGCCAGTAGGCGAGCGCGCAGATGATGATGGTCGGCGCCGTGGCGGTGAGGTAGGCGAAGACCTTCTCGCCGCTGGCGATCTGCACCCAGCTCACCGTCGACGTCCACCCTCCGAGGAAGATCCACACCCCGATGCCGCAAACCCATATCACGAGCGCCTTCACGTTGAAGCCGCTACGGAACCAGTACGGACCGCCATCACGCTGGTAGAGGCCAACGAGGTCGATCCGCTGGCGCCGCACGAGGAAGTAGTCCCCGAGGGCCACGCCCCAGTAGGGGGCGATGAAGGCGCCGACGATGGTAAGAATCGTGTTGAAGTTGTTCTGCAGGGTCCCCTCGTAGATGAAGATGATCGACGGCAGCGCCACCACC
>DATGKK010000098.1:0-25899 GCA_035294725.1 Acidimicrobiales bacterium | reverse complement strand
CGGGCTTGACCGCCCCCGCCTCCGCCCGTCATCATCGCCAAGTCGACGCTGGAGGCGCCCCGGACCCGGTCCCTTGCCGCTGGCGGAGAGGTGGTCCCTTCAAGCTGGCGGGCGACACGGATGGGTTCTCGGCACCCACACGATCGCCATCCGCCGACCGCCAGTCGGGATCATTCGTCTTGACGTCACTGAGCTCACCGTCGCTGCCCAACCGTCGCTCACGCTCTGCATTCAGGTTCCCAGCCGAGACACCGACAAGCGAAAGCTTCGACAGATCACCTGACCTCAGGGGCAAGGTAAGCAACTCAGGCCTGGTCACGGATCGGCGGCATCGCCTTCTGCCGCGACGGCAGGCATGGCTCCACCCTCGACGACCCCGTCGTCACTGGAGTCGCCACCGCCCACGACAAGAGCCCAGCCCAGGTGATGCTGCGGTGGGGACTCCAGCACGGGACGCTTGGTCATTCCCAAGTCCACCAAACCGGAGCACTCGTCGATCAGTGCTGACGTGGCGGTGCCGACACCTCGTCGGTGCCTTCGCTCCTGTAGGGAGGCTCGCCGTGGTTCCAGCATCGCGTCACAGGCGCCACGTACCCTGGACCCGTGACCGAGGCGCCGACCGATCCAGGTGGAACATTCGTTCGATCCTACGGATGCCAATTTCGTCGCCGAGTGGACGCCCGACGAGCCCTGGTTCGACACCGAGGTGGCCGTGACTCCTGAGGTGGTGCGCCTGGAGGATCTCACCAAGGACACCCTGGTCAGCGGCGTGCTGGCCGACCGGGCGGTGAGGGTCGTCGACGTCGTCTGGCACGGGTCGAGCGCGATCACCCTCACCTACACCGACGAGGAGACCGGCAAGGTCGACCACGAGCTCCTCTACCGAGATGACGAGCCGCGCCTCAGGGTCGAATCCGCCGGGCGGGCCTGGTCGATGGACGCCGACGGCAATCTCTTCCGTCTCGTCTCGGAAGCCCGGCGGATCTCGCTCGCCTACCTGTTCGACCCCTTCCTCGCGGTCCAGACCTCCAGCCTCGACCCGCTCCCGCACCAGATCGACGCCGTGTACGACAAGATGCTGCCCCGCCAGCCCCTTCGGTTTCTCCTGGCGGACGATCCCGGCGCCGGCAAGACGATCATGGCCGGGTTGTTCTGCAAGGAGCTGATCATCCGCGGTGACGTGGAGCGCTGCCTCGTGATTGCACCCGGCAGCCTGGTCGAGCAGTGGCAGGACGAGCTGTGGACGAAGTTCGGCCTCAACTTCGAGATCCTGACGAAGGACATGATCGAGGCGGCCCGTAGCGGCAACCCGTTCGCAGAGCGGCCGATGCTGATCGCCCGGCTCGACCACCTCTCTCGGCGCGAGGAACTGCAGGCCAAGCTGCAGGCGACCGACTGGGATCTCGTCGTCATCGACGAGGCGCACAAGCTGTCTGCCCACTACCTCGGCGGAGAGGTGAAGGAGACCAAGCGGTACAAGCTTGGGCGCCTTGCCGGCTCGGTCGCCCGCCACTTTCTGCTCATGTCGGCAACCCCCCACGCCGGCATCGAGGAGGACTTCCAGCTCTTCCTGGCCCTCCTCGACGCGGACCGCTTCGAGGGCCGACCGCGCGACGGCGCGCACGCGATCGACACCTCGGACCTCATGCGCCGCCTCGTCAAGGAGAAGCTGCTCAAGTTCGACGGCACGCCGCTGTTCCCCGAACGCCGCGCCTACAGCCCGACGTACCCCCTCGCGGACGAAGAGGCGCTCCTCTACAAGCTCGTCACCGAGTACGTCAACGAGGAGATGAACCGGGCGGACCGCCTGAAGGCCGAGGGCGAAGGCCGGCGGGGGACCATGGTCGGCTTCGCCCTGACCACCTTGCAGCGCCGACTCGCTTCCTCCCCCGAGGCGATCCACCAGTCGCTCCTCCGGCGACGCAAGCGTCTCGTCGACCGGGTAGCAGAGGAGCGTGCGCAACGCCGAGGCGCAGAAGCGGCGGTGAGGCTCGGCGGGGCTGTCTCCCAAGACGCGTTCTCCGACGACGAGGGGTTCGACGTCGACGACCTCCCCGACTCAGAGCTCGAAGAGCTCGAAGAGGAGCTCGTCGACCAGGCGTCGGCGGCGGGGACGATCGCCGAGATCGAGGCAGAGATCAACAGCCTCACCGATCTCATCGACCTGGCCGGTCGGGTGCTGTCCTCCGGGGTCGACCGCAAGTGGGAGGAGCTGTCAAACCTCCTCCAGCACACCCCCGAGATGTTCGACTCCCATGGCAATCGTCGCAAGCTGATCATCTTCAGCGAGCACCGTGACACGCTCAACTACCTGCAGCGTCGGCTCCAAACCCTCCTCGGGCGGGCCGAGGCCGTCGTGGCGATCCACGGCGGCATGGGAAGGGAGGAGCGCCGCAAGGCTCAGGAGTCCTTCACCCAGGACAAGGACGTCCTCGTGCTCGTCGCCACCGACGCCGCGGGCGAGGGGATCAACCTCCAGCGGGCGCATCTCATGGTCAACTACGACCTGCCGTGGAACCCGAACCGCATCGAGCAGCGCTTCGGGAGGGTGCATCGAATCGGCCAGACCGAGATGTGCCACCTGTGGAACCTGGTCGCCGAGGACACCCGGGAGGGCCAGGTCTTCCAGCGCCTCTTCGAGAAGCTGGAGGAGCAGCGCCAGGCCCTCGGAGACCAGGTCTTCGACGTGCTCGGCGAGTCCTTCAGGGGCAAGAGCCTGCGCGACCTGCTGATCGAGGCCGTCCGCTACGGCGAGGAACCGGCCACGAAGGCGAAGCTCCGTGAGGTAGTCGACGCGACGGTCGGCGACACGCTTCGAGCGGTCGTGCACGAGCGAGCGCTCGTGCACGACGTCATGACGATGGCCGATATCGAGCGCATCCGCGACGAGATGGAGCGTGCCGAGGCCCGTAAGCTCCAGCCGCACTTTGTGCGTGCCTTCTTCCTCCAGGCGTTCTCCCTTCTCGGCGGAGCGGTTCGCGAGCGGGAGCCCGGACGCTTCGAGATCACTCACGTCCCGGCCGAGCTGCGCCGCCGGGATCGCCAGATTGGCCTCGGCGCTCCCTTGTTGCGTCGCTACGAGCGCGTGACCTTCGACAAGGGTCTCGTCGCCGTGGACGGCCGTCCGCTGGCAGAGTTCGTGACCCCCGGGCATCCGCTCCTCGACGGCACGATCGACCTGGTCATCGAGCGTCATGACGCGGCCCTTCGCCAAGGAGCGGTCCTCGTCGATGAGGCCGACGCCGGCGACACCGCGCGGGTGCTCGTCTACCTCACCCATGCGGTGGTGGACGGCCGGACGCTCTCCTCGGGGGCTCGCCGGGTGGTCTCCAAGCGCTTCGAGTTCGTGAACGTCGATCCGAACGGCACCGCCACCGGTGCTGGGTGGGCCCCGTACCTAGACTACCGAGCGGCCACCCCCGACGAGCTGGCGTTGCTAGCACCGGTGGTCGAGGGCGGTTGGGTCCGTGACGACCTGGAGCGCTGCGCACTCGACCACGGTGTGGCGCTCGCGCGTTCGCACCTCGAGGAGGTCCGTCGTCGCACCGTGGAGCGGGTGGAGCGCACCACCGCAGCGGTGAAAGAGCGCCTCCAGTCCGAGATCCGCCACTGGGACCACCGGGCCAACCAGCTGAAGGAGCGAGAGCTCGCCGGCAAGCTCCCTGCGAGCGGCATGAACTCCGCTCGGGCCCGGAGCCGAGCCGACGAGCTAGAGGCCCGTCTCAAGCACCGCCTCGAGGAGCTCGACGCTGAGCGTCAGCTCGCCTCGACGCCACCGGTGGTCGCCGGAGGGGCGCTCGTCGTGCCCGCTGGGCTGCTCGCGTCACTTACCGGGGCGACCTTGCCAGGCTCGGTGCCGCTTCATGCCGAGCGGCGCAGCGAGACCGAGCGCGCTGCCGTCGATGCCGTCATGGCCGCGGAGCGGGCCCTCGGGCGAGATCCCGTCGAGATGCCCCCGAACAACAAGGGCTACGACATCGAGTCCAAGGATGGCGGGGGAACCATCTGGTTCATCGAGGTGAAGGGCCGCGTCGCTGGGGCGGAGACCTTCACGGTCACGAGGAGCGAGGTCGGTGTCGGCCGGAACAAGCCCGAGCAGCACGTCCTCGCGCTCGTCGAGGTCGACGGCGGTCCCAAGCCGCTGGTCCGCTATGTGCGCCGCGCCTTCGAGGAGGTCGGCGAGCTGCCCTTCGACACGATCAGCGTCAACCTGCAGTGGAAGGCCTACTTGGAACGCGGCGAGGAGCCGGCATGACCGAAACCAGGAAGCTCATCGAGGTGGCCCTGCCCCTCGACGCGATCAACAAGGAGGCGGCACGAGAGAAGTCCATCCGGGCCGGCCATCCCTCAACGCTGCACCTCTGGTGGGCGCGACGGCCGCTCGCAGCGTGTCGGGCGGTCCTGTTCGCCTCGCTCGTGGACGACCCCTCCTCGCATCCCGACCGCTTCCCGACCGACGCCGACCAGGACGCCGAGCGAGACCGGCTCTTCGACCTGATCGAACGGCTGGTGCTCTGGGAGAACAGCAACGACCGCGGCGTCCTCGACGCGGCATGGTCCGAGATCGAGCGGTCGTGCGGACCAGACGTCCCGAAGGTCATCGACCCGTTCGCCGGTGGCGGCTCCATCCCGCTCGAAGCACAGCGCCTCGGCCTCTCCGTCGATGCGAGTGACCTCAGCCCGGTCGCGGTCCTCATCGACAAAGCGCTCGTCGAGCTCCCGCCGAAGTTCTCCGACCACAAGCCGATCCATCCTGACCTCCAGGCCAACGTCCACATCCAGTCCTGGAACGGTGCTCAGGGACTGGCGGCAGACGTCCGCGCCTATGCCGGATGGATGAACGAGGAGGCGAAGGCACGGATCGGCAAGCTCTACCCCGACGTCGCCATCCCCGACAAGCGAGCCGGCGAGCGGGCCACGGTGATCACCTGGCTCTGGGCGCGAACCGTCACCTGCCCGAACCCGGCCTGCAAGTCGACGATGCCACTGCTCAACTCCTTCGCCGTCTCCCGCAAGCGCGGACGGGAGGCCTGGCTCCGAGCCAAGCCTGACCTGGCCTCCCGGTCCGTCGCGTTCGCGGTCGAGACGGGACCAGGCTGCCCGTCCGAAGGCACGGTGAACCGCCGTGGTGCGACGTGCCTCGTCTGCCACACGACGATCCCGCTGGCCGAGGTGCGCAAGGCGGCGAAGTCTGGCGACCTGGGATCCCAGCTCCTCTGCACGGTGGCCGAGGGCCAGCGGCGACGGATCTACCTCGATGCAGACGACGAACAGGTGCTGGCGGCGCTCGTCGATGCGCCGGTCAACGTTCCGGATGGCGAGCTGTCGCACAACCCTCGGGCGATTACCGCGCCTAACTACGGCATCACCCGGCATTCCCAACTGTTCACCAACCGCCAGCTCCATACGATGACGACGTTCTCCGACCTCGTCGCCGAAGCACGAGAGCGGGTCCTGTCTGACGGCGGGAACGTCGAGTACGCGGACGCCATCGCCACCTATCTGACGCTCGGCATCGGTCGACTGGCGAACCGCTGCTCCAGCCAGAGCTTCTGGAATCCCGGTCGCGATACCGTCGAACAGGTCTTTGCCCGGAACGCTCTCCCGATGATCTGGGTCTACGCCGAAGCCAACCCGTTCTCGACCTCGTCGGGCAACTTCCTCGGACAGATCGGCTACCTGGTCGACGCGCTCGAACGATTGCCAGCACGCGGGGAGGCCAAGGTCCGCCAGCTCGACGCGGCTGGCGAAGCGGACCGAGGGTTCGGCCTCGTCTGCACCGATCCTCCCTACTACGACAACGTGCCGTACGCGGACCTGTCGGACTTCTTCTACATCTGGCACCGCCGCTGCCTACAGAAGATCTACCCCGACCTCTACAGCACCCTCCTCGTTCCCAAAGCCCAAGAGCTCATCGCCGAGCCCGCCCGCCAGGGAAGCTGGGAGGCTGCCGCCGAGTTCTTCGAGATCGGGTTGCGCCACGCCTTCACGAACATGCTCGCCGCGCAGGACGAGCGCTTCCCGATGACCGTCTTCTACGCGTTCAAACAGGAGGAGATGGCCGACGACGACGGTGGCGGCCATGTCTCGACGGGATGGGAGACGATGCTCCAGGGCCTCCTCGACTCGGGCGCGATGATCACCGGAACCTGGCCGGTGCGAACCGAACAGCCCGGGGGTCTGCGCGAGGTCGGCCGGGCCGCGCTGGCCTCCTCGATCGTGCTCGTCTGTCGACGCCGGTCGCCCAATGCCCCGCTCGCCACTCGAAAGGAGTTCCTCTCCGCCCTGAAAGGGGAGCTACCCGAGGCGCTCCTCCGCCTCCAGCACGGCAACATCGCCCCGGTCGACCTTGCCCAAGCCTCGATCGGCCCGGGCATGGCGATCTTCTCCCGCTACGCGAAGGTGGTGGAGGCAGACGGGCGGACGATGCGCGTCCGTTCCGCGTTGACGCTCATCAACCAGGTGCTCGACGAGATCCTGACCGCCCAGGAAGGCGACTTCGACACCGAGACCCGCTGGGCGCTCGCCTGGTTCGAGGAGCAGGGCTTGGACGCCGGACCGTTCGGCAAGGCGGAGACGCTCTCGAAGGCGAAGAACACGGCGGTGAACGCGCTGGTCCATGCCGGGATCCTCGAGGCTTCCGGCAACAAGGTGCGCCTGTTGGCCCGAGACGAGCTGTCGGCGACGTGGGACCCGGCGACCGACGACCGGCTCACCGTCTGGGAAGTCACCCAACACCTCATCCAGACCCTGCTCACCCGAGGCGAGGCCGAGACCGCCGATCTCCTCCGGCGAGTCGGCGGCCTGGGGGACACCGCGCGCGAGCTGGCCTATCGCCTCTACGTGCTCTGCGACCGCAAGAAATGGGCATCGGAGGCACTCGCCTACAACGCGCTTGTGGTCGCCTGGCCCGAGATCGCCCGAATGGCGAGCGCCGCCCCACCGCGCGCGCCGAGCAGCCAGCTGTTCGATCCCGACGGCGGGGTCGCCTGATGGCCGTGACGAACCACGAGCGGGTCGGCCGGGCCCTGTCGGTCACGAGCGAGGGTCTCGCCCCATTCGTCGCCCGTGAGTGCACGGCCAAGTACGGCGAGTCCTGGGTGCAGGCCGTCACCCGCACCGACCCGGGATCGGGTGGTCCAGCCAAGAGGATCTCGGCGACGGACGCCCAGTTCCTCTTGAAGGTTATCTGGGACGAATGGCAGACGGTCTTTCGCAACGTACTCGGCCAGACCGACCGGACGTACGTGTCCGAGCTTCGCGACGTGCGCAACCGGTGGGCACATCAGGACACCTTCTCGACCGATGACGCCGAGCGCGCCCTTGACACCATGCGGCGGCTCCTCCTTGCCGTCTCCGCGCCCGAAGCCGCACTCGAGCTGGACAAGATGCGCCAGGAGCTGCTGCGGCTCCGCTTCGCCGAGCAGGCGCGCCAGACCCAGCGCAAGGCCGCCGTCGCCCCGGTCGAGGGCCAACCCACCGGCGGGCTGAAGCCTTGGCGGGAGATCGTCACCCCGCACCCCGACGTGGCCTCGGGGCGCTACCAACAGGCAGAGTTCGCGGCCGACCTACACCAGGTGTGGCGCGACGAGGCCGCCGACGAGTATGGCAAGCCCGTCGAGTTCTTCCGCCGGACCTTCCTCACCGACGGGCTGCGGGACCTGCTGCTGAACGCCGTGCGCCGGTTCCGCAAGGTTGGAGGCGACCCGGTCGTCGAGCTGCAGACCAACTTCGGCGGCGGCAAGACCCACTCGATGATCGCCCTCTACCACCTGGCCGCCGGCTATCCACCCCACGAGCTGCCCGGGGTCGAGGCGATGTTGGCCGCGGCCGGGATCGAGGCGCCTCCACCGGCTCGCACGGCGGTGCTCGTCGGCCAGATGATCTCACCTGGCTCCGCGAGCACACATGACGGGCTGGAGGTCCGCACCCTCTGGGGCGAGCTCGCCTGGCAGCTCGGCGGCGCGGAGGGCTACGCCATGGTCGCCGACGCGGACCGGACCGGCACGAGCCCAGGCGTGGCCCTCGTCGAACTGTTGCGCCGCTACTCCCCGTGCCTCGTGCTCATCGACGAGTGGGTCGCCTACGCCCGCCAGCTCTACGGCGTCGACGGACTTCCCGCCGGCAGCTTCGACGCCCAGTTCACCTTCGCCCAAGCGCTCGCCGAGGCGGCCCGGTCCGTCGAGGGCGCGCTGCTCGTGGTGTCGATCCCGTCGTCGGACATCGAGGTCGGCGGCGAAGGAGGACGAGCCGCGCTCGAACGGCTCAAGAACGTCATCGGGCGGATGGAGTCTTCGTGGCGACCGGCCTCGGCGGAGGAAGGGTTCGAGATCGTCCGGCGCCGCCTGTTCGACGACCTGCCCGCCGACTCGGCGCCGGCCCGTGACGCGGTCGTCAGGGCGTTTGGCACGCTGTATCGCTCCCAGAAGGGCGAGTTCCCCTCGGGGGTCGGCGAGAGCGACTACGAGCGCCGCCTCGCTGCCGCCTATCCGATCCACCCCGAATTGTTCGACCGCCTCTACGGGGAATGGTCGACGCTCGACAAGTTCCAGCGGACCCGTGGCGTGCTGCGGCTCATGGCTGCGGTCGTCCACGAGCTGTGGGAGCGCAACGACGCCAACCTGCTCATCATGCCGGCGACGGTCCCGATCGACGCGCCCCAGGTGTCCTCGGAACTGACGCGTTACCTCGAGGAGGGTTGGACGCCGGTCATCGAGAGCGACGTCGACGGCCCGAATGCCCTGCCGCTCCGCCTCGACCGGGACAACCCGACCCTCGGCCGCTACTCGGCGACGAGGCGGGTGGCCCGAACGATCTACCTTGGCTCGGCGCCTACCCAGCAGGCCGCCAACCGGGGAATCGACGACCGGGCAGTGAAGCTCGGCTGCGTCCAGCCGGGCGAGACGCCGGCGACCTTCGGCGACGCCCTACGGCGCCTCACCGACCACGCCACCTACCTCTACGTCGACGGCCAGCGCTACTGGTTCTCGCTCCAGCCCTCGGTCACCCGCCTCGCCCAGGACCGGGCGGCATCGCACTTCAACGACGACGACGTCGACGAGGAGATCCGCAGACGCCTCGCCGCCGTGACCAGGGCTGGCCAGCGGGGGGACTTCGCGACGGTCCACCCCGCGCCGCGCACCCCGGCCGAAGTGCCCGACGAGCCCGAGGCGCGCCTTGTGGTCTTCGGTCCCGAGCACCCCCATTCGGGCAAGACGGTGGACAGCCCGGCACGAGTGGCCGCCCGGCGGTTCTTGGACGAGCGCTCCGGCGGCCCGCGGTTGAACCGGAACATGCTCGTCTTCCTCGCTCCCGACCGGAGCCGACTGGCGGAGCTGCGTCTCGGGGTTCGTGACTTCCTCGCGTGGCGGTCGATCGAGGCTGAGAAGGAGTCGCTCAACCTCGACGCCTTCCAGAGCCAGCAGGCCGAGACCAAGCGCGCCCAGTTCGACGAGGTGGTCACCCAACGCATCGGCGAGACGTTCACCTGGGTTCTCGTCCCCTCCCAGGCGCCGGGCGACCCTGAGATCTCCTGGGAGGAGACCCGGGCCACCGGGCCCGAACCGCTTGCGGTGCGCGTCGGCAAGAAGCTCCGCAACGAAGAGGCGCTGATCACCGAGTACTCCGGAGCACGGTTGCGGATGGACCTCGACCGGGTCCCGCTGTGGCGTGGTGACCACGTGACGCTCCGACAGCTGTGGAGCGACTACTCCCAATATCTGTACCTTCCCCGCTTTCGCGACTCGGCGGTCTTGCTGGACGCGGTGCGCTCCGGCGTCGCGCTGTTGAGCTGGACGACCGACACCTTCGTTTACGCCAGCGCCTACGACGAGCAGGCCGATCGCTACGTCGGCCTCACGGCCGGCCAGCACGGCGCGGTCGTGCTTGACGCCGCCTCGGTCGTCGTCAAAGCCGAGGTAGCACTGCGCCAGATGGACCGCGACCAGGCGCCTGCCTCGGAGACGGCCGCCTCGGCCGTCAGGACAGAGTCCACCAGCGAGCTCGCGGCCCGCGACGACGGCGTGACCGACCGCGCCATCCGAGCGCCGGCGTCCCCGACGCGCTTCTACGGGCGGGTGACGCTGGAGCCGCTACGGATGATCCGGGATGTCGGGGATATCGCCGACACGATCGTCAACCAGCTCGGTCGCGCTGACGCCGCGGTGACGATCACGGTGGAGATCGAGGCAACGGCGGGCGGGGGCTTCCCCGAGGACGTCCGGCGGACGGTCGACGAGAACGCCCGCACCCTCAAGTTCGACACCCACGAGTTCGAAGACGGCTGACGGTTGCCGGGGCACTGGTGAGCGACAGCAGCGAGACCCGACAGGCACGACCTTCTATCGGGGACGCGAAGTCCCTCGTGCGCCGCGCCTCGGAGCTGCGAGGCCAGATCAGCTACACCCTGGAGTCACCTCGAGCCTGGCGGGTCACCGCTCGCCAGGTCTATGACCGTGCAGTCGAGACCATGGTGGCCGAACAGCTCCTCGCCATGCCCATCGGGAGGATCCGGGAGACGACCGAGGGGCGCTTGCGGCTCGGTCCGATCGAGGCCGCCGGCTACCGGACCGTGGGCCAGGCCGCAGCGGCCGGGGCCCGTCGCCTGGAGGCGATCCCCGGGGTCGGAGCTCACACCGCCACCCAGGTGGTCGCCGCGGCCCACCAGATCCGAGCTGCGCTGACGAAGGCCACTCGCCTCCGCTTCGATCCCGATCGCCAGCCCAGCCATCACACGGCCCTCCTCGGCGCACTTTCCGCCTACGAAGGCGCAGAGCAGGTGGTCGCGCCGATCAGAGAAGGCATCACCGGCTTGGCCAGCGAGTTCGATGCCGTCCTGGAGGATGCCACCCGGGGGGCGAGCCGGCTGAAGATGCTCTTCTCCGGCCGAGCGAGGCGCGACCGGGCGCGCCTCGCCGTCGAGCAGCTATCCGCCGGCATATCCCGCGCCGAAGCGGATGGCCGGATCGCCGCGCTCCACGCCGCGCTCGCGACGTTGCCTGCGGGCGACCCGAACGAGCAGCCGGCGCTGTGGCAGGACTACCGCCACCGGACGGTCGCCTACAACGGGCTCCTCATCGAGATCGCCGAGCTCGAACCCGACCAAGAGGCAATCGAAGGGTTCGTGCCGTCCGAGATCGCGTCGGCCGTCCATCGTCACCCGTTGGACACGTCTCTCCTCACCGTCTCGCTCCGCGGCTACCAGGCTTTCGGGGCGAAGTTCGCCCTCACCCAAGACCGAGTCATCGTCGGTGACGAGATGGGGCTCGGCAAGACCGTCGAGGCGCTCGCCGCCATCGGCCACCTCCACGCTCAAGACGCCACCCACTCGTTCGTGGTGTGCCCGGCCAGCGTCGTGGTGAACTGGACGAACGAGATCAGGCACAAGACTCGGCTCCGCCCCCACCGGCTGCATGGCTCCGAGAGGGAACAGAGCTTCAAGACCTGGCGACGAACCGGTGGTGTGGCGGTCACCACGTATGACTCCCTTCGATCCCTCGACCCTCCTGCCGACGTCACGATTGCCCTGCTGGTCGTCGACGAGGCGCACTACGTGAAGAACCCCGACGCCCAGCGAACCCGCCACGTGCGTCGCTGGATTGCTGCGGCGAATCGGACGCTGTTTCTCACGGGTACCCCGATGGAGAACCGCGTCGACGAGTTCAAGACGCTGATCGGTCACCTCCAACCCGCTGTCGCGCAACGCGTTCGCACCGTCGACGGCCTCTTGGGAGCTGACCGGTTCCGAAATCTGGTCGCCCCCGTGTACCTGAGGCGGAACCAGACCGACGTGCTCGAAGAGCTCCCCCCTCGTATCCAGACCGACGACTGGGTCGAGTTCGTCGCCGACGACTTCGCTGCCTACCGCACTGCCGTCGCGTCAGGGAACTTCATGTCGATGCGTCGGGCAGCCTACGTGTCGGGAAGTCCGGACACCTCGGCCAAGCTTCGGCGGCTGGTGGAGATCGTCGAGGAAGCCTTGTCCAACGACCGCAAGATCGTCGTCTTCTCCTTCTTCCGAGACGTGCTCGCCACGGTCGGATCGACCCTCGGCGATGCCGTCGCCGGGACGATCACGGGAAGCGTCAACCCGGCCGAACGCCAACGACTCGTCGACAAGTTCACCCAGCAGGCTGAGCCGGGAGTGCTGGTCAGCCAGATCGAAGCTGGCGGGGTCGGGCTGAACCTCCAGGCGGCGTCGGTGGTGATCCTGACCGAGCCGCAGTGGAAGTCGACCACCGAGGATCAGGCCGTCGCCCGGTGCCACCGGATGGGCCAGGCCCGACCCGTCGAGGTCCATCGCCTCCTCGTCCCCGACAGCGTCGACGAGCGCATGCTCGAAGCGCTCGGCCGCAAAGCAGCTCTCTTCGACGAGTACGTCCGCGAGAGCGAGCTCACCCAGGCCAGCGCTGTCGCCGTCGATGTCTCCGACATTCCCACCGTCGACGGCGTCGCCAGCCAGACGGAGGCAGAACGACGCATCATCGAGGTGGAGCGAAAGCGTCTCGGTCTCGATGACCAGCCAGGACCCACCCTCGCCGTGGCCACGTGAGCCGAGGAGGCGCGTCCCAACCCAGAGACGCGCCGTGGTCGTCACCGACGCGGGCTGTAGCGGGCTGGAAGGCACACTCGGCTCTTCTTGGCCGCTCCCACTTCGGCGCCCAACCGCCACTCCACTGGGTGACTCCGTCAGGGTGGTCGTGATCAGGGCAGCCGCTGTGGCTGCGGTAGGGCAGCCGAGGGCAGCAAGGGACTCCCGCCCGAGCAACGAGCAAGCGCCCAGCGTGTCAGCGGGGTGGCGGACACCGCCGTGCATAATGCTGCGTAGAGCAGTCTTGAGCAGGAGCCCTCAAAGCCAGCCCTCAATGGCGCCCGACGGAAATCGAGCCCGCCGCGAAACCGCACGTCAGCGGCGTGCCCCTACGCAGAGGGGCGCGAGAGGGCCAGGTAACGGGTGGAGGTGAGCGGACTCGAACCGCCGACTTCCACGTTGCGAACGTGGCGCTCTACCAGCTGAGCTACACCCCCTGGGCGGCTCGGCGATCGCCGGGCCACACGCGGTGAGGTAAGTGTAACGGCCGCTCGCCGAGCTACCGAGAGGTGGGTCGGTCCACTCTGGCAGCAGGAGCGGCCTGTGAACCGTAACTCAACGCGATGCCGTGACGAGCTCTGCGGGCTCGAGGTCCAACCCCGAGAGCTCCTCGTCTGGCACCGACCAGCCGCTCCCACCCACCCTTGGCCTCGGGGTTGCCGGTATGCCCGCCCGCACGTGTCGGGCCTCGTCGAGGGCCATGGCGACTTCGCGCCGAGTCTCGAGGGCGACCACCTTCTGTGCCCTCTCGATGGCGAGCTGATGCACATAGGCCAGCGCCGCGAGGTAGGTGACGAGCGCGACGACACTGAGCACCGTCAGGTAGAAGAAGGCGGAGACCGCGAAGCCGAGGGGAATGCTCAGAACGAGCGAAAGGGCGAGGACAGCTACGACCCGTCGACGACGGATCGTGGTGACGTGCGAGACGAGCGGACCGACCTCAACTCCTGGGACACCGATGTGGCCGCCATTGCGGGTTCCGAAACCCAACGAGCCAGCGTCGCCGAGCCCTCCGGCGCCGCGTTGCTCCGCCACCCGTCGCGCTGCGGCCGAGAAGCCAATCGGCGCTCCTGGTGCCGTTCGGCCGTGGTCGAAGCGAGGAGCCCCGATCGAAAGCCTCGAGAGATTGCTGCCGAACGAGGCCACCGAGGTGACGGCCTCACGTTCTCGCAGCTTCCTCACGACCGTTGGGGCAAGCGCCACCACCCACACGATCGCCAGGAGCACCAAGACCAACATGTGCACGCTCCTCGTACCGTCCTCGAGTCGTAGGCAACCCTACAAGAGGGGCCCTTGAGATCAGTGGATTTCCGAGCGGCGCCAACTTCCGGACCTTCCCCCCGTCTTCTCCCATAAACAGAGATCCCCGATGGACATCGACCGGTCCGCTGACTTGCACATGTCGTAGATCGTCAGCGCGGCGACGGCACATGCCGTCAGCGCCTCCATCTCCACGCCTGTCCGGTCGACTGCCTCGACTTGAGTCTCCACCTCGACGTGATCGTCACCGATCGTGAAGTTGATGAAGACGCCGCCCACAAGAAGCGGGTGGCACAGCGGGATGAGCTCGGCAGTTCGTTTCGCCGCTTGGATGCCGGCGATGCGGGCCGCCCCCAGCACGTCCCCCTTGTTGATGGCGTTGGAGGCGATCGCCACGGTCGTCTCCGGGAGCATCCTCACCTTGCAACGCGCGAGAGCGCGCCGGTGAGTCGTCTCCTTGGGGGTCACGTCGACCATCCGGGCCCTCCCCAGGGGGTCCAGATGGGTCAGGCCACGCTCAGACATCGGGACGGCAGTCTAAACCGCCCCCCGGGATCGTGCCGGGTCGGCGGGGCTCACCAGGAGCGGGCTGGGGCGAATCAGCCGCCGATCTGGCTCATGGAGCGCCGGGGACGGACGAAGTCGACCTTGCCGATGCGGTGGCCGGCCCACTTCCCGTGGACGGCTTCCTTGACGAGCCGACCGAGGTCGGCGTCGCTCGCTCCCGATCGCAGCGGGTGGCGGAGGTCGAGGTCCTCGATCGCGAACAGGCAGGTGAGGAACTTTCCCTCGGCCGTAAGGCGCACTCGATCGCAGTCTCCGCAGAAGGGCCGGGTCACCGAGGGGATCACACCGATCTCGCCGGCTCCGTCGAGGTAGCGCCACCGGGAAGCAGGTTCCGATCCGTGGCGGACCTGCTCGAGCGGGAAGGCCCCAGCGATCGCACGCACGATCTCGTCGGCCGAGACCACCTGCTCCATCGACCACGTACCCGACGCGTCGAGGGGCATGTACTCGATAAAGCGGATCTGGACGCCCTTGTCACGGCCGAAGCGGGCGAAGTCGACGATCTCGTCGTCGTTTTGGCCGCGCACCACGACCGCGTTCACCTTGACCGGGTGCAGGCCGGCGGCGACGGCGGCGTCGATGCCGGCGAGGACGTCGCCGAGGGCGTCGCGGCGCGTGATCGCCGCGAAGCGGTCCGCCCTCAAAGAGTCGAGCGACACGTTCACCCTTGTCAGCCCCGCCTCCCGGAGGAGCCGCGCCTGGCGGGCGAGCGTCGAGCCGTTCGTCGTGAGCGATACCTCGACCGGGTCTCCTGCCGGCGTCCGGAGGTCGGCCAGCATCGATACGAGCCGGTGGAGGTCCCTGCGCACTGTCGGCTCGCCTCCCGTGAGGCGGATCGATTCGATGCCAAGATCTTCGACGAACAGCCTGGCGAGTCGGGCGATCTCCTCGAAGCTCAGGAGCTCCTCGCGCGGGACGAACTCCATCCCCTCCTCCGGCATGCAGTAGGTGCACCGGAAGTTGCAGCGGTCGGTGATCGAGATCCGCAGGTCGCGAGCGGTTCGCCCGAACGTGTCGAGGAGCGGTCCCGATGGGCCGAGGGGCGGGTCGAGGACAGCCACCCTGCCAAGCCTAGGAGCTTGGGAGCAGGCTCCCTCCGGGTCCGTAGCTGCAGGTCGGCACGGAGACTGGGGACCTCGGGTCAGGCGAGCGGTCCGAACAGGATCACGTCGACCTCGGCGCCCTCGGCAAACGGATCACCCGATGGAACGAGGGCGAGCCCGTTCGCGGAGGCGAGGCCGGAGAGCTGGTGCGAGGACTGGCCCCCAGCCGATCTGGCGACGAGCCGGCCTGATGCTCCGGGAGCCGTTCCCGGACTCCCGGCGGCGACGGCGATCTCGACTCGCAGCAGGTTCAAGCGCCCGTCCCGGCTCGGGGTCAGTCCCCCCTCGCCCACGACGGCCGGCAACCGGCGGGGGAGCGGGTCCGCGTGGCCGGCCATGGCGCGAAGGGCGGGGAGCGCCACCATGAGGTAGCTCACGACCGCCGAGACCGGGTTGCCGGGCAGCCCGAAGAAGGCCACCGGCGGAGCACGGTGGTCGCCCTCAGCTCCACCGGGACGCGGTAGCCATGCCATGGCGAGCGGCTTGGCCGGACGGATCGCGACCGCGAGCTCGAAGCTTTCACCGTCCTCGCCGGCGACCGTGGCCAACCGGTCGAGGACGACCTTCACGAAGTCGAACTCCCCCTTCGAGACTCCACCGGAGGAGAGGACGACGTCGCAGGCACCGAGAGCCCGGGTGAGCGCCTCCTCCACGGCAGCCTCGGTGTCCCGCACCGTCCCGAGATCGAGCGCCGGAAATCCGGAAGCGCGCACGAGCGCGCACAACGTCACCCGGTTCGAGTCCCGTATTTGACCCGGCGCCAGCGGGAGACCGGGCTCGACGAGCTCGTCGCCGGTCGACATCACCCCGACCACCGGCCGGCGCCAGACCCGCACGCTCGATCGGCCGACGCTCGAGAGGATGCCGAGGTGCGCGGGCTGGAGCACTACACCGGACCGGATGGCGACGGAGCCGGCCGCGTAGTCGGATCCTGCAGGACGCACGTTGGCGGCGACGGGAACTTGGTCGAGCACTCGGATGCTGCCCTCCCCGAGCAGCTCGGTCCGCTCGACGATGGCGATCGCGTCCGCCCCGGGAGGCATCGGAGCCCCCGTCATGATCTGGATCGCCTCGCCCGCGCCGAGCGGGGCCTCGGGCGGCGGCGAGCCAGCCGGGAGCATTCCCACCACCCTCAGCACCACGGGTGCGCCGATCGTGTCGGCCGAACGGACCGCGTAGCCGTCCATCGCCGTGTTCGCAAACGGGGGGATCGGCTCCTCGACCACGATGTCCTCGGCGAGAACGGCGCCGGCCGCCTCGCCGAGAGGGAGCTCGACGAGCCCTAACCGGCGCGACCGGCGGATCACCAGCTCCTGGACCTCCTCGAGGGGGACGAGACGCTCGTCGGCATGCCGGTGACCACCGGCGACTTGAGCGTGCTGGCCGGCACCCTGCGTGAGATCCGTCATTCGATGCGCCTCCTGAGGCTCGTGGGTATACTTAGCACTCGAACCACGAGAGTGCTAACCACTCCCATCCGCCGGAGAGCCACGATGCCGACATACGAGTACGCCTGCAAGCAGTGCGGCGAGCACCTCGAGATCGTCCAGTCGTTCAAGGACGATCCTCTGACCGTCTGCCCGAACTGCGGCGGCGAGTTGCGCAAGGTGTTCGGGAGCGTAGGGATCGTGTTCAAGGGCAGCGGGTTCTACAAGACCGACAGCCGTTCGAGCTCGAAGGTCGCGAAGAGTGGCGGTGACAAGGTCGAGAAGAAGGAGTCCACTTCTGGCGGCGACACCTCGGTGTCGAGCTCGTCCTCGACCGAGAAGAAGTCGGAGTCCTCAAGCTCCACGGCGGCTGCCGCCTCCTGAGCCTGCTCTCTTTCCTGCGGGACTAACTCGCACCAGGGCCCGGGACCTGTCGGGCGCCAGTGCTGCCGATCGACGGCACGATCCGAGCCCGCCAGGGCCGAGCCGAGTCGAAGTGGTGGCCGACCACCCTCGAGCTGTTGCGGAGCGCGACGAGGAACTCCGACGCGTCGTCGAAGCTCGGCATCTCGATATAGGCCGCGCCGATCGCCTCTGGCACGTGAGCGTCGCTCCCTCCGCCTGCCGCGACCCCGGTGGCCCTGCAGAAGGCCGCCGCCTCCTCGTTGAGCGCTTCGAGCGACGTCTTGCCGTTGCGAGCCTCGACGATGTCGACGAGCTCCTCGTCGACGAGACGGCGGAGCGTCTCTTCCCCCACCCGGTGGCGGAGCGGGTCGAAGGGGTGCGGCACGTAGACGAGGCCGCCCTGTTCTCTCACGATCCTGGCCGCCTCTGAGGCAGACCGGCAGCCCGGAGGGATCCGCTCGGAGAGGAACAGGCCGATGATCTCCCCCTCCGGGGTCCTCTGCTCCTGACCAATGACCACCCGACAGGGCAGTTCCTCGGCCAGCCGTAGCGCACCTGCGATCGTCGAGTGGTCCGTGATGCATAGAACGTCGATCCCGGCCTCCACGGTTGCCGTCGCCAGCTCCTCCGGTGTCGTGGTGGAGTCGCCCGACCACATGGTGTGGACATGGCAGTCGACCCGCCAGGGACGCTCTGGAGGTCGCGGCTCGGCCAGGTGGGGATGGCGTGCGAGCGCGGCGGCGCTCGGCCCGGTCGCAGTCACCGACCTGCCGTTCTCGGCTATGCCCCGCCGAGCGAGACGTCGTCGATGGCGAGGGTCATACCCGCAGCTTGACCTGGCAACCACTCGAGATCCGCGCCGACATGCCGCACGTGCTGCAGCATCCGTTGCAGGGTGGAGGCGATGGTCATCTCGCGCACCGGCTCGGCGAGGGCGCCATCTCGGATCATGAGACCTTCTGCCCCGACAGAGAAGTCTCCGCTCACTCGGTTGACGCCCGAGTGGACGCCGGAGATCGACTGGACGAACAGCCCATCGCCGACGTCGGAGAGGATCTGCTCCTGCGAGAGCTCGCCCGGCTGGAGCGAGATGGCTCGGGCTCCGACCCCAGGCGTGGTCCAGTAGCCCCCACGTACCGCCGCCCCTGTCGACTGGGTGCCCGCCGCACGGGCAGAGTGAGTGTCGTACAGGTAGCCCGTGAGCCTGCCACGTTCGATGAGCACGTTCCGGCGGGTGGCGAGACCCTCGGCGTCGAAGGGGGTGGCACCCAGCGCCTCCGGCGCGGTGGGGTCATCGACGAGCGTGAGGCCCCCGTGTGCGACCTGCTCGCCCACCCGGTTTGCGAACAGGGAGCGCCCCTTTGCCACCTCCTCTCCAGAGAGCGTTCCCGCGAGGATGCCGAGCAGCGTTGCCGACACCCTGCGGTCGAGCACGACGGGGAGCTGGGCAGAGCGGGGCTTTGTCGCCCCGAGCATTCGGGTCGCCCGGTCGACGGCGTCCCGGGCGCACCGGTCGAGGTCGAGCTCAGGTAGCGAGCGTCCCGCGGAGTACCCGAAACCGGTCTGGGTCTCGTCACCCTCGCCGGCGATCGCGTACACGAACAGGTGGCAGATCGTCCGCCGGCTCGACGCGAAGATCCCGGTGGAGGTCGCGACGGCGCTCTCGGTGAGGCCGTCAGAGTAGTCGGCGTGCACGACCTGGCGGATCCGTCGGTCGGCTGCGCGGACGGCTCGTTCCAGCTCGAGCACGAGGGCCACCTTCTCGTCCGCCGGCGTCGCGGCGAGCTGGTCGCGCCAGAGGTCGAGCTCGGCCGCCGGGAGGCCATCTGGACGGGCGAGCCCAGCGTGCTCGTCCACCGATGCGTAGGTGACGTTGTCGCGCGCTGCCGCCAGAGCCTCGCGCGCCGAGGACTCGCCGAGCGAGGCCACCCACGCAAAGCCGACGCGCCCGCTGCGCACGACCCTCACGCCGATCCCCGCCGACTCGGCCGACGCAAGCTGTTCGACGTCGCCGGCGAAGGCCCTCACGGACGTCTCCCGGCTGTTCGCCACGTAGGCTTCGACCTCCTCGCCCGCAGCCTCGTCGGCATCGGCAGCAACCGCCCGGGCCAGCTCGAGGAGGGAGCGGTCAGGCACCGGCGGTCCCTCCGATCGTGACCCCGGTGATACGCAGCGTGGGCTGCCCGCAGCCGACCGGCACCGACTGCCCGTCCTTGCCGCAGGTGCCCGGGCACATGTCGAAGTCGTTCCCGATGGCGTCGATCTTCGCGAGCACGTCCGGCCCGTTGCCGATCAGGTTCGCGTCCCGGATCGGCTCGGTGATCTCGCCGTTCTCGATCAGGTACGCCTCGGTCATGCCGAACACGAAATCGCCCGTCGCCGTGTTGACCTGCCCTCCTCCGAGATGGGCGACGTAGACGCCGTACGGCGTCTGGGCGACGATCTCCTCGGGATCATCCTCGCCCGGAAGTAGGAAGGTATTGGTCATCCGCACCATCGGGAGGTGCTGGTAGCTCTCCCGCCTCCCGTTTCCCGACGAGGCCCGCCCGGCGCGCCGCGCGCTCATGGAGTCCCACATGTAGTCGACGAGGACGCCCTTCTCGATGAGCACGTTTCGCTGCGCCGGCCTGCCCTCGTCGTCGATCGCGAGGCTGCCCCAGTTCGGTCCGACGGTGCCGTCGTCCACGAGCGTGACGCTCGGGCTCGCGACGAGCTCTCCGATCCGGCCCGTGTAGACGGAGGAGTCCTTCACGATGTGATCGGCCTCGAGACCGTGACCGCAGGCCTCGTGGAACAGGATGCCGCCGCTGCCGCGTTGGAGGACGATCGGGGTCACGCCCGAGGGTGCCGGCCGGGCCCGCAGCTTCGTGACCGCCCGTCGCGCGGCTTCCTCCGCCACCTCCTCTACCGGGCGGAGGTCGAACAGCTCCCAGCCGACGGTGAGGGCGACCGTCTCGTAACCGGTCTGCATCCCGGTGTCGCCGGACGCCACGCATACGACCGAACAGCGAGTCCGCACCCGGTCGTCGCCGGTGAGCAGGCCATCGGAGTTGGCGACCTGGATCCGCCGTCTCGAGTCGCCGTAGCCGACCGTGACCTGGACGATCGAGTTGCTCTTCGAGCGGGCGACCTCGTCGGCGCGCCGGAGGAGCTCCACCTTCTCGCGCTTGGCGACATCGGTGGGAGGTGTCCGGACCTCGTTGGGCGGGCGCACGTGGACCGAGCGCAGCGACACCTCCCGAACTCCGCCGCCGCCGTCGCGCGCCACCGCGGACGCTGCCTCGGCAGCCGCCGTGAGGCCCGCTTCGCTGAGGTCGGCGGTGTGGGCGAAGCCGGTCGTCTCTCCGACGACGACCCGGATGCCGGCTCCGCGGTCATGCCCGGAGGAGAGCTCCTCCACCTTGCGGTCGTCGAGCGTGATCCCGGTCACCGAGCGGTCCTCGACGAAGACCTCGGCGAAGTCCCCGCCCCGGCGGAGGGCCGACCCGAGCACCCGCTCGAGCACGTCGGGTTCGACGAGAGCGGTCTCGGTCACGGGCATCTCCACCTCCTGCGCTCGCCGGGCGGGCTCGAGCGAGGTGCTCGTCCCTCCTCTCGGCGGTCTGGGCCGCCGTATCGTACCGGGGCCGTCTTGACTCAGACCCCGCCGCTCGTGGTGACCTGCGGGCTCAGGCGAGGTTGGAGCTTCGTGGGTACGCGACGCTGGGGTCGGTGAGGACGTTCACGAGATATGGCACGCCCGAGCGGAAACCACGATCGAGGGCCGGCCCGATCTCCGCCGGTAGGCGTACCGTCTCTCCCGCGCCGCCAAGTGCCGCGACGACCTCGTCGTAGCGGGTCTCCTGGCGCAGGTCCGCCGCGACGTCGTACCCGTAGAAGAAGCGCATCGGGTGCTTCTCGAGGCCCCAGATGCCGTTGTTGCCGAGCACCATGACGACCGGCAGCCGGTGGCGAACGAGGGTGTCGACGTCCATCGCCGAGAAGCCGAAGGCCCCGTCGCCGAGGCACGCGACCACCTGACGTCCCGGGTGGGCGAGGCGAGCTGCGGCTGCATACCCCATCCCGGTGCCGAGGCAGCCGTACGGACCCGGCTCGAGAAAGGTGCCGGGCTCGTAGGAGTCGATCAACTTCCCGGCGTACGAGACGAAGTCGCCCCCGTCGCCGACCACGACGGCGTCGCGATCGAGCCGCTTGCGGAGCTCCCCGTAGACGCGGGCGGGATGGATCGGGTGCGCACCCGACTCGAGCTCTCGTTGCTCGGTCGCTCGGCGGGCAGCCTCTTCCTCGCCGAGCCGGTCGAGCCAGTGCTGGCGGTCGGCGTTCGTGCTCGCGGTGCCGCCCGATCCGGCCAGGCCCTCAAGGATCGTGCGGACGTTGCCCACGAGAGTCGCCTCGGTCGCGGCGTGGGTGGCTCGACGGCTCTCGGAGTCGACGACGTGCACCACGAGGGCCTCACCGAAGCGGCCGAATGAGAGGCGGAAGTCGAGCGGCGTGCCGACGACGACGACAACGTCAGCCTGCTTCAGCAGCGGGCGGGCCCGGGAGAACGCGAGGGGATGGTCGGCCGGCACGGTGCCCCGGCCGAGACCGTTCATGAACACCGGGAGCCGGTGCGTCTCGGCGAGATCGACGAGAGCCTGCTCGGCGCGGGCCCAGTAGACGTCCCCGCCCGCCACGACGGCGGGGCGCAACGCCCGGTCGAGCAGCGCGCCGACGCGGCCGATCGCCTCGAGATCGAGCTCCTCGTGCTGGATCGGTGGCCGCGGCGGGAGCGGCGCGAGCTCGGCCTGTCCACCGACAACGTCGAGCGGGAAGTCGACGAAGGCGGGACCACGATGCGCGGTCGTGGCCTCGTGCAACGCGCGCAGGACGACTGCGGGGATGGCGGAGGTGTCAGTCGCTGTGACGGAGTATTTCGTGACGGAGCTCACGATCGGGATGTGGTCGAGCTCCTGGAGCGACCCCGATCCCCAGCGGTGAACCGGAGCGCGGCCGCCGAGGACGAGAAGCGGGGTGCCGTTGAGGTAGGCGCCGGTGAGCGCGCTGATGCCGTTCGTGACCCCCGGGCCCGCCGTGAGCGCAGCAAGCCCTGGCCGGCGGGACGTCTTTGCCATCCCCTCGGCCGCGAACACCGCGGTCTGCTCGTGGCGCACGTCGACGATTCGCCAACCGAGCTGATGGGCGGCGTCGAGGAGAGGGAAGATATGACCGCCCGAGAGCGTGAACATCGTGTCGATACCGCTCCCGGCCTGCTCGAGAGTCCGGAGAGCGAGCAGGCCTCCGTGCATGGAGGCGCCGACGGCGCTGGGGCTCGCGTTCTCGCTCACCTCCCGAGCCTAAAACCCCGGCGATGAGCTGGCTGGCCGCAGCGCGGCTGCTGCGAAGCATCCACCAGTCGCGCCGGCTTGCTCACTACCATCCCGCGAGAGTCGCGACGCTCGAGGAGGCGACAGCAGATGGACGAGAGCGAGGCCGTCAACCAGGAGAGCAACGAGGTAGCGACGCCGATCTTCAGCGTGTACCGCAGGGGTTACGACCCCGAGCAGGTCGACCGCTACGTGGCGGACCAGCAGCGCCGCCTCGACGAGGCAGTGCATCGCGCCTCGGAGGCCGAGCGGAAGCTCGCGGCAGCTGTCGGCCAGCTCCGCGAGCTTCACCGCCGGGTGGCGGTCTACGAGAGCGAGCAACGCGCCACGCAGCCTCCCGCCCTCGACACCTTGGGGGAGCGGGTCCAGCGAATCCTCCAAGAGGCGTGGGAGGGCGCCTACAACCTCCGCCAAGAGGCGGAGCGCGAGGTAACCGAACTTCGTGAGCAGGTGCAACGAGAGATCGAGGCCGAGCGGCAGCGGGCGGCGGAGGAGGTCGAGGAGCTCCGGCAGGTGGCGAGCCGCGAGGCAGCGGAGCTCGTCGACGAGGCGACGCAGCGGGCGCTGGCGCTCCGAGACGAGATGGATCGGCGCCGCCAGGCCTACCTCGAACGGGTGGAGCGCGACCGCCAGCGGGCCGTCTCCCAGATCACCTACCTCTACGACCAGCGCCAACTCGCTCTCTCAGAGCTTGCCCGCCTCCAGGCGACGGTGCAGGCCACGATCGAGGAGATGGTCCGGAGCCCGCTCGGCAAACCGGTCGCCGCGATCGTGGACGCCGCCTCGGCGCAGGGCCCGGCACCCGAGGACGAGGAGGACGAGGACGAGGAGAGTGGAGGCGCTGCAGCTTTCGCCGCCCCTGCAGCGGCGCCGGCCTCGTTTGGTGCGCCTCCCCTCAGTTCCGATGAGAACTTGGACGGAGCGGGAGCCTTCCAGCCCGAGCCGAGCCCCTTCTCCCGCATCATCGGGGACGAGACCGACCTCGACCGAGCGAGCGACGGCGAGTACGACCGCGACGCACCGGAAGCCCTGACTGCAGACCTCACGCTTGCGGTGGAGCACGACCTTGCCTCGACCGGCCAGGACGAGACGCTCTACGGCGGGGTCATCCCGGAGCCGGTCCGGCCCGAGGAGGTCCCGACGGGGCCCATGGAAGCGGTCGAGTACGGCTACGGCCGGTCGACACCCTACGACGGGCAGGCCGAGCTTGGCACCGAAGAGACCGTGGGAGGCGAGCCGCGCCGGCCCTACGGCGGCCTCTACGACGTCGAGGCCGACGGCTGGGCGTGAGCCCGGTCGACTCGGGCCTCCTCAGGCGTGATGTGAGATGCCGACGCCCCCTCGCGTCGTCGCGCCGTAGCGCTCCTTGGCCGCCGCAAGGTCGAGGGGCTTGATCGAGCTCCTCCCGGCAAGCGTGGCGTCGTCGAGCTGGTCGGCCGGCACGACCCACGCCACCTCGAACTCGATCCCATCGGGGTCCTTCGCGTACAGTGACTTCGTGGTCGAGTGATCCGAGGCCCCCACGAGCGCGCCCGCGTCCTGCAACCGCCGGGCGAGGTGCTCGAGCTCCTCGAGGGTGTCGACCTCCCAGGCAAGGTGGTACAGCCCGACCTGGTTCCTGCCGGCCGTGGTCGGGCCCGCCGCCGGGCCGATCTCGAACAGGCCGATGTCGTGGTCGTTGGTGGACCCCGGGGCCTGCAGGAAGGCAGCGCCGGCGAAGCCTCCCATGTCGACTCGTCGGAACCCGAGCACGTCGGTGTAGAACGCCACGCTGCGGCTGACGTCCCTCACGTAGAGGACAGCATGGTTCAGCCGGGTGATCGGCATGGGTTGTCCCTTCTCCAGCTCTCCGGCTGTCGGCCAGGTTCTATCGCAGCACAACACGGCACCGGGAGCTCCCATTCCCCGAGCCGGTGCCACCCTGCCGGCTCCCCGCGCGTCGAGAGGCAGACCCGCAGACGCGTCAGCGACACGGCCGGTAGGTGTAGACCAGCCAGCGATGCCGGACGCCGCAGACCGACCGGAGACGGCCGGTGACCCGCTCAGCTCTCGCGCTCGCCTCGCTCGGATTGTTGCACGGCCGCTCGTGGCGCTGCCGCCACACTCCGACGAGGTGCCCTGGCCGACCAGGGAGTGGCCGCGAGGCGACCCACCCGCAGGGGCCGATCTCGAGGGCCTCCTCGACGAAGCTTTCGACGACTCCGGACCGCTCGCGCAGACGCTGGCCGTGGTCGTCGCACACGGGGGTCGTGTCGTAGCGGAGCGGTACGGAGGTCTCCTCGAGCATTTCGACCGGCCGCCCGAGCCGGTCGGGCCGGACACCCCGCTCCTTTCCTGGTCGATGGCGAAGTCGATGCTGCACGCAGCCGTCGGGATCCTCGTGGGCGAGGGGCGCCTCGAGCTGCACGGACCGGCCCCGGTTCCCGAGTGGTCCGATCCCCATGACCCGCGCCACGCCATCACGATCGAGGACATGCTCGAGATGCGCGACGGGCTCGACTGGAGCGAGGATTATGTCGACGCCGGCGCCTCCGATGTGATCGAGATGCTGTTCGGGCAGGGCCAGCACGACATGGCGGCGTTCGCCGCCTCGCGCCCGGCGCGATGGCGCGCGGGGGAGCACTTTGCCTACTCGAGCGGCACGACGAACATCCTCGCCGGGATCCTGAGGCGCACCGTCGGGGAGGCTGAGGCTCTCGGCAGCTGGCTCGACGAGCGCATCTTCGGCCCGATCGGCGCCCGCTCTGTAAGGCACACCTTCGACACCGCCGGTACCTGGGTCGGCTCGTCATTCGTGCACGCGACCGCGAGAGACTTCGCTCGCTTTGGTGAGCTCTACCTGCGGGACGGCACCTGGGAGGGCCGCCGCATTCTCCCTGAGGGCTGGGTCGACCACGGTCGGCGGCCCCGCTCGGTCGACGAGGAGGACGGGCACCTGTACGGGGCCCATTGGTGGGTGGTCGGCGACGAGTGGGGCAGCTTCCGGGCGGCAGGCTACGAAGGACAGACGATCACGATCACCCCTGCGCTCGATCTCGTGCTCGTGAGGCTCGGCAAGACCCCGGAGGCGCGTGCCGACCTCCTGGAGGGGTGGCGCAACCGTGTCGTCCGCGAGGTCGCCAGCGCGCTCGGTGCGTGAGAGCGGGCGGTCGCGGCGCGTTCAGCGACGGATGAGCTCGACG
>DATGKK010000097.1:0-13226 GCA_035294725.1 Acidimicrobiales bacterium | reverse complement strand
CGGCGGGAAAGCACGTCCTTTGCGAGAAGCCGCTCGCGGCCTCCGCCGCCGACGCCGCAGCCATGGCCGCAGCGTGCGACGCGGCCGGAGTCGTGCTGATGGAGGCGTACATGACTCAGTTCCATCCCCGCGACCGCCGCTGGCGGGGGCTCGTCGCGAGCGGCGCCGTCGGTGAGCCGCTGTTCGCGAGGGCGGCCTTCACGGGCGTGCTCGACCGGCCCGACGACCACCGCTGGCGCCCCGAGATGGGGGGCGGGTCCCTGCTCGACGTGGGCATCTACTGCCTGACGCCGTTGCTGGTGGCACTCGGTGGCGGCGCCCAGGACGCCGGGGCCGTGAGAAGAGCGTCGGGAGCTGCGCGCTGGACCGAACAAGGCGTGGACGCGAGCTTCGCAGGATGGCTCGAGTTCGGCGGGGGCCGGGCCGGCTCCTTCGAGTGCTCCTTCGAGGCGCCCGAGCGCCAGCAGCTCGAGATCGTCGGGACCGACGGGGCCCTTTCGATCGACCGGGCCTACACGCCCGGCACGGCCGACACGCTCATCTCACTGCGCCACCGTGAGGGGAGCGTCGAGACGCTCGAAGCCGGAGGTGCGGACCCGTACCGGTTGATGGTCGAGCACTTCGCGGCCGCCGTGCGCGGCAGCGAACAGCTCGAGCGGCCGGTCCGTGACTCGGTGGAGCTCGCGAAGATCGTCGACCGGTTGGGTGCGGCGGCGCGTTTGCCGGCAGCATGAAAGGGGTGCCTCGATGAGCCTCGAGCGGTATATGACCCGGCGGGTGGCCGGCGTCGGCGGGGTAGAGCTCGCCGTCGACCTTTGGCCGGCGGGCCCCGCCGGGCGCCGGTCCGCCGAGCCGGAGCGCCCGGGCTATCTCCTCGTTCACGGCCTCGCCTCCAACGCCCGGCTGTACGACGGGGTGGCCGCCGCGCTCGTAGCGGCCGGGCACAGCGCGGCGACGGTCGACCTACGCGGTCACGGTCGCTCCGCCAAACCGGACGACGGCTACGACTACGAGACCATGTGCGCGGACCTCGTCGCCGTGCTCGACAACCTGGCGAAGGACCCAGGGCCAACCGCCTTCGGCCGACCCGTGGTCGTCGGCCAGTCCTTCGGCGGGAACCTCGTGGTGGAGCTCGCGCACCGCCACCCGGACAAGCTCTCCGGGATCGTGGGGATCGACGGCGGCATGTTCGACCTCCGCTCGAGGTTCTCGTCCTGGGAGGAGGCCGAGCAAGCTCTCGCGCCGCCGAGGATCGACGGCATGCGCCTCGAGGAGCTGGAGCGCCGCCTCGTTGAGATGCACCCCGACTGGCCCCCCGCCGGCATCGCCGGGACCCTTGCCAACTTCGAGGTACGCGAGGATGGCACGATCGCCCCGTGGCTCACCTTCGACCGGCACCTCAAGATCGTCCGGACGATGTGGGAGTCGAGCCCGCAGACGATCTACCCGGAGATCATCGTGCCGGTCCTCTTCCTCCTCGCTGAGTCGCCGGCGGCTCCGGCCGTGCTGACGGCTGCGAAACGGGCCGGCATCGAGCAGGCCCTCGGGGCTCTGGCGCACGGAGAGGTGAAGTGGTTCTCCCCCGCCGACCACGACGTACATGCCCAGCACCCCGACGAGGTCGCCGCCGCGCTGCTCGACTTCGGCCGGGAGACCACCAACTCGACCATCACCTGAGCAAGCCGGGACGCGAAGCCCGCGCCGACCCACAGCTCGTAAGGGCCATGTCAGCGTGCCAACGGGTCCTCCACCGCCGCCTCGAACAGGACAGCACCAGTGGTGGCGTCTCGAACGACGAAGAGGAAGGGATGGTCGAAGGTGAGGGACGGCAGCATCGGTAGAGAGCTCAGGCCGACGCTGACTCCGGTCACGGCCGCACCCACCGTCCCGTCCGGCGACACCCGGAGATCGGCATCCTGCTGGACGGCCTGCACATGGAGCGCTATGCGTCTCGTGATCCCGCTGAAGTCGGCGGCCTCGAAGGCAACCCTCATCCCCATCGCCGAGAGTGGAGTGTCGAGGCGGAGGCGCGACTGGAGATCGAACGAGGGCAGCGTGAGCGAGCTCAGCCGCATCTCGTGCAGCCCGGCCACGATCCGAGCGAGCGACGCTGGGCTCAACCCCGCCACGAGACGATCAAGGGTCTCGCCCCCGGTCGGCTCGATGACGAGAGCGCTCAACCGGCCGCCGGCATATGGCAGGTCAACGGCGCGGTAGCGGGAGCCGATGCTGGCCCGCGCGTCGACCACCCCGCCGGACGGGTTCCGGCTCATGAATGGAGCCGAGATGACCTTTCCGGACGGGAGGTGGAACGGCGCCAGGCTCTCGTGAGGGGAGAACCTGTTCGACCAGAGCGCCCGGAGGTAGACGCCGTTCGCGAGCACGACCCGAGTCAGCTCGTCGATACCGCCCGGCCCGAAGATCCGGCGGATCTGGCCGTCGGTATGCCGGCTCGCCCACCGGTTCAGCGCGACGGCGGCACCGCGGGGATCGTGAGCGAAGTCGACCGTCCACAGGCCGCTGTCAAAGTACGCGGCCAGGGCATCCACGAAGGAGGGCTCGACCGGGAAACCGCTCTGGATCCACAGGGCGTCTGCGAGATCGAGCTTTGGCATCCGAGACGCTCGCGCCGACGAACCGGCGGCGCTGCCCACGACGCGACGATCCAACGTGCTCCACCCGACGGCTTGCTCGGCCGGCGAAAGGTCCGCCGTGCCGAGCGTCCGGGCGATCGCGTGCTCGGTGGTGCCGGCCGACCCAAGCTCGAGCATGGCAAGCGCCGTGGCCAGGCTGAACGGTGCTATGAGGACGTTGTGGGCTCCGCCGCCAGCGGTGAGTCGGTCGAGCAGTCGCAGCGAGAAGCTCACTTCCGCCTGCTGCACGGCCGCCTCCACGGGACTTGGTGCCGAACCAGCTCGACTGACGTCGCCGGTGAGCTCCTTCGCCCCAGCGAGATGCTCGTAGCCGAGCGGGCCACCCGACCGCTCGGTTGGCGAGGGCAACCGCCTCCCGCCGGGGAGCAGCGCCACCACGAGGGCGGCGGCGAGCACGATCGCGAGCGAGCCGGTCGCGCGGACCCGGCGGGCGCGGCGCATCTCCGCGCTGCGCCGGCGGGTACGGTCGAGCAGCTCGGAGGGGCTGGTCGGCTCGTAGGGCACGGGAGCGGTGCGGCGCCCTCGGTCACGTCTCATGGGCAAGCTCTCCCTCGAGTTCGCCACCGAGGCTGCGCCGAAGCGCGGCAAGGCCCCGATGGAGATGGGTTTTCACCGTCCCCGCCGACACCCCGAGAGCGGCTGCCACATCGGCCTCGGACAGGTCGCAGAGGTACCGCAGGGAGATCGCCTCGCGTTGGCGACGGGGCAGCCTCGCGAGAGCAGCGGCAAGGGCGGCTCTGAGCACGACCTCGTCGGACTCGTTGCCACGATCGGGGGGCGCAGCGAGTCCCGGCTTACCGCGGAGATGTCTCAGCGCCTCACGTGAGGCGACCTTGAGCAGCCAGGCATCCCGCCACGGGAGCGGCCCCACGCGTGCCCAGCGGGCGTGCGCCTTCGCGAGTGCCTCGACGGCAACGTCTTCGGCGAGCCACGGATCGCCTGTGACCCGGCGCCCCACGCGCACGGCGCGGGGCAGCATCCGGGCGAAGAAGGTCTCGAAGTCCTCCTCGCTCATCGCCCTACTAGAGCCGATCCGGGAGCCGATCGGTTGACACGCTGGCGGAGTTCCGCCGCTCGGGCGCCGTCCTACCTGCGGGAAGTCAGTCTGCCGCCTGGAGGAGCCCGATCAACCCGCTCGGGCTGCGAGCCTCGCCCCCGGGGGCGGGAGAGCCCGCTGCCCACGGTGGAGAGTGGCAGAGCCAGGCCGAGCCCTGATTGTTGATCCCCGAAGCCGGTAGCGGACCAGCCCCTGGCCGAGGCCTCTATCCCGTCCCAGGGGCAACGTGATGCTGGAGGAGGAAGCACTCGCCTGGCGCACTCTTGTCGAGGAATGACGGCGCCTTCCGCGCTCGGCTCAGGGGGCCTGCTGCCGACGTCCGGTGACCAGGCGCCCTGCTCGTAGCAGTTGACACCCTCGCGGGCCTTGCTGGTCGGCGGGGGCGCCGCTACTCGAGTGGCTGGTGCGCGATGGCTGGCGGCTCCCGGCCGGCGAGCAGGAAGCCTCCAACGGCGGCGAGGAGCGGGAAGCCCACGACGAGGATGGACAGGTTGGTCCACGGCACCGACGCCAGCTCGGAGATGCTGTCGCCGTTCACGTTGCTCGAGAAGAACGAGAGGGCGGCGATGTAGGCCACCGCAGTCCCGATGAGTGCGCTCAGGAGGGCGAGAGTCCCGCCCGTGACCGCCGTGACGGCCCGCCGCGTCCGGCCCGCCGCGCCGGTAGCTGTGAGGGTCCGGAGCGTGCTCGCCGTTTCGCTGCGGATCAGCCCGATCGTCATGGCGAGAATCGCGAGGGCGAGGCCGATCCCGACGGCGGTCGCCCAGCCGAGGATCTCGGACGAGGTCGGGTCGCCGCCTTTGCTCTCGATCGACAGGTGGGCAGCGGCCGCGAGCTGCGCAGCCTGGGCCACCTGTGCGGTGGTGAACGGCTGTGGTGCCTGTAGGAGCCAGCCGCTCGTCGAGAGCGACGAGGCGAGATGGAGCGCCCGGACGGCGTGCTCGGTGATGACCGTGTTCGGTGCCGAGGTCCCCGAGGGTAGGGCGCTCACCTGCTCGATCTTCGGGTTCGCGAGGCAGGTCGAGCGCGGGCAGGGATAGCTGGCATGCGATCTCGGCCCGGGTGGCGCTGTGCCCTTCCCGGGAGTGACTTCCACCGCCCCTCCTTGTCCCGGCTCGCTCTGCCAGGTGAGCTGCATGCCGGACATGCCGGCGAGGCCGGGCCGCATCGTGAGGATGTCGGCAGTCGGGCTGACCTCAGACTGGCGGATCCCGAACGCTCGCAGCAGCTGGGGCGTCGCCACGTAGAGCGGACCCGTGTAGTTCCGGCCCGGAGCAGCATGAGACAGGTTCGCGCTCGTGCTCTCGAGCTCGACGACGGTCGTCGCTCCAAGTCCGGCCGCCATCCGCTCTACCGCGCTACGGGCAGCTGAGGGGACAGAAGATGCCGGCGTCGGGTTCGGCCCCTGATAGTTGAGGTAGACGATCAGCTGGTTGCTGGCCAGGTTGGGCCCCACGTAGTCGAGGGGGTTCGAATAGCGGGCAAAGGCCACCACGCAGATCGCCGCCGCGATCAGCGAGGCGAGGCTCATCGCGGCGAGCGCCGACCCACCTCGCTCGCAGTACCGAGCAAGATCGCGCAGCGCGAGACGGCCCGGCACCGGCAGGTGCCGGGCCAGGTAGCCGAGCCCTCGCAGCGCGAACGGCGACAGGAGCACGATGGCCGCGATCAGCGCGACGAAGCCGAGGATCACCTCGACCTGCCCGTTCTGGCGGGAGGTCCCCGCGTACGTCATGAGGATGGCACCGACCGCAAGGCAGATCACGCCTGGGATCGCGTGCCGCTGGGGTGGCGGAGGGGTGATGGGGCGGCCCGAGAGCGCGGTGAGCACGGGCACCCGTGCCATCCGCCTCGCGGGACGGCTTGCGGCGAAGGTGGCAGCCACCGGCGCGAGCACGGCCGCGATGATGATCGCCGGCCAGGGGAGCTGGAAGAGCCCGATCACGTGGTGCGCGCTCGACTCGAGGCTCGGGCGGTACAGGATCCAGGCGAGGAAACCGAGCACGAGACCGGCCACTGTGGCGGCGATCCCGACGACTGCACCGTTGGCGCGGACCACACGGCGGAGGTTGCGGTCGCTCGCCCCGATCGCGGCCAGCATTCCGATCGAGCGGAGCCGGCGCTGTGCCACGACGGTGAAACCACCGACGGCCACGAGCGCGACGAGCAGCATGCCGACAACCTCCATCAGCATCACGAGCGTGCTCGAGCTGAACGTGCCCGGCGGCGGCGAGCTCCTGTGGGTGACTCCGGGACCGAGGAGGCGGGCGATTGCCGGGGTCGTGTCGAACAGTGCCGTGACCTGTGTCGGCGCCGGAACCTGTCCCTGCTCGACGAGGGCGAACTCGTCGAGCAGGCTTTCGGGGTCTTCCACCATGCCGACGACGTGCCAGGTTCGGCCTGCAGCGCGCCACGTGCTGCCGAGCGAGAGGTGGAAGTCCGAGGCGACACCGGGTGTCACGGCAACCTGATCCGGGCGGGTCGGGTAGTGGCCCGAGAGCAGGGTGAGCATGGGCCCGCCATAGGGGCCACGAGGGTCCTGGCTGCGAAGGTCGATGGTCGCCACGGTTCCCGGCACCGCGATTGCTTGGTTCTCGATGACCTCGACCCTGCCGACGCGGTGGCGCAGCGCTGCGAGCTGGGCATTTACCGCCGCAGGCGAGCCGGCAAGCGAGGCCGCATACTCGGCGGTGCCGAACCCGATGTCCGCGGGTGCGGCGGTGTCAGCAGTGACCGTAGAGCCGACGACGGCCGCCGCCACGGCGAGCGTGAGCAGCGCGAGGACGAGCAGCTGCTGGCGCCACTCACGGAGGAACAGCCTCGTCGCCCAGCGTCGCACGGCTCTCCTTGCGCTCGCGCCACCCTCGGCCGGACGGTCCTGCTCCGACGGGAGCTCGGGCCCGAGAGGAGTAAGCGCTCCGCCGGCTGCTGCCGTCGAGGTCATCGATGCTCGCTCTGGGCGAGGAGCTGGTCGGGGTCGGGCGGCGACGCAGTGTGGTCGACCACCTGGCCGTCGCGGATGAAGACCACCCGGTCGGCCCAGGAGGCGAGCTGAGCATCGTGGGTCACGACGACTGCGGCCACGCCTCGATGACACGCCTTGCGGATGAGCCGCATGACCGCTTCGCCGTTGACCGAGTCGAGAGCACCCGACGGCTCATCCGCGAGGAGCAGCTGCCGGCTCCCGACCACGGCGCGAGCGATCGCCACCCGCTGGCGCTCGCCGCCCGAGAGCTGATCGGGAAAGTGTGCACCGCGCGGGCCGAGGCCGAGCTCGTCGAGCGCAGCCGCAGCCGCCTCCCTGGCGCGCCTGGCCGGGATGCCGTCGAGCTCGAGCGGCAACGACACGTTCTCGGCGGCGGTGAGCCCGGGCAGCAGGTTGAAGTCCTGGAAGACGAAACCGATCGTGCGCCGCCGGAGCTGCGCTTTTTCGGCGCGCGACATCTTCGAGAGGGGTCGCCCCAGCACCAGCACCTCGCCGGAGCTCGGCTCCTCCAAGCTGCCGGCGATGGTGAGAAGGGTGCTCTTTCCCGAGCCACTCGGCCCCATGATCGCAACAAGATGCCCGGCGTCGACGGTGAGGTCGACCTCCCGGAGCGCGCTGACCTGGGTGGCGCCCTCCCCGTAGCTCTTGCTGACCTTCTCCAGCACGAGGACACTCACCGGAGCACTCCTATTCTGCGCCGTGCCTTCGGAAGCGGGAGCGGTGGCTGACCTGACTCGGCTGGGAGCGGCTCGGCTTCCCCCTGAGCCGGCCCGGCCACACGGCCGCCAGCCACGTCCGCCGCGGGCGCCTCAGCCAGCTGGCGCTGGAGTCGGCCATCGGCGGCGTCGAGCCACCGCGCCACGGCGTCGAGGCGAAACAGCTCGGCGTCGACGGCAAGGGCGAAGTTCAGGTCGAAGCGAGCCTCGTCCTCCTTGAGGCGCGTCCACTGCTGCATGACCTCGACGACGTAGCGGCGATGAGCCTGGATGACCTCGCGCACGTCGACCGCAGGGAGCTTGAGGCCAACGAGGACCTTTATGACGAGCTCGTCTCGGGGCGGGAGGCTCAAGTCGGGTGGAGTCCTCAGCCACCGATCGAGCTCCAACCTCCCGGCCTCGGTGATCCTGAACCCCTTTTGCGGACCCTCCTCGACGGAGTTGTCGGACACGACCAGCCCATCTCGTTCGAGACGCTGGAGCGTCGTGTACACCTGACCGACGTTGAGAGGCCAGACCTCGCCGGTGCCCTCCTCGAACTCCTGGCGGAGCTGCAGCCCGTACTTCGGACCCTCGCTGAGTAGAGCCAAGAGTGCATGGCGCACGCTCATCGGAATGCCTGCATGCTCCGTAGCATACTCAGTATTCTACTCAGGAGCGGCCTCGCATCAAGTCCCTAGCCGGCTGAGTTCCGCTCGCCAGTTCAGCTCCGACGCCGTGGCTCAGATGCCGACCGCCTTCCACCTCGAGGGTTGCCGAGTGGACACCGGTACCACTTGCCCGTGGACTCGGCCTCGGCCCGGAGGACACGTCCCGAATTGCGCGATGGTTGGGAGATCGGCCGCGACCTGGAGGACGTAGGCGGACTCCACGTCGCGAGCGCGACCCGAGCAGCCTTCCCCCAACGCAGGACCGGTTGTTCCGCTGAGGCGTGGCGACGCGTCCGCGGGCGGACGCCTCAGCATCGCCACCGTCTCGGACTCGCAAGCCGCGGGGTCACCCTGCGCCGACGCCCTGCTGACGTCCCGACGCATATCGACCGAGCTCAGGACGCGAAGCCTCCAACGGCCGACACGACGATGGGGTGGCTCCAGACGAGGACGTGGTAGGAACCAACCACGTACGAGTGGGCGGGCCGTCCCCAGGTGCGGACGGCCAACCGCGCGTCGATGCCGGTGGAAGCTGCCCCCTCCTGGAACACGAGGAACTCGAACCCCTGGTCGCGATACCAGCTCGCGTCCGACTCCCGGTCGTATCGCACAAGCCGTCCGGCCGGGTTGGGGACCACCGGGCGGACCTGCACACGGCCGTGGCTGACGACCGTCGTGATGCTCGCGGCCCAGTAGTCGCCGACACCGTGGCGGAGCCCGTGCGCTTCCAGCCAGGCGGCGAGGTCCACACCCGGTTGCTGCGCCGGACCGCGTGAAGTCCGGTCGGCGAATCCCGCCAGCAGCATGAGTGAGACGACACTCCCCGCCGCGAGCAGCAGCCGTCGCAGGCCGGTCACCTGCAACGAGCGGTAGAGGCGGCACAGCATCCGCCCCGTGAGCACCGACATGAAGATGGCGGCGGGAGCCAGATACCGGGTGAACGCAGCGGTATCGAACGCCGCGAGCAACAGGTAGCTGCCGGCCGAGCCGAGCGAGGCGAAGACGAGGAGGTCGTCCATCACAAGGGCCCGGCTGTCGAGATCACCACGCCAATCGGCTGCACGGCTTGCTCGCCGCGTTCCCGAGGCGATTCCCCAGAGCACCCGGGCGGCAGCGGCCACGCAGCAGGCGACGACGACGAGGCCTCCGATGACTCGGAAGGCCTCGAGCCAACCGGGGGTGCCGTTCGTACCGAACACCGTGCTCTTCAAGCCGATCAGCTCGCCCCCGAGGCTGTAGAGGTGTCGTAGGTTCGCAAGGAGCTGGTGGGGCGTGTGGGCGATGCCGTTGCCCGCCGAGCTGGTGAACCCTCCAAGGTGCCGCACCAACTCGTGGACAGCGAGGTAAAGGAGGCCAGAGCCGACGCCGGCTCCGGCGAGAAGGATCCCCGAGGTGGCCCGCCGCTCTCTCAGCGCACGGGTGGCTCCTGCGCACACGAGCGGAAGGGTGCCGTAGGCGACCGTCAGCAGGTCACCCAGCATGCCGAGGAGAAGGCAGACCACCGCGAGCGCGACACCGAGCCGTACACGCCGCAGGCAGAGGGCCAGAAACGCCGCGAGGGACCAGATCACTGCTCCCATGTGGTGACCGCCTCGCAGGACGAACAGGGTAGACGCCCATGTGGGGAAGGCGAGGAGGGCGAACGCGGCGGCCATCCCGATCGCGGCTGCCCGGCCCCGAAGGGCGACCCCGGCAGCGAGTGTGCCGAGCAACACCACGAGCGCGTACAGCACGGCGGGAATGAAGGTGAGCAGCGCCGGAGAGACGCCGGCCAGCGCGTCGCCGGCGGCGTAGAACGGCACCTCGGAGGTCCAGAACGAGTCGAGCGAGAGTGCCCAGCCCTGCAGCAGGAGGTGGCCGTGGATGATGCTGTGCCCCTCGAGCACGAGCGAGGCGCCGTCGGAGTCAGCAGCGATCTGTGCGGCCGCGAACGCCGTCATCACGACGACCCCAGCGAACACCGCGGCTGCAAGAGCCAGAGCTGCCACCCTCCAGGCCGAGGAGGTGAGGAACCGAGATGCTGTGGCCTCGGTTCCGGTGTCAGCCGCCGCGGTGGTCACCGTTCGCGTCGCCCGACGCTCACGCCGGCGGCGTGAAGCGCGTGAGGAACATCCCCTCGTAGACCTCGAACGGCGTGTCGGAGGGGGTGTCCGCCACGATCTGGCGGCGGCGGCCGTACTGCGCGAGGTCTGCCGCGATGCGAGCGCAGTCACTCCCGAACTCGGGGTAGGTCGACGCCGAGACGTACCAGATCGTGTGCCCGGCCGCTTCGCGCTCGACGAAGTGCGCGAATGCGAGCGGGCTGGCCGCGTCGATCACCTGCTTGTAGTTCACCCAGTCGACGATCTCAGGCGGAGTGCCTCGCGGGAACGTGTACTCAAGGGGGCGATCGCCGAGCTCTCGGCTGACGGAAGGTCCGAGCTGGTCAGGGCAGTAGGCAACGACATCGCCCGGGCGGATCGATGCCTCGATCGCATGGGCGACCTGGCCAGCCTGGGTGCGCAGCAGTGTTGCGTTCGGCACGGCGGCCGCCAGCCCGAGCACGACGGCGAGCCCGGTGACGCCGACCTGCACACGTCGGTCCCCGATCGCCGTGACGCCGTAGGCGAAGGCGATGAGGGCCGGCACCGTGACGAAGGAGGTGTAGCGGTCGACGAAGGTGCTCCCCGAGAGCTGACCGCCCACGACGGCGAGGACGAGCGTCGCGAGAACGACGGCGAGGATGGCGCGAACGCCGCTTCGCGTGAGAAGGTCGAGCTGCACCTGGTACCTGCCCGACGCGGCGCCAAAGATCGCCAGCACGACGAGGAAGAAGAACAGGAGGGCGAGAGCCCTCCCCGGGGCTGAGTTGCCGCCGGCGAACTGTGTGAAGGCATGGACGAGGACGGCGTAGCCCGCTGGCTGCGCCCAGGGCGTGCCCGTGTGCTTCAGCTGGAAGTAGAAGATCGGGAACCACGGGATGAAGCTGATCCCGGCGACCACAAGCGACCCGACGACGTACAGCGCCGCCTTGCGATGCGGTCCCCGCCACGCGCACCAGAGCGCTCCAACGCCGACGACGGCGCAGACGTACAGCGCCCAGTAGTGCGTGTAGAGCGCCGCCGACGCGACAGCCGCGACGCCGAGCGCAGGCTGCCATCGGGGACGCCGCAGCACCTGCGTGATGGCGATGATGCCAAGCGTGCCGAGCAGGAGGGCGAGGCCGTACATCCGGGCTTCGGTGTCGTAGTAGACCGCGAACGGCGACGTGGCAAACAGCAGCAGCGTGGCCCAACCGGTCACGCGGCCTCGAGCCCGGCGGGCAGCCTGCTCGCCCGGATCGGCCTCGTCGAGGCTCCACCAGCGCGAGCCAACCCGGAAGCCGGCAAGCCACGCCACGGGCATGTTGATCACACCGATGACTCCCGCCAGCGATCGGGTCGCGAGGTTCCCGGTCCCGAACACGCCCATCCAGACGTGCAACATGACGTAGTAGAGAGGCGGCGCCCCGTCGTGGCTGAGAAGGTGGGGCAGCTCGCGAAGAGGCCGGGAGGCGATGTCGACGGTCAGGGCCTCGTCGAGCCAGAGAGGCGAGCGGGTGTAGAAGCGGAGCGCCACCGACACGGCCAGCACCACGGCCGTCCCGAGCCACACATAGCGCTCGAGTCGGGATCTCTGCGAGGAGCCTGAACCAGGCTCGTTCCGGGAGCCGAGGCGGGCTCTGCCGGCCGCGTCGACCTCCCCCGGCGACGAGGGGACGTTCGCGAGCGTGCCCGCACCCGGCGCCCGCACCGGCGGCTCGTCGAGGTGCATCGGGGCGCCATGGTACCGGTCGGCCGGGTGCGAGATGGGGCCGCCGTACCCGGTAGCTCCTACCATGGCGCCATGCCCGAGGCGTCGCGTTCCTCTCGGCACCCCCGGACCCATCCGCTGTTCGCCCGCGGATACCACCTCCTATCCGGAGCAGCGGAGCGGGCAGGCTCGGCGGACCACCGGCGGGAGCTGCTCGAGGACCGCACGGGCGAGGTCGTCGAGATCGGCGCCGGGAACGGCCTCAACTTCGCCTACTACCCGCGCGAGGTCAGGACTGTGCTCGCGGTCGAGCCCGACCCCTACCTGCGGCGGCGGGCGGCGCAGGCAGCTGTCCGTGCCCCGGTTGCCGTGAACGTCGTCGAGGGTTGGGCGGACAACATCCCTGCCGACGACGGAAGCTTCGACGCCGCGGTCGCCTCGCTCGTGCTCTGCTCGGTCCCAAGCCCACCAATCGCGCTAGCAGAGCTCTACCGCGTGCTCCGACCGGGGGGTGAGCTCCGCTTCTACGAGCACGTCCGGGCGGAGGAACCGCGCGATGCCCGATGGCAGGACCGGGTCGAGCCCCTCTGGTCACTCGTCGGCGGTGGCTGCCATCCCAACCGGGACACGGTGGCGGCGATCCGCTCGGCGGGGTTCGAAGTGGAACTCGAGCGCCGCTTCTCCTTCGAGCCGTCGCGCCTCACACGGCCCGTGGCACCCCACGTCATCGGACGGGCCCGCCGGCCATGACAGCCCACGGGCCCTCGCGGCCGGCCGGTCGCCTCAGCTGCTGAGGCGCTCGGCGAGGAAGGCGAGCGAGAGCGGGTAGCGGTACTCGATCGCGGCGTGCGTGGCGTCGAAGAGCTCGAAACGGACGTCCGTGACGCCGATCGCGGCGAGCTCGCCGACGAACGCCTCGGCCCCGAGGTCGAGGAAGTACTCGTCGCTGCGCCCCGCATCGACCCATATGCCCCGCAAGCCGCGGAGCGCCTCGGCGTGCTGCGGCACCATCCGCACAGGGTCCCACCGGAGCCAGCGGTCCCAGACTTCCGGGAGCGGTCGGCCTGTGCGCGGGTCGAACGGCAGCACTGGGCGCCCGGCGTCGTCGGGCGAGAAGCAGGCGGCGACGCCGTAAAGCCCGAGCAAGGTGGCGTCCGCCTTGTTCGTGAACGGCACCCGCCGACGGAAGTCGTCCCACCATGCCTCGATCGACCCGTCCCAGGAGCGAAGGTACCGCGCCGCAGGGCCGAAGTCGGACAGGTAGCAGAGCTCGTACAGGGTGTCGCCGGCATGGGTGGCGAGTGCTCCGAACAGGTCGGGGCGGAGCATCGGCGTGATCATCGCTCCGAAGCCACCGCTCGACTTACCCTGGATGCCCCGGTGGGCCGGGTC
>DATGKK010000096.1:0-30887 GCA_035294725.1 Acidimicrobiales bacterium | reverse complement strand
TGACGAGGATCGACTCGAGGTCGTCGCGCCGCGGCATCAGCCGGCCCCCTCCATGACCGAGCGGAACTCGTCGAACAGGTAGCGGGCGTCGTGAGGGCCCGGTCCCGCCTCCGGGTGGTACTGCACCCCGAAGGCGCGAAGCCCGTCGACCCGCACCCCCTCGACGACGCCGTCGTTCAGGTTCACGTGCGTCACCTCGGCGGAGCCAAGCGAGCCCCGCTCGACCGCGTAGCCGTGGTTCTGGCTCGTGATCTCGACCGTCCCGGTCGCCTCCCGGCGCACCGGGTGGTTGCCGCCGTGGTGGCCGAAGCGGAGCTTGTAGGTTGTCGCCCCCAGTGCCGCCGCCAGCAGCTGGTGGCCGAGGCAGATGCCGAAGATCGGCACCTTCCCGAGGAGCTGGCCGATCTCGGCGGTGAGGTGGTCGAGCGCGGCCGGGTCGCCAGGCCCGTTGGAGAGGAAGACCCCGTCCGGCTCCCGCCCGAGCACCTCGGCGGCGGGCGTCGCCGCCGGGACCACCTCGACGGTGGCGATCCGCGTCAAGTTGCGCAGGATCGTCGACTTGACGCCGAAGTCGTAGGCGACCACGAACAGCCCCGTCGTCTCGCCGCGGGGATCGACGAGCCGGGGGTCCGGCCGGTACGGCTCGGCCGTCGTCACCTCCCCGACGAGGTCGACCCCCTCGGTACCCGGCTCGGCCCGGGCCGCGGCGAGCAGCTCGGCCTCGCTCGCCGTCCCGAAGGCGCAGCTCATCGCTCCCTCCGCCCGGATGTGCCGGGTGAGGCGGCGCGTGTCGACGCCGGTGAGACCCGGGATCGCCCGGCGGGCGAGGTAGGCCTCGAGGCTCTCGGCGGCCCGCCAGTTGCTCGGCCGCTCGGTCACGTCCCGCACGACGACGCCCCGGCAGAACGGGCGGCCGGACTCCTCGTCATCGGGAGAGACGCCGTAGTTACCGATGTGCGGGTAGGTGAAGGCGATGACCTGCCCCGCGTACGAGGGGTCCGTGACCACCTCCTGGTAGCCGGAGAGGCAGGTGTTGAAGACGAGCTCGCCGCTCGCGACCACGGCCTCGGCCCCCATCGCCTCGCCCTCGAACACGGTGCCGTCGGCGAGCACGAGCAGCGCCGGGCGGCGCTCGGTCGGGGCTCGCCGGCTCATCGCTGCGCGGCCCCGTCGACGACGACCGGCTCGCCCTCGACGAGGGTGTGCCGCACCCGGCCCGCGAGCTGCCGGCCCGCGAATGGCGTGTTGCGGCTGCGCGAGGCGAGGCGGGAGGGGTCGACCGTCCAGGTCGCGGCGGGGTCGTAGACCACGAGGTTGGCCGGGGCACCCGGTGCGACAGGCCCGCCCTGGCGGCCGCCCGAGGCGCGGTCGAGGCGGGCGATCCTCGCCGGCTGCCATGACAGGGCGGCGAAGAGGAGCTGGTAGGGGACGTCACACCCCTCTCGCCGGAGGGCCGCCGAGGTGACGGGGAGGGCCGTCTCCAGGCCGAGCATGCCGGACGGGGCCTCCTCGAAGGGCAGCTCCTTGCGCTCGGGCGTGTGCGGCGCATGGTCGGTGGCGACGGCGTCGAGGGTGCCGTCCTCGAGGCCGGCGCGCAACGCCTCGAGGTCCGCGGCGCTCCGCAGCGGCGGGTTGACCTTGAACACGGGGTCGTAGCTCGCGACCTCGGCGTCGGTGAGAGAAAGGTGGTGGGGGGTGACCTCCGCCGTTACCGGCAGGCCCTCGGCCTTCGCCCGGCGGACGAGATCCACCGAGCCTGCGCTCGACAAGTGGAGGAAGTGCATGGGCGATCCGGTGAGCCGGACGAGGGCGAGGTCGCGGGCGAGCATCGACTCCTCAGCGAGGGCGGGTTGGCCGGGGATCCCGAGGCGGCTCGACCAGGCGCCCTCGTGCATCTGGCCCCCGGAAGCGAGCGCGTCGTCCTGGCAGTGCTGCGCCAGCACCACGCCGAGGTCGCTTGCGTACTCGAGCGCCTGGCGCATCACCGACGGGTCCTGCACGCCTGCCCCGTCGTCGGTGAACAGGTGGATGCCGAGGGCGGCGAGCTCCCCCATCGGGGCGAGCTGGCGGCCCTCGCGCCCGAGCGTGATGGCGGCGGCGACCGCCACCTCGCAGAGCGCCTTGCGGCCGAGCTCGAGCACGTCCCGGGCCACCGACGGGCAGTCGATCGGCGGCTCGGTGTTCGGCATGGCGACGAGGGCGCAGTAGCCGCCGAGCACCCCGGCGCGCGTTCCCGTCTCGACCGTCTCGGCGACCTCGCCGCCGGGCTCGCGCAGATGCGTGTGCAGGTCGACCAGGCCCGGTGCGACGAGGCACCCCCCGGCGTCGAGCACCGTCGCCCGGGCCGGCACCGGGATCGCCTCCCCGACCTCGACCACCGCCGAGCCGGCGACGAGGACGTCGGCCCGGCGGCTCCCGGTCTGGTCGACGACCGTGCCCCCCCGGACGAGGACGCGAGGCTCAGGCATCGCCGCCCCCGTCCCGGATCCGCTCGGTGCCGAGCCCCGAGCCGAGGAGGTGGAACAGGACGGCGGAGCGGACGAAGACGCCGTTTCGCACCTGGCGGGTGACGAGCGAGGAGGGGAGGTCGGCCACCTCTGGCGCGATCTCCACTCCCCGGATCATCGGTCCCGGGTGCATGACGAGCGCCTCGCGCTGGAGGTGGCGGGCGCGTTCGGCCGTGAGCCCGAAGCGGGCGTGGTACTCGTCGAGCCCGGGCAGCAGGACCCGGCCGGCGCGCTCGGCCTGGATCCGGAGGAGGTAGACGACGTCGAGCGCGGGCAGCACCGAGTCGAAGTCGGCCGTCGCCTTCACCGGCCAACTGTCGAGGGAGGGCGGCAGCAGGGTCCGGGGGGCGACGAGCACGACCTCGGCCCCGAGCGCGCTGAAGGCGAGGACGCCCGAGCGGGCCACCCGGCTGTGGGCCACGTCGCCCACGATCCCGATGCGCAGCCCGGCGAAGTCGGAGGGGGGATCGCCGCCGTGGCGGTCGCAAAGCGCCTCGCGGATCGTGTAGCAGTCGAGAAGGGCCTGCGTCGGGTGCTCGTGCTGGCCGTCGCCGGCGTTCACGACCGAGGCCGAGGTCCAGGCGGTGACGCGCTGGGGCACCCCGGAGCTTCTGTGCCGGACGACCATGGCGTCAACGCCCATGGCGTCGATGGTCTCGACGGTGTCGCGCAGCGACTCGCCCTTCTCGAGCGAGGAGGCCGAGGGCGCAAAGGACATGACGTCGGCCGAGAGTCGCCTCGCCGCCGCCTCGAACGAGAGGCGCGTGCGGGTCGAGGCCTCGAAGAACAGCGTCGCCACGGTCTTGCCTCTGAGCGCCGGCACCTTCGGGATGGTGCGGCCCGAGACCTCCTTGAACGAGTCGGCGAGGGCCATGATCTCCCCGATCCCCTCTCGGCCGAGGTCGGAGACCGAGAGCAGGTGGCGTGCGGGCGCCGTCACCGGGCCGCCCTCTCGTCGACGAGCTCGCCGATCGTCACTCCATCGAGGGTGACGTCGACCAGCTCGTCCCGGCGGGTCGGCAGGTTCTTGCCGACGTAGTCGGGCCGGATCGGCAGCTCCCGGTGGCCCCGGTCCACCATGACGGCGAGCTGGATGGCCCGCGCCCTCCCGTGATCGGCGAGAGCGTCGAGGGCCGCCCGCACGGTGCGGCCGGTGAACACGACGTCGTCCACAAGGACGACGGTGGCGCCGGTGAGATCGACGGGGATGTCCGTGACCTCCTCCGGCAGCACGGGTCGAAGGCCGATGTCGTCACGGTAGAAGGCGACGTCGAGGGTCCCGAGGGGCACGGTCGTGCCCTCGATCTCGCCGAGCACCCGCACGAGGCGGGTCGCAAGAGGGACGCCCCCGGTCTGGAGGCCGACCACCACCACCTGATCGAGCCCGTGGTTGCGCTCGATCACCTCGTGGGCGATGCGCCGGAGGGCCCGTGACACGCCGTCGGCGTCCATCACCTGAGCCCGTGGCGCGAACACGCGCCCTTGCGGGCGCGCCAGCTTCCTCTCTCGTTCGGCCACTCGGGCTCCCTTTCGTCCGTGCGGGCCTCACAGGACCCGCTTCACGTCCGAGACCTCACTGTAGCTCCCGCGACCGAAGCAGTGGCGCACCGGCTCTACTCGGGAAGGCCCGCCGCCCGCGCCACAGGGAAGTAGCGATGGTGGTGGGCGCCGGTGATCTCGACGACGCCGTTGCCGACCCGCCCGTCGTCGAGGGTCACCGTGCAAAGGTGCTGGCCGCCGCCGCGGGGACCGTACCGCGCCGCCCAGGTCCCCTCGACCTCGAGGCCGAGGCGCTCGCCGCCGGCGAGCACGAGCTCCATCCGCCCGGCGAGCCCGGCCACGAGCTCGCCGTGCTCCCCGTAGCCGACCGGCCGGCCGTCCTCCCCGGTCCAGGAGAGGTCGTGGTGGAGGTCGACCACCGGCACGGGCTCGCCGCCCCCGGCGGGGGCGACGCAGCCGTCGGTGAAGATCCGGGCTCCGTTCGCGAGCTCCCAGTGCCAGGCGCCGATCATCGCGTCGGGGAGCTGGAGGGCGATCCAGAGCCACATGGGGCACCGGACGTGGTCGCGGATCCCCCAGGAGTGATCGCGCTGGCCCCACCAGCCGTCGACCTCGCGGCGGTCGTCCCGGGTGCCGTACCAGCCGGAGAAGCGGCCCGACTGGATCATCTGGCACTGGTCCCAGACGATCTCGTGACCGGCCTTCATCGTCCCCCGCCGCATGGCGTAGGGCTCTGTGCGAGCCTCGACGACGAGGTCGAGCTCGGGCCGCGCGACGCTGAGGCCGCTCGGCTCGGCCCGGCGCTGGTCCACGGTGAGCCGGAGGCGCCGGTACGGCTCCTCGATCTCCACTCGCACCGGGCCGACGAGCGTCTCGTGAGGGTCGTCCCCGTAGGGCCGCTCGTGCAGGGCGAAGACGTGGGAGCCGCCGATCCTCCCCATCTGGTAGGAGTCGAGCCGGGCGGTCGCGGGATAGGTGGCCATCGTGAGGATGACCACGTCCCCGTCATGGCCCGAGCACGGGTGGAGGACGAAGAAGTAGCTCTCCCGCCAGTGCTCGTGGTGGGTCACCACGGCGGGGAACGGCTCGGGGATCTGGTGGGCGAGACGCTCGTCGAGCGGCGTGAGCCGCGCCGTCACGACAGCGCTCCCTTGTCGATGGCGTGGCGGGCGTGCCGCTCGGCCATGACCCCGAACAAGGCCCGGCTGCGCTCGCTCTCGCCGACCATCATCGCCGGGAGGACGGCCATGATCAGCCCGGCCAGGGTGTTGGCGGCGTAGCAGTCCTCGAACTCGTCGCGATCGGGCACCGTGACACCAAGCGACTCGATCTCGTTGAGGTACCGCTCCACGAGCTCTGTCTCGAGGGCACGGCGGGTCTCGGGGACGAGCCCCGCCCCGATGAAGTACGCGAGATCGGCCGCCGGCGAGCCATGGGCGACCGTCTGCCAGTCGACCGCCGCCACCGCCGGCTCGCCGTCCACCTCGAACAGGAGGTTGTCGAGCCGGAAGTCGCCGTGCACGACCGAGAGCGGGCCCGCCGCGGCCCGCCGGCCCCACTCGGCGAACCTCTCCGCGAAGGCACCGAGGAGATCGAGCACCTCGGGCGGGAGCGCGTCCCGGTAGTGGTCGACGAAGCCCGGGACGAGCGCCCCGTAGAGCTGCCCCACCCCCTCGGCGCTCTGCGCCATGCCGGGCGGCAGCCACGCTGGCACGGGACGGTCCCAAAAGGAGGCATGGAGGCGGGCGAGCGCGTCGACCGCCGCCCGGGCCTCGCCGGGTGTGCAGCCGGCGAGCTGGTCACCGGTGCGCGCACCTGCGAGGTCCTCGAGCACGAGGGTGTAGTCGCCGGTCGCACCGTCGAACAGGGCGGCGTGGCAGTGGGGCACGCGGCAGCCGACCTTTCCGGCGAGGTCCCGGTAGAAGCGGACCTCCCGCTCGTAGAGCCCGAGCGACACACCCGTCGCCCGGCTGCCCGCGTCGTCGGAGGGGAGCTTCACGACGACCGTGGCCGGCCCGGCGCCGGCGGGCTCGAAGGTGAGCGAGCAGCGCAGGTTGCAGCCGATCTTGCCCTCGCCGATCCGCTCGAGCGCGAGATCGAGGACCCTCGATCCGGGCTCGGCCGCCCCGCTCCCGACGAGGACCTCGGTGAGCCACTCGGCGGAGAGCGACTCCGCCGAGGCCACGATCGACAGCGAGGTCGGCGCCACGGCGTGCATGCTACGGGGCGCGCCCCTCCGAGCGAGGGCTCGCGTCGCTCAGCGCAGGTCGAGCGAGTCGGTGCCGTAGGCGACGCCGAGGGGCTCGAGGACCACCTGTCGGGGACCTTCCTCCACCTGTCCGGCGACGAGGGCGTGGTAGCCGGCGGACTCCGCCAGCGCCGCGGCCGGCGCCCCGGCTCCCTCCGGCACGTAGAGCGCGAAGCCCGCCCCCATGTTGAAGGTTCCGTAGGCGGTCGCGTCGTCGAGACCGGCCGTCGAGGCGAGCCAGGCGAGCACCTCCGGCACCGGAGGGAGCTCGCGGATCCGGTAGGTGAGCTCGCGCTCGGCCCGCATCAGCTTGCGCAGGCCGTGCCCGGTGACATGGCTCGCGTAGTGAACGGGCAGGCGCGAGCGCGAGAGCGCCCCCACGAGGGGCGGGTAAAGGACGCTCGCGTCGAGGAGCGCCTCGCCGAGGCGCCGGCCGCTCGGGAGCTCGGTCGCCCACCCGGCCGGCAGGGAGGAGGCGACGCGGCGGGCGAGGGAGGCCCCGTTCGCATGAAGACCGCTCGAGGCGACGAGCACGATGTCGTCGCCGGGCTCGAGCCGGCGCCCGAGCCAGACCTCTCCCTCGACGAGCCCGACCGCGGCGCCGGCGAGGTCGACGGCCCGGGCAGCGACGACACCGCTCAGCGTCGGCGACTCCCCTCCCACGAAGGCGGCCCGGCACTCCTGGCAGGCGCGGCGGACGCCCTCGATCAGCGAGGCGTGGCGGGAGCCGGAGTACCAGGCCGGGTCGCCGGTGGCGACGTAGGCGCTGAACGTGAGGGGCAGGGCGCCCGTGCAGCACAGGTCGTTCACGACGGCCGCGACCATGTCGACGCCGATGGCGAGCCACCCGTCGATCCCGAGCGGCTCGGCCTCGAGGGCGACGGTCGACTTCGTCCCGAGGCACTCGATCACCGTGGCGAGGCGGAGGCCGCCGACCTCGACGACCTGGGCCGGCTCTCCCACCGTCTCCGCCAGGACATGGGCACCTTCCGGCTCGGGCCAGGCGAGCGAGGAGCGGACGGCTTCGATCGAGCGCCGCTTGGCCGCGTCGAGCACCCCGTAGTCGACGCCGGCCGCCTCGTAGGCGCCGGCTCCGGGCTCAGCCACGCGCACCCCGGATCTCGGACGCGACCGCGGAGAGCACGCCGTTCACGTACCGGCCCGACCCCTCGGTGGAGAACTCCTTCGCCAGCTCGACCGCCTCGTCGATGACGACCGCCGTCGGCACCTCCGGCTGGCCGAGCAGCTCGTAGCAGGCGATGCGCATGAGGCAGCGGTCGACGGCCGGCATCCGGTCGAGGGGCCACGCCGGCGAGTACCGCTCGAGCAGGTCGTCGATCCGCCCGAGCTCCCGCTCGACGCCCTCGACGAGCCGGGAGGCGTAGGGCTCGGGCTCGACCGGGAGATCGGCAAGGAGCTCGTCGAACGCGAGCCCCTTGCACTCGGCTTCGTAGAGGATCTCGAGCGCCCGCTCCCGGGAGCGGCGCCGTGCTCCGCTAGGCGCGGGTGAGGTACTCACCGGTCCGGGTGTCGACCTTGATGCGATCACCCGGGTTCACGAACAGCGGCACCTGCACGACCCTCCCCGTCTCGAGCGTCGCCGGCTTGCGGGCGCCCGAGACGCGGTCCCCCTGGATGCCCGGCTCGGTCTCGGTCACGGTCAGCTCGACCGCGGCGGGCAGGTCGACGTCGACGATCTCGCCCCCGTACATCTGCAGGATCGCCGAGTCGCCCTCCTTCAGGTACGAGGCGGCCTCCCCGAGGGCAGGCGCGGCGACCTGGAGCTGGTCGTAGGTGGTGTTGTCCATGAAGACGTAGTCGTCGCCGTCGCGGTACAGGTACTGCATCTCCCGCTTCTCGATGACGGCCTGCTCGACCTTCTCGTCGGCGCGGAAGGTGCGCTCGATGACGGCCTTGGTCCGGGAGTTGCGCAGCTTGGTGCGCACGAAGGCCCCGCCCTTGCCGGGCTTCACGTGCTGGAACTCGACGACCGAGAACAGCCCGTCGGGCAGGTCGAGCGTCATCCCGTTGCGGAGGTCGTTGGTGGAAAGGGGCATCAGGGCGTCGTGTCCTTCGTCGACTTGGTGAGGGCGCGGGCTCCGTTGGCCGTGACGACCAGGGTGTCCTCGATGCGGACCCCGCCGGCACCCGGCAGGTAGGCGCCGGGCTCCACCGTCACGACGGCGCCCTCGACGAGGATATCAGCGGACCCGGGAGCGAGCGCCGGTGCCTCGTGGATCTGAAGGCCGACGCCATGGCCGGTGCCGTGGGCGAACAGCGAGCCGAAGCCGGCCTCCTCGAGCGACCGCCGGCAGGCGGCGTCCACGTCGGCGGCCGGCACCCCGGCACGGGTCGCCCTGACCCCGGCCCGCTGCGCGGCGAGCACGGCGTCGAGGAGGTCGACGAGCCGGGGGTCGGCGGGCGTGCCCGCGCACAGCGTCCTCGTCATGTCGGAGTGGTAGCCGTCGACGAGGGCGCCGAAGTCGATCACGACCACGTCACCCTCCTCGATCCGCCGGGAGCTCGGCCGGGCGTGGGGCCTCGCCCCGTTGGGGCCGCTCGCCACGATCGTCTCGAACGAGACGTCGTCCGCGCCGCGCCGGCGCATCTCGACGTCGAGCTCGAGAGCGAGCTCCGCCTCGGTCGGCGACTCGGCCACGCGCTGGCGCACCTGGGCGAGGGCGACGTCGGCGAGGTCGGCGGCGAGCTCGATCCGGGCGAGCTCGCCGGCGTCCTTCACCAACCGGAGCCGCTCGACGAGCCCCTCGGTCGGCACGATCTCGCCCCCGGTGCTGGCGAGCTGGCCGAGCCGCTCGCTGAGCCGGCGCTCGAGGGACCAGGTGACGCTCGCCGCCTCGAGCCCGAGACGGCGGATCCCCCGGGTCGCGCGGTCGAGGAGCTCGAGCTGCTCTTGGGCTCTCCCGATCTGGATCTCGGCGTCGACCCCCGCCTCGGCGAGCTGCTCCCGGGCCTGCTCGGCGTACCTCCCGTCGGAGAGAAAGAGCGCTCCCGCCCCGGTGACGAGCACCATCGCCGTCGAGCCCGTGAAACCGGTCAGGTACCGGACGTTGTCGATCGAGGTGACGAGGAGGGCGTCGCAGCCCGCCTCGTCGAACAGCTCACGCAGCCGCTTGCAGCGAGAGGCGACGTCCATCGCCGGGAGCATCGAACGGTCATGGCGGGCCATCCACCGAAGGATAGGCGGTGACGCCGCCACGCTCACCTCCCGAGCCCGCCTCACGCTGGGGTCGCGGCGGCGACGGCTCGCGCCGCCTGTGCCGCGGAGTCAGCCCGGCCGGCGCGAGGCGGCGAGGCGGATCGCCGCCTCTACGGCGAGCTCGTAGCCGAGGCCGCCGAAGCCCGCCACGACCCCGTCCACGACCGGCGCGAGCACCGAGACCGCCCGCCAGGCCTCCCTCGCCGCCGGGTTCGAGACGTGGAGCTCGACGGCGACGCCCGGGAAGGCTGCAAGGGCGTCGTGGAGGGACCAGCCGTAGTGGCTGAGCGCCCCCCCGTTCACGACGAGGGCTGCGGCCCTCTCCCGGGCGGCGTGCACGGCACGCACGAGCTCCGCCTCCGAGTCGGACTGCTCGTGCTCGAGGCTCCAGCCGTGGCGGAGGGCTGCGGCCCGGGCCCGGTCGACCCGCTCCTCGAGCGTCTCGGTGCCGTAGACCTCGGGCTCGCGCACCCCGAACAGCTGCAAGTTGGGACCCGACAGGAGGACGACGAGCAGCGGCGCCCTGCCGGGCGACGGGGTCGAGCTGTCGGCCGGGCCGCCCGCCGCCGTCACGGCTCCCCCTCCCTGTGCCCGGCCGTGCGCGGCATCTCCGCCAGCACCTTCTCGACCACCTCGACCGGGACGCCGCGTACCGGCTCGACCCCGTTCGGCCCGTCGAGCACGAAGGTGAGGTCGCCGGCGGCCTTTTTGTCGCGGCGCATGAACTCGATGATCAACGCGCCGTCCGCGTCGGCCGGGAGCGATCCAGGCAGGCCGTAGGAGCGGACCACCTCCTCGTGCTCGGCGATCCGCTCGGGGCCGATGCGGCCGAGGGCGCCCGCGAGCCGGGCTGCGAACACGAGGCCGATCGCGACCGCCTCGCCGTGGCGGAGCGTGGCCGGCCGGGACGCGGCCACGTCGCCCGACTCGGCCGCCAGGCCGACCCCCTCGAGGGCGTGGGCGAGGGTGTGGCCGTAGTTCAGCACGAGCCGGGCGCCGCTGTCCCGCTCGTCGGCCGCCACCACCCGGGCCTTCACCGCCACGCAGGCGGCCACCTGCTCCTCGAGGGGCAGCGAGGCGAGCCCGGCCGCTCCGATGAAGGCGTACTTCGCCACCTCGCCGAAGCCCGAGCGCCACTCAGGGGCCGGCAGCGTGTCGAGCGTGGCGGTGTCGCAGATGACGCCGAGTGGCTGCCAGAAGGCGCCGAGCAGGTTCTTGCCCTCGGGCAGGTTGACACCCGTCTTGCCCCCGATCGCCGCATCCACCTGTGCGAGGAGCGTCGTCGCCACGTGGACCACCGGGGTGCCCCGGTGCCAGCAGGCGGCGGCGAAGCCGGCAACGTCGGTCACGAGCCCGCCTCCGACGGCCACGACGACGTCAGAGCGGGTGATCCCGGCCTGCGCCATAGCCCGCCCGAGCGCCTCGACGGTGCGCATCGTCTTCGCCGCCTCGCCGGCGCCGATCTCGACGACGACCTGCTCGAGGCCGGTCTCGACGGCGACCCCGACCCCGGGCTGGGTGACGACGAGGGCGCGGCGCGCCCCGGGCGGCAGCATCGAGGGCAGGCGGCCAAGGGCGCCGCGGCCGACCACGACGTCGTAGGCCCGCTCGGCGAGCGGCACGCGAACGGTCGTGAGCCCGGCGGTCACTGCGACCCGCACGGGCGCGCCCCCGCCAGCGCGGCGCGCGCCGCGCGCCAGGTTCGGTCGAGCACGAGGTCGGCCGGGACACCGTCGACGTCCACTACCGCCCCGGCGAGGAAGCGGTAGACCGGTCGGCGCCTGGCGTCGAGCCGGGCGAGCGCCCCAGCCGGGTCGTGCTCCAAAAGGGGCCGGCCCGCACCGGAGCCGAGCCGGGCGGCGAGCGTGGCGGGCCGGGCCCGGAGCCAGATCACGGCTCCGGCGGTCCCGATCCGCCGCCGGGAGTCGGGGTCGAGCACGGCCCCGCCCGCGACGGCGACGACGGAGGGGACCCCGGACGAGAGCGCCGCCGCCAGCACGGCCCGCTCCTCGGCCCTGAAGGCCGCCTCGCCGCGGCTGGCGAAGATCTCGGGGACCGTCGAACCGGTGCGCCGAAGGATCTCCTCGTCGGAGTCGTGGAAGGGTCGTCGTAGCCGGCCGGCGAGGCACCGCCCGACCGTCGTCTTCCCGGCTCCCATCATCCCGACGAGAAGGACGTGGTCACCCACCGGAGGAGGAGGCCCCGATCCGGCCCGCGGCAGAGGGTGTCTCGTGGAGGGCCTTCAGGTACGCGTCCCGGTTGCGCACGAGCTCGGCGAGGCTGTCGCCCCCGAACTTCCGGATCGCCTCGGCGGCGAGCACGAGCGCCGTCATCGTCTCGGCGACGACGCCCATCGCGGGGACGGCCGTCACGTCGGTCCTCTCCTTGAACGAGAGCGTCGCCTCCTTGGTCGCCGTGTCGACGGTGGCGAGCACGGGCCGGTTGAGCGTGGCGAGCGGCTTCATCGCCGCCCGGAGCCAGATGAGGCCCCCCGTCGAGATGCCTCCCTCGATCCCCCCGGCGCGATCGGTGTGGCGGAGGTACCGGTCTCCCTCGGCATCCCAGAAGATGGCGTCGTGGGCCTGCGAGCCGCGCAGCGCCGCCACCGCGGCGCCCTCGCCGATCTCCACCGCCTTCACGGCCTGGATCGACATCACGGCCTGGGCGAGGAGCCCGTCGAGCTTGCGGTCCCAGTGGACGTGGCTGCCGAGCCCGACCGGCACGCCGTGGGCAAGCACCTCGACGACGCCGCCGAGAGAGTCCCCGACCTTGGCCGCGGCCTTGATCTCGGCCACCATCTCCGCCTCGGCCGCGGGGTCGGCGCAGCGGACGGGAGAGGCGTCGATCCGCCCGAGGTCCTCGGGCTCGGGCCGCAGCGGCGAGGCGAGGCGTGCCCCGCCGATGGCGACGACGTGGCTCACGATGGTGACCCCGATCTCGGCGAGCAGCCCCTTCGCGAGGCTGCCGGCGGCTACCCGCGCCGCCGTCTCGCGCGCCGAGGCCCGCTCGAGGACGTCCCTCGCGTCCGCGAAGCCGTACTTCTCCATCCCGGCGAGGTCGGCGTGACCGGGCCTCGGGGCGGTGAGCGGCTTCGCCGGGAGGCCGGGGGCGGGCGACATCTCCCTCTCCCACTTCGGCCACTCGGTGTTGGCGATCTCGATCGCGACCGGGGAGCCGAGAGTCCGCCCGTGGCGGACGCCGGCCAGCAGCGTGACCTCGTCCTGCTCGAAGCGCATCCGGGGGCCGCGCCCGTACCCGAGCCGCCGGCGGGCGAGCTCGCCCTGGACCGCCTCGCGGGTCACGGGGAGCCCGGCCGGGAGGCCTTCCACGATCACTACGAGCGCCTTGCCGTGCGACTCGCCGGCCGTCAGGTAGCGCAGCATCGCCACCACGGTAGTTCGGGCCGCCCGGCAGCCGAGAGCCCCGGGCCGGTCAGCGGGAGCGCTACTTCTTCGACGCCTCGTAGTACGGGTTGGTGCCAGAGGCGTGGTCGGTGACGTCGACCACGTCGGTCACCTCAGGCACGGCGTCTTTGATGGCCACCGTGATGCCCTGGCTGAGCGTCACGGCGGCAAGGCCGCACCCCTGGCAGCCCCCGAGCATGCGGACGTAGGCCGTCCCTGCCTCGTAGGCGACGAGGTCGGCGAAGCCGCCGTGCATGGCGATCTGGGGGTTCACCTCCTGCTCGAGCACCTCGAGGATCCGCCGGGCCACGGGGTCCGAGAGGTCGGACTCGGGCAGGTCGACGGCGGGCTTGGGCGCCGGAGGTGCGTTGGGGTTGAGCATCACGAGGCCCCGTTCCCCGCCGCTGTTGCCGACGTCGAGGGTCGCCCCGCGGATCCGGTCGACCGATCCGGCCGCGACGACGACGGTGAGCCCGCCCTCCTCGCGCACGGCGTCGCCCGGGCCGGCGTCAGAGGCCTGCTGGAACCACATGTCGTAGCTGTAGGTGCCGTTGGCGGCGCCATTGATCTCGAGCCAGAGGGCGAGCGAAGAGGGGTCCTCTTCGTGGTCCCGGATCGAGAGCACCATGTCCCGAGCCTCGTCGGTCACTCTGAGGACATCGTCGGCCATGGGCGCGAGGCTAATCCCATCTCGATCGGGCCGTTCCGCCGACCGCGGATCGGCGGCACCGATCGGCGCCCGCCGCAACGACGGCATCATGTCCACGTGCCGACCGCAGTGCTCATCCTGCCGACCGGCACCTACCGTGCCGAGGAGTACCTCGCGGCGGCCCGCCGGCTCGGCGTCGAGGTCGTGACGGCCTCCGAGCGGCCACAGGCGCTCGCGGGGCAGATGGGCGACCGCTTCCTCCACCTCCCCCTCGACGACCCCGCACGAGCCGGCGACCTCGTGGTCGAGCGGGCGGCGAGGCTCCCGATCGACGCCGTCGTGGCGGTCGACGACGAGGGCCTCCTCGCAGCGGCGCTCGCGAGCGAGCGGCTCGGGCTGCGGCACAGCGCCCCGGCTGCGGTCCGCCTCACCCGGGACAAGGCGGCGATGCGGCGATGCTTCGAGGCAGCCGGAGTGCCCCAGCCTCGTTTCAGCGTGGTCGAGCCAGGCGAGCCCGCCGGAGCGGCCCGAGCGGCCGAGCAGCTCGGCTGCCCCGTCGTCGTGAAGCCCTGCTCGCTCTCGGGGAGCCGAGGCGTGATCCGGGCGGACTCGCCCGACGAGGCCGCGGCAGCGGCCGCGCGCATCGTCCCGATCCTCGAGAGCTCCGGTGAGCCCCCGTCGTCGCCCCTGCTCGTCGAGGAGTTCGTCGCCGGGCCGGAGGTGGCCGTCGAGGCCATCTGTTCGGCCGGCTCGCTCGACGTCGTGGCCGTGTTCGACAAGCCCGACCCGCTCGACGGCCCCTTCTTCGAGGAGACGATCTACGTCGCCCCCTCCCGGCTCCCTGACGCCGCCCTCGAGGGCGTGGACGCGGCGGTGCGGCAGGCGGTCGGCGCCATGGGCCTGAGCGACGGCCCAGTCCATGCCGAGGTGAGGATCTCCGGGGTCGCCTCGAGCGCTCCCCGCCCGGCCGTGATCGAGATCGCGGCCCGCACCATCGGCGGTCGCTGCTCGAAGGCGCTCGCCCTCGAGGGAGGGGCGACGCTCGAGGACCTCGTCCTCGCCCGCGCGCTCGGGCTCCCCGGGCCGCCGGCGCGCCTCGCCGGCCCCGCCGGCGTGCTCATGATCCCGATCCCCTCGAGCGGCACGCTGCGAGGGGTCCATCACCTGGACGAGGTGCGAGCGCTGCCGGGTGTCACGGGCGTTGAGCTCACGGTCCCGGTGGGCCGCACGATCCGCGCCCTGCCCGAGGGGGACCGGTACCTCGGCTTCGTGTTCGCCGCCAGCGACACGCCCGAGCAGGTCGAGGACGCCCTGCGCCGGGCCGAGGAGCTGCTCGAGGTCGAGGTCGGGGTCGGGCCTGGCCCTGCGGCTACGGTGGCAAGGTGAAGGTCCTTCTCGTCGCCACCTACGAGCTCGGGCACCAGCCGGCCGGCCTTGCCGCGCTCGCCGTCCCGTTGCTGGCTGCGGGGCATGACGTCACCGTTGTGGACCTCACCGCCGAGCCTCCCCGGCCAAGCTGGAGCGAGGGTGCCGACGCCGTGGTCTTCTCGGTGCCGATGCACACGGCGACCGAGCTCGCTCTCGAGCTCGCACGGAGCCTCCGGCCCGCGGCGAGCCCCGGCCGGCCCCGCCTCGGTTTTGCTGGCCTCTACGCGCCCGTGCTCGAGGGCCATCCACTCCTCGGCCCTCAGGACCTGCTCGTGGCCGGCGAGGCGGCTCCAGCCGTGCTCGACTGGCTCGATCACGAGCCGGCCGCCACGAGCTCGCCGGAACCGGTGGTCGAGCTCGGCCCCGCCCGCCTGCCCGCGGCGGCGCTGCCGGACCGCCGCCTCCTCCCCCCGCTCGAGCGCTACGCCACCTACCTCTCCCCCGGCTGCGAGCCGCTCCTCACCGCGAGCGTCGAGACCACCCGCGGCTGCAACCACAGCTGCCGCCACTGCCCCGTCGCGAGCGTCTACCGGGGCCGCTCCCGCCTCGTGCAGATCGAGAGCGTCCTCGCCGACGTCGCCCAGGCGGTCGAGCTCGGCGCCGGCCACGTGAGCTTTGCCGATCCCGACTTCCTCAACCGGCCCCGCCACGCCGTGGCCGTCGCCCGCGCCCTCCACGAGCGCTTCAGCGAGCTCAGCTTCGACGCGACGATCAAGGTCGAGCACCTCCTCCGCCATGCCGATCTCCTCGGCGAGCTGCGCGCTCTCGGCCTCGAGGTCGTCGTCTCGGCCTTCGAGTCGACCGACGACGCCGTGCTCGCCCTATTGCGCAAGGGGCATACGGCAGCCGACGAGATCGAGGCGGTCCGGGTGACACGCGCCGCCGGCATCGAGCTTCGCCCGTCGTGGCTGCCCTTCACTCCATGGACGACGCGGGAGTCCCTCGCCGCGCTCCTCGAGCTGAGCGCGCGGGCAGACCTCGTCGGGAGCACAGACGCCGTCCAGTACACGATCCGCCTCCTGTTGCCGAGAGGCTCGCTCCTGCTCGACGAGCCTGACCCCGTGCTGCGAGCGGCCCTCGATCGGGCGAGAAGGGCGGGCACGGAGACCTCGTTCGGCTCGGCCGCCTGGCGTCACGCCGAGGTGGCCCTCGAGGAGCTCCAGCAGGAGATGGCGGCGACCGTCGAGGGCGCCGGCGGGGAGTGCTCGCAGGCTGCGACCGCCTCGACCCGGCTGTTCGAAGAGCTCTGGGAGCTCGCACGCTCCGCCGGCCTCCCGCTTGCTCCGGAGCCCCCGGAGCCGGAGCCTCGGCTCTCCCACCCGCTGCCGGCCGGCTCGCGGCCACGCCTGTCGGAGTCCTGGTTCTGCTGCGCCGAGCCGACGAGCCGCCAGCTTGCCCTCGTGAAGGGCGGATGAGCTCGACCCCGCCGCGCTCGGAGAAGCCGCTGTCGGGCAAGGCCCCCCGGCGTACGAAGGGCCCGGCAGCGGGCGGCGGCCGCGCGACGGTGGCCGAGGCCGGGCTCGAGGGGGCACACGAGTGGGTGAGCTTCGAGGACCCCGACGAGGAGCGGACCTGGCTCGTCGACGTGACGTTCCTCGAGAGCACATGGGAGTGCATCTTCGCGAGGGGCTGCCAGGGCGTGCTCACCGGCCCGGCCGCCGAGCTCTCCCAGGGCTGTTGCTCCTACGGAGCCCACTTCACGAGTGAGGCGGACGCGACGCGGGTCGCGGCAGCAGCCACGACGCTCACAGCGTCGCAGTGGCAGTTCCGCCAAAAGGGCCGCTCCGTCCGGGGAGTGGTGCGCACGAGCAAGGCAGGCGAGCTCAAGACCCGCCTCGTCGACGGCGCCTGCATCTTCCTCAACCGGCCGGGCTTCGAAGGCGGCGCCGGCTGCGCCCTCCACCGGGCTGCCCTCGAGCGGGGGGTCGAGCCCCTCGAGCTCAAGCCCGACGTCTGCTGGCAGCTGCCGCTGCGCAGGGCCGACGAGACGGCGCCAGACGGCCATGTCGTGAGCACGCTCGGGGAGTGGGGCCGGCGACACTGGGGCAAGGGCGGGCACGACTTCCACTGGTGGTGCACGGAAGCCCCTGAGGCCTTCGGCGGCCGGCGCCCGGTCTACCAGGCGCTGCGAGCCGAGATCACGGCGATGACCGGAGAGAGGGTCTACGCGCTCATCTGCGCCTACCTCGACGGGCGCCGGCGCCGGCCGGTCCGCCTCCCCCACCCGGCAGTGCGGCCGAGCAGCGGTCGCGCTCCGGCAGCGGGTCCGGCCACCTAGCCAGTCCCCCCGGGCGGCCTCCGAGAGCAGTCAGCTGCCGGCACGGGCAAGTCCCGCCGGGCACGCCGAGCAGCACCCGATCACGGTCGGCGCTCAGTAGGTCGGGTTCTCCTCTTCCTCGTCCTCGAGCTCCTCCGAGTCGTGCAGGCACCACGAGGCGTGAGGCGCGCCGGGTGCGGCCCCGCACTCGGGGCAGGGTTCCTCATTCACCTCGAAGGCGCGCTTCAAGCTCCGCGCCTCTTCGAAACGACGGTGACGTCCCTTTTTCACGAGCCGCTCCCAGCTGCCTGGATCATGCCCCCGAACCCGCAGGGAGCGCCGAACGGCCGGCCACCCCGGGGGCGGCCCCGACCATCTGTCTCCCGCGACCTGCAGCATATCGGCAGGTGGGGGTGGAGACCCTGCACGGGCACGCGCGCCGGCTGGCGCCCCTCGGCGTCGGGCATTGGCGCGGCCTGGGCTCAGCCGCGGTGCTCGAGCGAGGACGCCGGCGGAGATCGTGCCTGTGGGGCGACCCGGCGGTCCCGAGGCAGCTGCCGGAGAGCGCGGCCCGCGGCTCAGGTGAAACATCCGGCGCTCCGCCGGCCACTCATGCAAGTAGTGGGCCACCGGAGTACGACTGGCAGCATGGCGAACGTTGTGGGCGACGTGGCACAGCCACCACCGGACGACTTCCGCCGCCTCTACGTCGCCCACGTCGAGCTGGTGCACCGCTACGTGGCGAACCGGCGCCGGGGAGCACCCGACGTCGGCGACATCGTCGCCGAGGTGTTCGCCGTGGCATGGCGGCGCCGCGACGACCTGCCGGACGACGAGGGCCGGCGGCGGGCGTGGCTCCTCGGCGTCGCCCGCCGCGTCCTCGCCGACCATCGACGCTCCGACCGGCGCCGGCGCCAACTGGTCCAGCGGCTGGAGGGCGAGCCAGAGGAGGGGGCCCTCTCCGCGGCCGGCTCCGCTCCCGACCGGACGGGGCCGCTCGCGGCCCGTCTCGAGGAGGCCCTCGGCCGCCTGCGCCAGCAGGACCAGGAGCTGCTACGCCTCTTGGCCTGGGACGAGCTGCCGAGAGCGGAGGTCGCGGCCGCCCTCGGCTGCACGGTGAACGCACTCAACATTCGGGTCCATCGCGCCCTCCGCCGCCTCGCTCGACAGCTCGGCGAGGAGCGCGACGGCAGCCACGACGGCACCGCAGACGCTCGGGAGGCAGACCCCTTATGAAGCTGGACGAACTGATCGCGCTAGTCCGCCGCTCTCGCGGCGGCCGACCTTCGCCCCTGCCGACGCCCGAGGAGGTCGAGACCATCTTCACCAAGGCGGTCGCGCTCTCCCGCTCCGCCCCGCAACTCGATGCGGCGCACGCAGCCGGGACCGGCAACGTGCGACCGCCTGGCACCAGGCGGCTCGGGCCGCGTGGACGGCACCTGCCCGCGGTTGCCGGCATCGCCGCCGTGACGCTCGCCGTCGCCCTCGCGCTGGCCCTCGGGACAGGAGGCGCGGGTCCGAGAGCGGCGTCGAGCCCCGGCTCCCGCTCGAGCACGACCGCGGCCGGCCCGAGCGGCGCCGCGCCCGAGCGAGCGATCTGCTCAGGCACGGTTCCCGGCAGCCCGGTCATGGCATACGCCACCTACCAGAGTGGCGATGCGACCTCGACGACCTGGCTGGCCGCCGTCGCGCTGCCAGCCGGGCGGGTCGAGTGGCGGGTGCCGCTACCCCACGACTGGGGCGCCTACGCGCTCGCCGTCGCCCCGAACGACCGCACCCTTTGGGTCGCGGCGGGAACCTACGAGAAATCGGTCCTGCTCCTCCCCGTCGGGGCCGCTTCGGGGCGGCTCGGCGACCCGATCCGGCTCGGCCGGCTCGGGCCCCTTCCGGGCGGGCTCGCCATCTCACCCGACGGCAGATGGGCGATCGTCGCGCACTCTGGCGCGATCGTGATCGGCAACGAACCGATCGGCTCCACCGTGACGCTGGTCGATCTGGCGAGCAGGGCCGCACGCCGCCCGATCAAGGTGGGCGACGCTCCGGTCGGCGTGGCCTTCTCGCCCGACTCCCGTCTCGCCTACGTCTCCGTCAACGGGTCTTGGACCGGGCACGAGCCCAGCCTGCGCGTGATCGACGTCGCGAGCGGGCGCATCGTGCGCACGATCCCGGGCGAGCCGTCGGCGATCCCGGGTGTGGCCGCCGCATCGCCGCTCGGGACGGTCGTCCTCGTCGGGAACCTCCAGGTCGACCTCGGCGAGCCTCCACCCGACATCTCGGTCGTGAACCTCCGCAGCAACCGGGAGGTGGCGGTACGCCTCCCGGCACGGTTCGCCGGGACCTCGTCCATCGCGTTCGCCTGCGACGGCTCCGAGGCGTTCGCCGCCACCGAGGCCGGCCTCGTGAGGATCAGCGTGAGGACGCGGCGGGCTACGCCGGTCAGCGGCAGCCACCTGCTCCCCTTCGACCTCGTCGGGGTCGCTGCCACGCCCGGCGGGAAGCACCTCTGGGCCGCGACCTCCTTCCAGGAGGGCTGCCCGTCGTCGTGCCACGGAGCCACCCTCTTCATGCCCCTCAGCGCGGGCTCCTCGAGCGCGGGCCGACCGGTCTCCCTCCCCTGGAGCTCGGAGCTGTTCGCCATCGGGCCTGCCCCGCCAGGTTCCGGTCACGACGGGAGCTGACCCGCTGCGACGCCGGCCAGGCGCCGAGGGCCCCGGAACGGCCGGCAGCCACGAGCACGAGGAGGAGCCACGGTTAGGGTGGGAGGCGTGGCCGATCAGTTCGACCCCGCAGAGATGGTGGCTCGCTTTCGCGAGCGCGCAGCCGCCGTGCGGCGGCGCGGGCTGCCTCCCGTCGAGGGGCCGGAGCGCCAGATGATCCTCCACCAGATGCAGCTCGACTTCCAGGATTTCGCAATGCTCGGCGACGCGACGGCCTCGCTCGAGGACGGCATCTTGACCCTCCGCATCGACCTCCGGCCCCCGAGCGACGACCACGACCGCTCTTGAGCGCTCACGGCGTGCCGTGGTGGCAGGACGCGGTCGTCTACCAGATCTACCCCTGGAGCTTCTGCCTCGCCGATCCTGACGGCCGCCGTCGCCGCCTTGGGGCTGCCGGCGGCCACGCTCCGAGGCTGTGGGAATCAGCTGGTGACCTCGAGGGGATCCGCCGCCGCCTCGACCACGTGGAGGCGCTCGGGGCCACCGCCATTTGGCTCTCGCCGATCTTCCCGTCCCCGATGGCCGACTTCGGCTACGACGTCGCCGACTACTGCGACGTCTCGCCGCTGTTCGGCGACCTCGCCACCTTCGACGCCCTCGTCGACGACGCCCACCGGCGGGGGCTGCGCGTGCTGCTCGACTGGGTGCCGAACCACACCAGCAGCGAGCACCCCTGGTTCCTCGACGCCCGCAGCTCCCGGAGAAGCGAGCATCGCGACTGGTACGTCTGGAGGGACCCCGACCCCGCCGATCCGGAGCGGCCGCCCAACAATTGGCGGCGCGCGTTCGGCGAGGGCCCGGCCTGGACCTTCGACGAGGCGACCGGGCAGTGGTACCTCCACCTCTTTCTGCCGGAGCAGCCCGACCTCAACTGGGCGAACCCCGCCGTGGTGGATGCCATGGAGGAGGTGCTCGACTTCTGGCTCGCCCGGGGAGTCGACGGCTTCCGCATCGACGTCGTGCACGGGCTCGGCAAGCCGGAGGGGCTCCCCGACGTCCCCGCGGAACTGGCGGGCATCCCCTACTCGGCCCTCAACGACGACCCCTCGACCCACGCCATCCTGCGGAGGATCCGCGCCCGTGTCGACCGGTGGCCGCAAGAGCCGGTGCTCGTCGGCGAGGTCTTCCTCCTCGACACCGGCAAGGTCGCGCCGTACTACGGCCAGGGCGACGAGCTTCACCTGGCCTTCAACTTCGCCCCGATGTTCTCGGGGTGGTCGGCGAGCTCGTTCCGGCGGCGGCTCGTCGAGATCGAGGGCGAGCTCGGGCCGCGGGGCGCCTGGCCGACCTGGGTGCTCTCGAGCCACGACCGCCCACGGCACCGCACCCGCTACGGCGGGTCGGAGCGGCGCGCCCGGGCTGCGGCGGTCCTCACGTGCGGGATGCGGGGCACCCTGTTCCTCTACGCCGGCGAGGAGCTCGGCCTCGAGGACGCCGAGGTCCCCGACCCCGACCGAGTCGACCCTGGCGGGCGGGACGGCTGCCGGGCGCCGATCCCCTGGACGCCGGCGCCCCCCCACGGCTGGGCCCTCCCCAACCGGGCAAGGCCGTGGCTGCCATGGCCGCCCCGGCCGGCCGAGCGCAACGCCGAGTCCGAGTCCGGCGATCCGGCCTCGGTGCTCTCGCTGTACCAGCGCCTGCTCGCGCTCCGGCGCCGGCTCGAGGTCCTGCGAGAGGGTGACCTCGAGTTGTGCGACGTCGGCGAGGGCGAGGTGCTCGCCTTCCGGCGGGCACGGCGGGGGCACCCTGGCGCCTCGCAGGCCGGGACGGAGGCTCTCGTCCTTGTGAACTTCTCCGACCTGGAGGCCGCGACGGCGACGCCCGGGGGCCTGTGGCGGGTGGCGGTGTCGTCGGCGGGCGAGGGCTCGCTCTGCAGGGACGGGACCGGGTACGCCGGGAGGCTCGGGCCCGAGGAGGCGGTCATCCTCGTGCGCTGAGCGACCGTCGCTCGGGCGCCGGGAGCCAGCCCTCAGCCCCCGAGGCCGTCGTCGAGGGGTCGGTAGGAGCGCTCCTCGAGCACGAGGCCGTCGTTGCCGTCGAAGGCCAGTGCCGCTTCCCCCTCGACGAGGCGGCGCAACATCTTGCCGAGCAGGTCGCAGCGCCAGCCCGAGGCGAGACGGCCCGACGGCGCGCTCTGGAAGAAGGCCACGAGGTCGGCTCGGGTGGCGAGGATGGCAGGGTCGATCGCGAGCTCGGCGGCACGCTGGCCCACGTAGGCGCTCGCGAGGGCGATGACGGGCCGGTTCGGACGCTCGAGCGGCGGGCTCGGAGGGAGCCGCAGCTCGCCGGCGTCGAGCGACCTGCCTCGGCGGATCGCATCGAGCAGCTCCTCGGCGACGGAGCCGCCGAGGTGCCGCGAGTCCACCCCACGCACCCGCGCGAGCTCTTCCCGGCTCGAGGGCGGCCGGTGCGAGATCGAGAGCAACGCCATGTCGGAGACGACGAATCGAACAGGGAGGTCGAGCCGGCGCGCGCGCAGCTCCCGCCAGGCCGCCACCTCCTGGGCGACGCCGCGGGCGGCACCCCGGAGCTGACGGGAGTGCGGCAGCCGCCACCAGGCCTCCTCCGGCGCGATGTCCGACCTGTCCTTTCGAAGGAGCAGGTCGCACTCCTCGGCCGCCCACTCGGTGCGCCCGAGCTCCGCCAGGCGTCCTTCGATGAGCTCGCGGAGCTTGAGGAGGTAGGCGACGTCGCCGGCGGCGTAGGAGAGCTGGTCGGGCGTGAGCGGCCGCCGCGTCCAGTCGGTGAGCTGGTCGCCCTTTGCGAAGCGGACCTTCAGCAGGCTCTCGACGAGGCTAAGCAGCGAGGGCGAGGAGAAGCCGAGGAACCCGGCGCACAGCTGGGTGTCGAAGATCCGGGACGGTGGCGTGCCGCAGGCCCGCTCGAGCACCTCGAGATCCTGGTCGGCCGCGTGGAGCACGGCGAGCGCTCCGCCCGCGAACAGCCGCGCCAGCCCGGACACGTCGACGGCGAGCGGGTCGACGACGGCGATCCCGCCCGCCCACGCGATCTGCACCAGCGCCAGGTGCGGGTAGTAGCTCCGCTCGCGATGGAACTCCGTGTCGATGGCGAAGGCGTCGACGCCTGACAGCTCCGAGAGGAGCTCCTCGAACCCTCCGGGCGTGTCGACAAATCGCGCCTCGAACGACGCCGGCCGCCTCATCCGCCGTAGCTCATCCGGGTGTCCTCCATCCGGAGGATCTCGGCCTCCTGCCCGCCGCCGGCGGCGACCACCTCGCCGACGAACAGGCTGTGGCTGCCGGCATCGAGCTCGAGCCGGACCTCGCAGTCGAGGAACGAGACGGCCGCCGACGGGATGGGGGCACCCGTTCGCGCCGTCTCGTAGGCGACACCGTTCAGGGTGCGGGCGGCAGGGTCGTGCTCGGCCGGCTTCACGAACCTCCGCACGAGCGCCCGATCGGAGCGCGCGAGCAGGGCGAGGGAGAAGCACCGACCCTCGCTCACGAGCCGGTGGGTCAGGGCCGAGCGCTCGACGGCGACGGCGAGGTGCTTCGGGCGGGTCGAGACCTGCATCGCCCAGTTCAGCGTCATGAGGTTCTTCTCCGCGCCGGCCGCGGAGCCGAGCAGGTACAGGCCCATCGGGAGCTGCCAGAGGACTCGGCGGCGGAGGCGGTCGTACTCCTCGGGGTCGACCCCGTCGGGGAACGGTCCGACGAGCTCCCCGTGGTCTGCCATCGGGGCAACGCTAGTTGGGCAGCGTCACCGGCGGCACCTGCGGCGAGCGGACGCCGTCGGCGGCAAGCCGCTGACGGGCCCGGGCGAGCTCTGTCATCGCCCGCTCGATCGTGGCGAGGTCGCGGGTGACCCGGGCGCTCCTCGTCGACGAGGCGACGGCGCAGGAGGTGGCGGCGGGGAAGAGCGTCTCCATCGAGCCGCCGAGCTCGTCGGTGAGGGTGTGGTCCGGCGTCGGGAGGGTCTCGTAGAGCGTTCCGGCATCGCTCGACAGGCCCCCGCAGACGGTGCGGAGCTGCAGGGCGGAGCCGTGCGCGACGGCGAGCTCGATGCTGCGGACGTCGGCGAGCACCTGCCGCTCGTTCGCGACGAACGAGCTCTGGGCGACCCAGGAGCGCACCTGGGCCGCCCCATGCCCGGAGTAGCCGCAGGCGGCGAGGGCGAGGCCGCCGGCGAGGACGAGGGCGGCGCGCCCGGCTGATCGGACCGGCAGACGTCGCCTCGCCCACCTTCGGGCACGACCCCCCCGCAGGGCTTCGTGCGAGCTCGTGCCGCCGGGCTGGGCCCTCCTCGCCGAGCGGCTCGCGAGGGCGCTCCGCCTCGCCGTGCCGCCCATCTTCTTCGCCGTCACGGCCGCGGCCCGGCCGGCGTGCCGGCGTTCGGAGCACCGACGAGCGAACCCGCTCCGGACGGGCGCCGTGGCCGGGTGCCGACGTCGTGGGTCTTCTGGATCGAGGCGGCGACCTCCCGGAGCCCCTTCTCGACCCGCGGCGAGGACCACGGCAACTGCTCCCTCGGACGGTTCACCCACGGTCTCCCCGAGCTCGACCCCTCGCGCGAGGACGTGCGGGCGCTTCTCGGCAGCGGGCGGGTCACACCGGAGATGCTGCCGCAGATCCCGCCGGCGCCGACCTCGCCCTGCGCCGTCACCGATGGCCTCCTCGGCGACGCGCCGGCCCGCTCGTTCCGGACGTCGTCGTGGCGGGCGTGAACGGTCGCCAGCTGACGGTGCTCGTCGAAGCCATCCCCGGCCGTTCGATCGACGGCACGCCACAGTGCCACGTGGTGGCGCTCGCAAACGAGGGCCGGCCCACAGCGAGCGCCGGGTGCGCCCTCTCGTGTGCCCGCACGGGGATGAAGCCCGGAGAGATGACCTGCGCGCTCCCGGCCCGGCGGATCGAGGAGCTCACCGCAGCCGCCGAGCCGGCCGCCGCCACCGACGCAACGGCGCGGTGCGCCCACGAGGACGGGCGGCGGTTCGGGTCGTTGGGCCGCACTGCCCTACGGCGCCCTGAGCTCGCCGTCGAGGGCTGCGGCGACGGCGGCGTGCAGCGCCTCGTGCACTTCCACGCTGCGCTGCCGATCGGTGTGGCAGACGAGCGCAGCGGCCCGGTCGCCGGCCAGCTGCCCGGCGAGGTGGTCGAGGCCCCGCTCGAGGCCCTCCGCATCGCGGGCTTCCGTGACCTCCCAGCCGGCGCCGCCAGCGAGGTCGGCCACGCTCGAGGCGGGCGGGGTGCCGAACAGCAGCTCGAAGCGGTCCCGGTCCACCGAGGTCGCCTGGGGGAGGTAGGAGAAGATCCCCCCTCCGCCGTTGTCGACGACCACGAGCCCGAGCGGGCGGGCTGCCGGGGCGCCAAGCTCGACGAGGGCGCTCAGGTCGTGCAGGAAGGCGAGATCCCCGACGAGGCCGACCACGGCTGCCTCGCGGCCGGCTCCGGCGACGCTCGCCGCCACGCCGCAGGCGGTGGAGACGACGCCGTCGATCCCGTTCGCCCCCCGGTTGGCAACAACGGCGGGATAGCCGGCGCGTGGCTCGGAGAACCACTCGAGGTCCCGGATCGGCATCGACGAGGCAACCACGACCGTCCCCACGCCGGGGTGGCGGGCGACGCCGCGTGCGATGGCCGGCTCGGTCAGCTCCCCGGAGGCGCGAAGCTCCTCGAAGGCGGCCCCGAGGGCCGACTGGGCCACTGCCTCGGCCCTCCGCCAGGCATCGAGCCAGCCGGCCGGAGCCCCGTTCGGTGCGCAGGCGCAGAGCGCGTCGAGGACCTCGTCCGGCCCCGCTCGCAGGACGAGGTCCGCCTTCCGCCCCGGGTCCCGCCACTCTCCAAAGGGGTCGACGAGGACTGTCGTCGCACCGGCTCCGGCCGCACCGTCGAGCCATCCGCCCACGACCTTGGAGGCGGAGGCCTCGCCGAGCACGACGACGAGATCGGGGCAGAGCCGCTCGGCCGACGGGCGATGGCGCAGGATCGCGTCCGCCGCCGCGACGACGACTGGGTCACCGTTTCCCCCGAGCGAGCGGGCGCCCGAGCGGGGATCGGCGAGCAGCGGCCACCCGAGCGACGCCGCCGCCCGCGACAGATGGCCCGGCCGCCCCGAGCGGGCTCCTGCGATGAGCAGGGGCCGGCGGGCCGCTCGCACGAGCTCTGCGAGCCTGCCAGCCCCTGCCGGTTCGAGCACGTGCCGCCCCGGGTGCACCTCGTGCCACGGCCGGCCGTTGGGCCGGCCGGCGGGAAGGGCTCCCGGCTCGCCGTCGAGCGGGTCGCGCAGGGGCAGGTTGAGGTGGACCGGCCCAGGCCCCGAGGGGCCGGCAACCGCCTCGGCCGCCAAGCGGGCGCCGAGCGAGCGCCATGTGCGGACAAGCTCGATGGTCGGCACGCCGGGATCGCACTCGTAGCGGAGGGCGCCGGCGAACAGCCCTCGCTGGTCGATCGTCTGGGGAGCGCCGACGCCGTGCAGCTCCGGGGGGCGGTCGGCCGTCACGACGATCAGCGGCACGCGCGCCTGGTGCGCCTCGACGACGGCGGCGTGCACCTCCGCCGCGGCGGTGCCGCTCGTCGTGCACAGCACGGCCGGCCGGCCGGACTCGAGGCCGATCCCGAGCGCCACGAAGGCGGCGGAGCGCTCGTCGAGCCGCACCTGGAGCCGGAGCCGGCCGTCGGCCGCGAGGGCGAGCGCCATGGGGGTCGAGCGCGACCCCGGGCAGATGACGGCGTGGCGCACGCCGCAGCGCCACCACTCGTCGACGAGGGCGGCGCAAAAGGTGGCCTGGACGGAGCCCACTAGTTTGGCCACCGGTGACGAACCGGTCCCCCGCCACCCCGCCCCGGCGACTGCACGCGCCCGGCCGCGGGAGCGGACCACGGATCGTCCTCGTCCACGGATTCACCCAGTCCGCCGCCTCCTGGGAGCCCGTCGCCCGGGCGCTCGCAGGCTCGCACGAGGTGGTCACCCCGGACCTGCCCGGCCACGGCCGCTCGCCCGCCGCGGCCGGCGACCTCGAGTCGGCGGCCACAGAGCTGGCGACCTCCTGCGGCCGGGCCACCTACGTCGGCTACTCCCTCGGCGGCCGCGTCTGCCTCCAGCTCGCGCTCGACCACCCCGAAGTGGTCGAGCGTCTCGTCCTCGTCAGCACGACGGCCGGGATCGAGGATCTCGACGAGCGTGCGGAGCGGGCCGCCCGCGACGAGGAGCTCGCCCGGCGCATCGAGGAGGGAGGGGACCGCAATGTTCCCGCCTTCCTCGACGAGTGGCTCGCCGGCCCGCTCTTCGCGCACCTGAGCGACGAGGCGGCAGGGCGGCCGGCCCGTCTCGTGAACACTGCGGCCGGGCTCGCCAGCTCGCTTCGCGCGCACGGCACCGGCGCCATGCTCCCGCTCTGGGAGCGGCTCGGCGAGCTCGGCATGCCCGTGGTCGTGGTCGCCGGTGCCGAGGACGCCAAGTTCGCCGCCCTCGCCAGGCGGCTCGCCGCCGCCACGCGCCGCTCGAGCCTCGCCCTCGTGCCCGGGGCCGGTCACGCTGTGCCTTTCGAGCAGCCCGAGGCCTTCGCCCGTCTCGTTGCCGAGGTCGTCGCCGGAGCACCGCCACCGGCCAGCGAGCCTGACGGCGGCCCCGGTATCCCGGCGTGACCCGGCCCGGCGCAGCTCACACGAGCACACCGAGGGCGAGCAGGAAGCCGAACACCATCCCGAGCCTGCCCGTCATGGAGAGGACGCCGACGAGCTCGCCGCCGGTGGCGCCGCGATGGACGCGGCGCAGCGGGGCGATCGCGAGCACGAGAGCGAGGAGGGCAACGAGCGCGCCCGGCCGGAAGTAGGCGACGGCGCCCGCCCCGGCGAACGGCCCGAGGACGCAGGCTTCGAACAGGAGCCGAGTCGGGCCGTCACCGAGCCGGACCGCCAGCGTCCTCTTGCCGGCGCGAGCGTCGTTGGCAAGGTCGCGGAGGTTGTTCACGACAAGGAGCGCCACGGCGAGCAGGCCGACCGGCACCGCCGCCACGACGGCCACGGCGGGAACCGCGCTCGCGTTCACGTACACGGTCCCGACGACGGCCACGAGGCCGAAGAAGACGAAGACGAACAGCTCCCCGAGCCCCGCGTAGCCGTAGGGCCTGGGGCCACCGGTGTAGAGCCAGCCGGCTGCGATGCAGGCGGCGCCCACCGCCACCAGGTACGGAGTGGTCACGATCGACAGCGCAAGGCCCGCTCCACCCGCCACGGCGAAGCTCAGCCAGGCCGCCCTTCGCACGGCTCGAGGGTGTGCGAGTCCCCCGGCGACGAGGCGGACCGGTCCGACCCGCTCGGCGTCGGTGCCGCGCACCCCGTCGGAGTAGTCGTTGGCGTAGTTCGTGCCCACCTGGATCGCGAGGGAGACGACGAGGCAGAGGAGCGACCGCCACCAGGTGAAGTGGTGGAGGGCGGCGGCGACCGAGCTCCCGACGACGACCGGGACGACCGCGACGGGAAGGGTGCGGGGACGGGCACCGGCCACCCACTCGGACGTCTTCGTGCCGGGAGCGGCCGCCTCGAGAGGAAGCGAGCTCAAGGCTGTCGCGTCACGCCCGACGAGCGGCCGGTGGGACGCCGCATCCGACCGTCGTGCCCGATGCTCGGGCGGCTCCCCGGGCGCACCTCGGCGCAGGCGGCCGACCCCGGGGCGGTCGAGCCGGCACTCTCACAGCGAATGCCCTGGTCGCGGTCGCTGCCCTGCCAACCCGGGGACATGTGCTCAGGCTAATGCGAGCCCCTCGGCGCCGGTCCAATCCAGCCGGAGCGCCCTATGGTGACCTCCCGTGCGACGCCTGATCGCCCTTCAGCTCCCCCACGGTCCCGAGCTCGTCGACGAGCTGCGCCGGGTCTTCGACGCCGGTGACGCCGCCCTGCCGGTCGACCTCCGCCTGGGCGAGCCGGCACGACGGCGAATCCTCGAGGCCATGCGGCCCGCCGCCGTCGTCGAGCCGGGGGGACGGCGCCGCACGCTCGCGGGGGCGGAGCCGGTCGAGGACGGTGACGCCCTCGTCATGGTGACGAGCGGGACGACCGGGGAGCCGAAGGGGGTGGTGCTGACCCACGAGGCCGTGGCGGCGTCCGCCCGGGCGACCAATGCCCGCCTCGGGGTGGACCCCGAGACGGACCGATGGTGGGCATGCCTCCCCTTCGCCCACATCGGAGGTCTCTCGGTGGTGCTGCGCGCGTGGGCCGCCGGCCTACCCGTGGAGGTCAGCCGCTTCTCGCCCGAGGGGGCCGAGCTCGCCCTCGCCCGAGGCGCCACGCTCACCTCGCTCGTCCCGACCGCCCTCCGGCGCCTCGGTCCGGCCAGGGCAGCCGCCTTCCGGCGCATCGTGCTCGGCGGCCAGGCACCGCCGTCCCGGCTGCCGGCAAACGTCGTCGCGACCTATGGGATGACCGAGACCGGGAGCGGTGTCGTCTACGACGGGCTCCCCCTCGACGGCGTCGAGGTGGCGATCGGCGTCGGCTCCGAGATCCTCCTGCGCGGCCCGATGCTGCTTCGCGCCTACCGGGACGGGACCGACCCGAAACGTGCCGGTGGCTGGCTGCCGACCGGCGACGCCGGCCGCCTCGACGGCTCCGGCAGGTTGCAGGTGCACGGCCGCATCTCGGACCTCATCATCAGCGGGGGCGAGAACGTCTGGCCGGCTGCCGTCGAGCAGGTGCTCGAACGCCATCCCGCCGTCGGTGAGGTCGCCGTCGCCGGCGTGCCGGACCCCGAGTGGGGCGAGCGGGTGACGGCGTGGGTGGTGCCGGACCCCGGGGCGCCGGACCTGCCGGCCCCCGCTCTGCTCGCCGAGCTGCGAGAGCTCGTGAAGGAGGAGATCGCCGGCTACGCAGCCCCCCGGAGCCTCGTGCTCGTCCGCTCACTGCCCCGCAGCGCCATCGGCAAGGTCCAGCGGGCTGCGCTCACCGGCCTCGAGGGAGCCTCCGCCGCCGTCTGACCGACGGGGCCAGCGCGCCGAGCGAGCGCCGCCGCCAGCATCCCTGCCACACCCCGGCGGTGTACGCGGCGTCGTCGAGAACCCCGATCGCGAGGTGCACGGCCACCCGCCGGGCCCGCTCGCCGGCACCACCCTCGCCGACCGCGGCGGCGATCGCCGGCCGCAGGTGCCCGGCGACCGTGCTCGCGCCGAGGAGGGCGAGGGTGCCGCGACGGGCCCGCCTCGCCCCGGCGAGGGGCAGGAGGGCCGGCCACCACCCGCGCCGGAGCGCCGAGAGGAGCCCGACGAGCGCGCCCGCCGTCGAGGCTGCCGCCACCCGCACCGCGGGCCCAAGCGGCCGTTCCGCTCCTACCCGGGCCATGGCCTTGCGCAGGCGGGCGGACGCAACGAGGGTCGCCGCCACTGCGGCGGACGCGGCCGCGGACGCCGACCTGCTCCGGCCGCTCACGCCGGCGACGGCCGCCACCGCCGCCGCGGACGCCGCGAAGGCGGGCAGCGGCGGAGCTGCGAACGGCGGGACCGTCCCCGGGTGCCGGGCGTGCAGCTCGGCCGCGGAGCTGCCGTAACCGGCCCGCTGGCGGGCGAAGGCCCGCCATGATCCCCGCGAGTCATGGAGGACGATGACCGATGGCTCGTAGCGCACGGTCCAACCAGCCCGATCAAGGCGCCGCACGAGGTCCACGTCCTCGCCGAAGCGGAGGTCCTCGTCGAACCACCCCACCTCGGCGAGAGCCCGCCGGCGCACCACGATGGCCGCAGCCGGGACGTACGAGAGGCGCCTCCCGGCTCCGGCGCGGCCGGGTTCCGGGCCGAGATCGAGCGGCGACTCTTGGCCCTCGTAGCGACCAAGGGCAGCGGCGGCGCCGCGGCCCGGCACCGGAGGGGCCGCTTGGACTCGGGGAGCCACGAGGCCGACCCGCTCGTCGTGGAAGTGCGCGGCGATGGCCACGAGCCAGCCGATCGGGTCGGCCGGATCGAGCACCGTGTCGGCGTCGAGGAAGGCGAGAAGGTCGGCGTCGGCTGGCTCGGTGT
>DATGKK010000095.1:0-7504 GCA_035294725.1 Acidimicrobiales bacterium | reverse complement strand
GGAGGCCGAGAGCCTCGTCGAAGCCGTTCGTGTGGAGGCTCTGGGTCCCGCCGAGCACCGCCGCGAGCGCCTGGGCCGCGACCCGGACGATGTTGTTCTCGGGCTGCTGCGCCGTCAGGGTGGAGCCGCCGGTCTGGGTGTGGAAGCGAAGGCGCCAGGAGCGCTCGGAGGTGGCGCCGAAGCGCTCCCGCATGATCCGCGCCCACATCCGCCGGGCCGCCCGGAACTTGGCGACCTCCTCGAAGAGGTTGTTGTGGGCATTGAAGAAGAAGCTCAGGCGCCCGGCGAACTGGTCCACCTCGAGGCCGGCCTCGAGGGCGGCCGTCACGTACGCGATCCCGTCGGCGAGCGTGAAGGCCAGCTCCTGCACGGCCGTCGAGCCCGCCTCGCGGATGTGGTAGCCCGAGATGGAGATCGTGTTCCAGCCCGGGATCCGCTCCGCGCAGTAGGCGAACGTGTCGGTGACGAGCCGCATCGACTGGCGCGGCGGGTAGATGTAGGTGCCGCGGGCGACGTACTCCTTCAAGATGTCGTTCTGGATCGTGCCGCTGATCCGGTCAGCCGGCACCCCCTGCTCCTCGGCGACGAGCTCGTACAGCAACAGGAGGATGGCGGCGGTGGCGTTGATCGTCATCGAGGTCGAGACCTCGCCGAGCGGGATCCCCGCGAGCAGAAGCCGCATGTCGGCGATCGAGTCGATCGCGACCCCTACCTTGCCGACCTCCCCCTCGGCGCGAGGGTGGTCGGAGTCGTAGCCCATCTGCGTCGGGAGGTCGAAGGCGCAGCTGAGGCCCGTCTGGCCGGCCGCAAGGAGGAACTTGAACCGCTCGTTGGTCGCCTCGGCCGTCCCGAAGCCCGCGTACTGCCGCATGGTCCAAAGCCGGCCCCGGTACATGTCCGGCTGCACGCCCCGGGTGTAGGGGTACTCCCCCGGCTCGCCGAGCTGGCGGGAGGGGTCCCAACCCTCGAGGTCGGCCGGGCCGTAACGCCGGTGGATCTCGATGCCGGAGTCCGTGTGGCGGGCGTCGCCCCCGTCTCGTCCCATTGCCGGAAAGCGTACGGGCGCCGCAGGTCCAAGCGCCACGGCGCGCCCGGCGCGGCGAGCTATGCCCGAGCCGGCTCCACGGGGTGGGGCATGCAGAGCTCGTCGTACTCGGCGATCACGATCGGCCCGGCGTCGGCGCCGCAGGCCGGGCAGCTCGGGTCCCGGCGGACGTTGAAGGTGCGGAACGTCGCCTCGAGAGCGTCGTAGGCGAGGAGCCGCCCGACGAGGGGGTCGCCGAGGCCGAGCAGCAGCTTGATGGCCTCCATCGCCTGCATCGAGCCGATGATCCCGGGAAGGACGCCGAGCACGCCGGCCTCGGCGCACGACGGGGCGAGCTCCGCCGGCGGCGGCTCGGGGATGAGGCAGCGGTAGCAGGGACCCTCGTAGGGGGCGAAGACGGTGACCTGGCCCTCGAAGCGGAAGATCGAGCCATGCACGACGGGGATGCGCTTCAACAGCGAGGCGTCGTTGACGAGGTAGCGGGTCGGGAAGTTGTCGGTGCCGTCGACGATGACGTCGTAGCCGTCGATGATCTCGAGGATGTTGTCGGCTCCAAGGCGGGTGTCGTAGGTCACGACCTCGACGTCGGGGTTGAGCGCCACGAGCGTCCTCCGCGCCGAGTCGACCTTGCGCTCGCCCACCCGGTCCATGTTGTGGAGGACCTGGCGCTGGAGGTTGGAGGCGTCGACCACGTCCATGTCGATGACACCGATCGTGCCGACGCCAGCGGCCGCGAGGTAGAGCGCCGCCGGTGAGCCGAGGCCGCCGGCGCCGAGCAGCAGCACCTTGGACTCGAGAAGTCGCTGCTGGCCCATCTCTCCGACCTCGGGCAGGAGGAGGTGGCGCTGGTACCGGTTGCGCTGGTCGGCGTCGAGGGTGCGGGGGGCGCTCCATGGCCGGCCCTCGTCCTTCCACTTGTTGAAGCCACCCGCCATGGAGACGACGTCGCTGTAGCCGAGCTCCCCGAGCGCCTTCGCCGCGAAGGCCGAGCGGGTTCCCCCGGCGCAGTAGACGACGACGGGCGCGGCCTTGTCAGGCACGCGACCCTCGATCTGCAGCTCCACGTAGCCGCGAGGAATGTGGAGCGCGCCCGGGATGGCGCCCTGGGCGTACTCATCGGCCTCCCGCACGTCGAGAAAGACCGCCCGCCCAAGCTCGCCGGCCGCCTCGGCGGGGTCGACTTCCCGGATCGACTGCTTGACCTGTGCCAGGAGGTCCCTGAAGGTCGGCACCACGTCCTCCTCTGCCGGCGCACGCGCGCCTGTCGCAACGGGGAAAACCCTACCGAGCCGGTCGACATTCCATCGCGCACCAGCTCGCTTCAAGAGGTGCCGAAAGCCTCGATCAACCTCTTGCATCATATGAGATCACTTGAGATACTCTCTCAGTCACCTCAACAGCACCGGAGTCCGAGGAGGCGCCGTGACCACTGTGATGCCCGCCCACCGCACCGACGACCCCGCGCAGGGCCCACCTCTCGAGGCGGCCGTGCCGCGGTCGCCGAGCCTCGGGGAGGCCGGCCGGGGCCCGGCGCCGGCACGGGACGAGCCCCCCTCCGGGGAGGCATGGCCAGGCGAGACCGGACGCCTCACGGTCGTGCCCTGGCCCGACCCGGTGATCGACGAGATCGGCCACGACCCCCGGTCGATCTACGCCGAGACCTTCTGGCTGCCGGTGCTCGGGCCGTCTACGACCTGGCTCCTGCGGCGCTTCGCCTCGCACCTCGACGACGCCCCGAACGGGGTCGAGCTCGAGGTGGACGACCTCGCCCGCCGGCTCGGCATCGGCGAGCGGAGCGGGCCGAACGGGCCCTTCGCCCGCACCGTCAAGCGCTGCGTCGACTTCCAGATGGCGAGGTGGCAGGGACCTGTGCTCGCCGTCCGCCGCCGCCTGCCCCCGCTCGCGAGGCGGCACCTCCGCCGCCTCCCTGAGACCCTCCAGGCCGAGCACGTGAGCCTCCTCGAGCAGCTCGGGGCGCCGGTCCAGCTCAGCGGACGGCTCCGCGCTCATGCCGAGCGCCTCGCCCTCAGCCTGCTCGAGTTCGGCGACGACCAAGCCGCGGCCGAGGCACAGCTCGTGAAGTGGGGCATCTCGCCGGCACTTGCCGCAGGAGCGGCGTCGTACGCCGGTCTCGAGCACGCTCGCCGCGAGGAGGCGGCGCGCAGGGCGCATCCCGCCCCTGTAGCGGGGAGAAGGGTCGCGAGCCGCTAGACCGGTCCCGGCACCCCGGGATCGCTGCCGGCCCGCCGGCGACCCGCCCCCCATCAGCCGGCGGGCCGGGCAGCACTAGGCTTCACACAATCGTGGCAACCTTCTCCCGGCCGGGGGCCCGATCGCCCTACCTCGATCTCGTGCGCGAGCGCGTCGTCATCTTCGACGGCGCGACCGGCACCAATCTCCAGCTCCTCGACCTCGGCCCCGACGACTTCGGCGGCGAGTCCTACGAGGGCTGCAACGAGATGCTCGTGCTCACCCGGCCCGACGTGGTGCGGGAGCTGCATCGCTCCTTCCTCGAGGTCGGCGTCGACGTGGTCGAGACGGACTCGTTCGGCGCGTTCCCGGTCGTGCTCGCCGAGTACGGGCTCGCCGGGCGCACGGTCGAGCTCGCACGGGAGTCCGCACGCCTCGCGAGGGAGGTCGCCGACGGCTACTCGACCGCCGACCGGCCCCGCTTCGTCGCCGGCTCCATGGGCCCGGGCACGAAGCTGCCGACTCTCGGCCAGATCCCCTTCGCCGAGCTGCGAGATGCCTACGAGCTGCTCGCCGAGGGCCTGCTCGAGGGTGGCGCCGACCTCCTCCTTGTCGAGACCTCCTACGACCTGCTGCAGGCCAAGGCAGCGATCCAGGCCTGCCGCCTGGCGATGGCGAAGGCTGGCAGGCAGGTGCCGCTCCAGGTGCAGGTCACGGTGGAGCTCACGGGCCGGATGCTGCTCGGCACCGAGATCGGCGCCGCCCTCACCGCCCTCGAGGCGATGCGCCCCGACGTGATCGGCATGAACTGCGCCACCGGGCCGGTCGAGATGTACGAGTCGCTCCGCTACCTCGCCGATCACAGCCTCCTGCCCGTCTCGGCCCTGCCCAATGCGGGACTGCCGTCGGTGCGGGACGGCAAGATGCACTACGACCTCACCCCTGAGGAGCTCGCGCGCCACCTCGAGAGCTTCGTGACCGAGCTCGGCGTCTCCGTCGTCGGCGGGTGCTGCGGCACCACGCCCGAGCACCTCCGCCAGGTGGTCGAGGCGGTCCACGGCAAGGGCCTCGTCCCAAAGCCACGCGCTCCCCATCACGAGCCCTCCGCCGCCTCGCTCTACGGGAGCGTCCCCTTCGAGCAGGAGGCGTCGTTCCTCGTCATCGGGGAGCGGACGAACGCGAACGGCTCGAAGCGGTTCCGGGAGGCGATGCTGGCGGGCGACTTCGAGACGACGGTCGCGATGGCACGGGACCAGGTGCGAGAGGGCGCCCACCTCCTCGACGTGTGCGTCGACTACACCGGCGCCGACGGCGTCCGGGACATGGCCGAGATCGCGAGCCGCTTCGCCACCCAGTGCACGATCCCGCTCGTCATCGACTCGACCGAGGCCGCCGTGGTCGAGACCGCGCTCCAGTGGATCGGTGGCCGGCCCGTGCTCAACTCGGTCAACCTCGAGGACGGGGACGGCCCCGGCACCCGGCTTGACCGCTTCCTCACCCTCGCTCGCGACTACGGCGCCGCCGTCATCTGCACGACCATCGACGAGGAGGGCCAGGCGCGCACGGCCGACTGGAAGGTGAGGGCGGCGAGGGCGATCCACGACGTCGCCGTCGAGCGCTACGGGCTCTCCCCCGAGGACCTGCTCTTCGACCCGCTCGCCCTCCCCCTCTCAACCGGCATGGAGGAGTCCCGCCGGGACGGGATCGAGACGATCGAGGCGATCCGGCGGATCAAGGCGGAGCTGCCCGGCGTCCACACCGTGCTCGGACTCTCCAACGTCTCGTTCGGCCTCTCCCCCGCCGCGCGCCAGGTCCTGAACTCGGTCTTCCTCCACGAGTGCGTGCAGGCTGGCCTCGACGGCGCCATCGTCCACGCCGGGAGGATCTCGCCCCTCCATCGCATCGGAGAGCGGGAGCTCCAGCTCTGCCTCGACCTCATCTACGACCGGCGGGACGAGGCGACCGGCTACGACCCGCTCGCCGAGCTGATCGCCCACTTCGACGCGGCCGGCGGCGCGAAGGCCTCGGCCGGGGAGGATCGCTCCGGCTGGCCCGTCGAGCGGCGCCTCGCCCAGCGCATCGTCGACGGCGACCGCAACGGGCTCGAGGCCGAGCTCGACGAGGCGCTCGCTGCAGGGACACCGGCTCTCGACGTCGTGAACGACATCCTGCTCGAGGGGATGAAGACCGTCGGGGAGCTCTTCGGCTCCGGGCAGATGCAGCTTCCCTTCGTGCTCCAGTCCGCCGAGACGATGAAGGCGGCCGTCGCCTACCTCGAGCCCCACATGGACCGCACGAGCGAGTCGAGCGCGAAGGGCGTCGTCGTGCTCGCCACCGTGAAGGGCGACGTCCACGACATCGGCAAGAACCTTGTCGACATCATCCTCACGAACAACGGCTACGAGGTCCACAACCTCGGCATCAAGGTGCCGCTCTCCGAGATGCTCGAGAAGGCGGACGAGGTCGGCGCCGACGCCATCGGCATGAGCGGCCTTCTTGTCAAGTCCACTCTCGTGATGCGGGAGAACCTCGAGGAGCTGAACCGGCTCGAGCGCCACGGCTATCCCGTCGTGCTCGGGGGGGCGGCCCTCACCCGGAGCTACGTCGAGAAGGACCTGCGCGAGGTCTACCGGGGCAAGGTGTTCTACGGCAAGGACGCCTTCGAGGGTCTTCGCACCCTCGACCGGCTCATGGAGATCAAGCGCTCGGGGGTGGACGACCCGACCTTCGGGACCGAGCGGTCGGGCCGGGTCCTCCCCCAGCGCAACTCCGAGCGCCTCGCCGAGGTCGACCTCGCCAGCCTGCCGGCCCGCTCGCCCGTGGTCGAGACCGACAACCCGGTCTTCGTCCCCCCCTTCCTCGGGACCCGGGTGGCAAAGGGGCTCCCCCTCGACGACGTCGCCGCCTACCTCAACGAGACGGCGCTGTTCCGGAACCAGTGGGGCTACCGCCCCCTCGAAGGTGAGAGCGACGCCGACTTCAAAGAGCGGGTGCGGGCCGAGCTGCGGGCGAGGCTCGACGAGGCCAAGGCCGAGGGCGTGCTCGTGCCCTCGGTGGCATGGGGCTACTTCCCTGCCAACTCCGACGGTGACGACCTCGTCGTCTACGCGGACGACGACCGGGAGCGCGAGCGGATGCGCTTTCACTTCCCACGGCAGCGCAAGGAGCCGTACCTGTGCATCGCCGACTTCTTCAGATCGGTCGACTCCGGGGAGAAGGACTACGTCGCGTTCCAGGTGACGACCATGGGACCTCGCGCCTCGGAGCGGACCGCCGAGCTGTTCGCCGCCGACCGTTACCTCGACTACGTCGCCCTGCACGGCCTCTCGGTGGAGATGACCGAGGCCCTCGCCGAGCTGTGGCACCGGCGGGTGCGGGAGGAGTGGGGCTTCGCCGCCGAGGACGGGCCGACGCTGCAGGGGCTCTTCCGCCAGCAGCACCGGGGCGGCCGCTACTCCTTCGGCTACCCGGCCTGCCCTGACCTCGAGGACAACGCCAAGGTCGTCGAGCTGCTGGAAGCAGACCGGATCGGGGTGACGGTGAGCGAAGGCTTCCAGCTCCACCCCGAGCAGACCACGCTCGCCCTCATCTGCCACCACCCGAAGGCGAAGTACTTCGTCGCCTGACCTGGCGCACGGCACCGCTTCGAGCGCCCGACCGCTACCGTCACCGCCATGAGCGCTGTCGACGTCACCGACGCCACCTTCGAGTCAGAGGTCCTCGAACGCTCGGAGAGCCTCCCCGTCGTGATCGACCTCTGGGCACCCTGGTGCGGCCCCTGCCGCACCCTCGGGCCGATCATCGAGCAGGTGGTCGACGGCACCGGCGGCGCCGCGGTCCTCGCCAAGGTCAACGTGGACGAGAATCCCCGCATCTCAGAGGCGTTCCAGGTCCAGTCGATCCCGGCGGTGTTCGCGATCTACCAACGGGCGGTGATCGACCGCTTCGTGGGCGCGCTGCCCGAGCGGGAGGTCCGGTCCTTCGTGGAACGGGTGCTGGAGCGTGCCCAGCCCTCCGAGGCCGACCTCCTCGTGCGGGCCGGGGACGAGGCCTCCCTCCGGGCCGCGCTCGAGCTCGAGCCGGCGAACGCGGCCGCCATCACCGCCCTCGCCGCGCTGCTCGTCGACCGGGGCGACGCCGGCGCCACGGCCGAGGCGCTCTCCCTCCTCGAGCGGATCCCCGAGACACCCGAGACGAGGCGGCTCGCCGCCCTCGCAAGGACCGGCGCCGGCGCCTCCTCCGACGGCGACCTCACCGCAGAGCTCGACC
>DATGKK010000094.1:0-49696 GCA_035294725.1 Acidimicrobiales bacterium | reverse complement strand
GAAGAAGGTCTCGTCGCCCTGACGATCGACCATGAAGGACTCCTCGCCGAGCTCGGGATGGCCCGGAAGGGTGCCGTACGCGAAGCCGAAGCGGTCGGGCTCGTCCAGCAGGTAGACGATCCGGCACGGGGCGATCACCTGCATCGGACCGAACCCGATGATGACTAGCACCGTCGCACCTTCCGTTGGGGCGCCGTCTAGGTGGACACGCGCACCGGCACCGACGTGCGCTTGTCAGCGCCGCAAGCCCTCTTTCGCCCGCTCGAACGAAAAGCCGTTCCCGATCCGGACCTCGGAGTGGTCGTGACGGAGGCCCGCCGGAAGGTCTCCCTGTCACGAGGCACCGACCGCCGCGTACGTGGGCTGCGACGCGGCGGCCTGTTTGAGGAGCCGTGCGAGCTCCGCCTCGCTGGCATCTCCGAGCCCGAACACGGGCTCGTTCCTGCCACCAGGCAGGAGTGTGGTCCCGCCGTGCACCTCGCGCCGACTGCCACCGTGCGTGGTCACTGATGCCCGCTGTGGGCAGCGGCGAGCCGGTGCTCGCGCGTCCTGGTGTGTCCTGTGCGTGTCCTGACGCGACAGAGGCCCTCATGGTGAGGGCCTCTACCAGGAGAGTTGGAGCAAAATACGGGCGGGTGGAGGTGGCGGGAATTGAACCCGCGTCCTCCGGTGTAGCGATGGGACTTCTCCGAGCGCAGCCGGCGATCGGTCTCGGAGCCCGCCTCGCCACCGGCACCGGGCGGGCTCCCAGCTGACGGAGGTGTCCCCGAGCGGTGCGTCAGCGACGCCGCTCAGGTGAGCCCTGCAAGATGACGCCCGAACCCGACCCGCAGGGCTGGGGCCGGACGGACGTTGCCGCTAGTTAGGCGGCAAGCGCAAGCTGAGGCTTGGCGTTTGTATTTGGTTCCGGCTCTTTAACGTGGCTCCGGAGACCACGGCTCGCTTCTCCCACCTCGACGTCCGGAGTCGAAGCCTGTCACCCCCTTGGTTGGCGCAGTGATCTGCGCACTGCAGTCTACCTGTGCGCCGAGGGCCTTCGAGTTGGCCAGGGCGCAGGCTCTCGGGCGCCGAGCATGGGCCACCGGGGGGCTGCACCCTCAGCGCGACTGCAGCTCCTTCACGACCCGTTCGGCCTCCCGGGAGGCGTCCCGCTCCGCGATGGCGTGCCGCTTGTCGTACAGGCGGCGGCCGCGGGCGAGGCCGATCTCCACCTTCGCCCTGCCGTTCTTGAAGTAGACCGAGAGCGGCACGAGCGTGAGGGACTTCTTCGAGACCTGGCCCGCCAGCTCGTCGATCTCCTCCCGGTGCAGCAGCAGCTTGCGGGCACGGTCGGGCTCGAAGCGGCCGTAGCCCGCCCCGTACTCGTAGGGCGCGACGTGTGCGCCGACGAGCCAGGCTTCACCCCCCTCGATCCGGGCGTAGGCGTCCTGGAGCGAGATGTGGCCCGCCCGGAGCGACTTGACCTCGGCGCCGCGCAGGGCGAGACCGCACTCGAAGGTCTCGAGGATCTCGTAGTCGTGCCGGGCGCGGCGGTTCTGCGCCACCCGTGTGATCCCGCCGGCAGAGCCACCCCCCGCCTTGCGGCCACCTCCGCTCTTTCTTTTCGGCACGGCTCGCGACGCTACCGTGGCCGTGATGGGCGCCCCCGCCGAGCTGCTCGGATCCTCTGCGCTCCGCCTCGAGCGGCGTCACCTCGACGAGATGGCCGCCCACTGCCTGCGCTGCTATCCCGAGGAAGGCTGCGGCCTGCTCGTCGGGGACGCCGCCTCCGGCACGGTGGTCGAGGTCCATCCGGCCGAGAACGTCGCGCACTCGGCCCAGGTCTACGAGGTGGACCCGAGGGCCCACCTGCGCATCGACCGGGCGGCCGAGGAGCGGGGCCTTTGCGTCATCGGGGTGTTCCACTCCCACACGCACACCGATCCCTGGCCCTCTCCGACCGACGTCGGGCAGGCACCCGACCCGTCCTGGCACTACGTGCTGGTCTCGCTCCGCCACGAGCTGCCCTCGACCCGCTCCTACCGGATCGAGGGCGGGAACATCCGGGAGGAACCGGTCGTTGTCATCGACAAGTAGAATCTGACCGTTCCAGTCAACTTTTCGGAGGCGCTGTGTCCGTCCAAGTCCGCCTGCCAACCTTGCTGCGCCCTGCAGCCGAGGGTCGGTCCGTCGTCTCGGTCGACGGGACCACGATCGGCGAGGTGCTGGGCAGCCTGCAGCGCGCCTACCCGGCCGTGCAGGGCCAGCTGCTCACCGCCGAGGGCGCGTTGCACCGCTTCGTCAACGTGTACGTGAACGACGACGACGTGCGGTACCTCGACAAGCTCGACACGAAGGTGAGCGACGGCGACGTCGTCTCGATCCTGCCGGCGGTCGCCGGGGGCTGATGGCCGCCTACGGGAGCGTCCTCGATCTGATCGGCAACACGCCGCTCGTCGACGTCTCGTCGCTCAGCCCGAACCCGGAGGTCCAGATCCTCGTCAAGCTCGAGGGCCAGAACCCCGGGGGGTCGGTGAAGGACCGGCCGGCGCTCGCCATGATCGAGGCGGCCGAGAAGGAGGGCCGCCTCACCCCGGGGGCGACGCTGATCGAGCCGTCCTCGGGCAACACGGGGATCGGGCTCGCCATGGTCGCGAAGGTGAAGGGGTACCGCTTGAAGGTGGTCCTCCCCTCGAACGTCTCGGTCGAGCGACGCCAGCTGCTCGAGCTCTGGGGCGCCGAGATCATCGAGTCGCCCGGCAGTGAGGGCTCGAACGGCGCCGTCCGCATGGCACGCCGGATCGCCGCCGAGCACCCGGAGTGGGTATTTCTCTACCAGTACGCCAACCCGGCCAACCCGAGGGCTCACTACGAGGGCACGGGGCCGGAGATCTTCCGCGACTGCCCCGAGATCACGCATTTCGTGGCCGGGCTCGGCACGAGCGGCACGCTGCTCGGCGTCGGCACCTACCTGAAAGAGCGCAAGCCCTCGGTGCAGGTCTGGGCGGTCGAGCCGCCCTCGGGCGAGATGGTCGACGGGCTGCGCAACCTCGACGACGGCTACATCCCTCCCATCTTCGTCGAGGCCGACGGCGAGGGACTGCTCGACCGCAAGACCGTCGTCGGTCCGCGTGACTCGATCCTGTGGACGCGGCGGCTCACCGAGGTCGGGATCTTCGCCGGGCTCTCCACAGGGGCCGCCATGGCGGGAGCCGCCAAGTGCGCCTCGGCGATCGACTCCGGCGTCGTCGTCATCGTCTCGGCCGACGGTGGCTGGAAGTACCTCTCCACGAATGCCTGGACAGGTGAGATCGACGCCGTGGTGGAGCGCGCAGAGAAGATGATCTACTTCTGACGCCGGCGGTGGACCCGAGCGAGACGTCCCGGCCGATCGGCGTCTTCGACAGCGGCTTCGGGGGTCTCAGCGTCGCCCGGTCCCTCATCGACCTCCTTCCCAGGGAGGATCTCGTCTACGTCGGCGACACCGGGAGGTACCCCTACGGCCCCCGCCCACCCGACCAGGTCCGCTCCTTCGCGCTCGAGATCGCCGACTACCTCGTCTCGAAGGTGGGCTGCAAGCTCCTCGTGGTCGCGTGCAACACGGCGGCCTCGGTCGCCCTCACCGAGATCGCAGACCGCTTCCCCGTGCCCGTCGTCGGGGTGCTCGCCCCGGGCATGCGGGCGGCAGCCCAGGCGACGCGCAACGGCCGCGTCGGCATCATCGGGACGGTCGGCACCATCTCATCGGGCGCCTACCAGGAGCTGGCGGCGAAGACCGCCCCGGAGGTCGAGGTGACCTGCGCCGCCTGCCCGGGCTTCGTCGAGTTCGTGGAGCGGGGCGAGACCGACAGCGACCAGGTGCACGTGCTGGCGGAGCGGCTCCTCGCCCCGCTTCGCGAGGCAGAGGTGGACACCCTGCTCCTCGGGTGCACGCACTACCCGTTCCTCGCCCGCACGATCGGGGACGTGATGGGCCGGGAGGTCGTCCTTGTCTCCTCAGCCGACGAGACGGCCTTCGACACCCGGTCGCTCATCGAGCGGGAGGGCCTCGGTCGCAGCGGGAGCGTCCCGGCTCGCCACCGCTGGCTCTCCTCGGGCGACGTCGGGTGGTTCGCCGAGATGGGCCGCCGCCTGCTCGGGCCCGAGCTGCTCACGGCTGAGCGCGTCGAGCTCGGGTCCTGACCTGCGCCGCCGCCGACGTCGGTGGTGCCGTGCTACACCAGGGTCATGACCACTGCCCCCATGGCACGCAGGGACGGCCGCGCCCCTGACGAGCTGCGCCCTGTCTCGTTCGAGCGCGACTACACGGAGTTCGCCGCCGGCTCGATCCTCGTCACCATGGGCAGGACCCGGGTCCTCTGCACGGCCTCCATCGACGAGGAGGTGCCGCGATGGATGCGCGGGACCGGCAAGGGCTGGGTGACGGCCGAGTACTCGCTCCTCCCGGGATCGTCCCGCGAGCGGGTGAGCCGCGAGGCCGCAAAGGGGCGCCAATCGGGGCGGACCCACGAGATCCAGCGCCTGATCGGCCGCTCCCTGCGGGCGGTCTGCGACCTCGTGAGGCTCGGCGAGCGCCAGATCGTGCTCGACTGTGACGTGCTGCAGGCCGACGGGGGCACCCGGACGGCCTCGATCTGCGGCGCCTACCTGGCGCTGCACGATGCCTGCAGCCGCCTCGTGGCCCAGGGCTCGATCCCCTCTCACCCGCTCACGGACACCTGCGCCGCCGTCTCGGTCGGCGTCGTCGGAGCGCTCGTGATGCTCGATCTCGACTACTCCGAGGACTCGACCGCCGAGGTCGACATGAACGTCGTGATGACCGGGGCGGGACGCTTCGTCGAGGTGCAGGGGACGGCCGAGGGAATGGCCTTCACCCGCAGCGAGCTCGACGAGATGCTCCGCCTCGCCGAAGCCGGCATCACCGAGCTCCACGCCCTCCAGCGGGAGATGGTCGCGGTCCCTCCCGATCCCCGCCCCGTTCCGTGAGCCCCGTCCCGGCGGAGGGACCGCTCAGGCTCGTGCTGGCCACGGCGAACCCCGACAAGGCCGCCGAGGTGCGCGAGATCCTCACCGCCGAGCTCGGTGACCGGGTCGAGCTCCTCGCCCGGCCCGAGCACGTGGCGGAGGTGGACGAGACCGGAACGACGCTCGTGGAGAACGCCAGGCTGAAGGCCGTGGCGCTCTGCGAGGCGACGGGCTGTGCCGCCGTCGCCGACGACACGGGCCTTGCCGTCGACGCCCTTGGCGGCGCTCCGGGCGTCTGGTCGGCGCGCTACGCCGGCCCGCACGCGAGCTACGCCGACAACGTCGCCAAGCTGCTCTCGGTGCTCGAGGGGCGAGAGGACCGGGCCGCCCGCTTTGCGACCGTGGCCCTCGCGCGCTTCCCCGACGGCACCGAGGTCATCGCCGAGGGTGTGGTGGCCGGGGTCATCGCCCGGGCTCCCCGGGGTGGGAACGGCTTCGGCTACGACCCCGTCTTCGTGCCCGACGAGGGCGGTGGGCGCACGTTCGCCGAGATGAGCCCGGCCGAGAAGCAGGCCCTGTCACACCGGGGCCGGGCCTTCCGCCTCCTCGCCACCCGCCTCGAGGAGATGGCGGCGGCGTCACCAGCCCCGTAGGTCGACCGGCCAGGCCTCGATGACCTCGGCCTCGTCGAGGGCACCGGCTCGGTGGGCGTCGAGGAGCCCCTCGACGAGGTGGATCCGCTCGTGGTAGGCGAGGGTCGGGTCGAGATGCGCCGGCTCGACGAGGACGCGGCTGCCGACCGGTGCTCCGGCTGCGAAGGTGACGTGCTCGTCCGAGCAGAACCAGACCTGCTGACCCTCGATCGAAGGGAGCCCGTGGTCCATGCCGAGGCTCTTCAGCCCGCAGTCGGCGACGGCGTAGCCCTCCGACCGGGAGACGACGGTCGCGACGACGAACACTGCCTGGACGAAGGGCAGGCCGAGCCGCCCGTAGGCGGTGTCCATGAGGACGTAAGTGCCGGCCTGCACCTCGTCGACCCAGGTGTTGAGGTCGTAGGTCCCGGTGCCGCCTCCCGACACGAGATCGCCCCCGACGGCGGAGGCTGCCTGGACGAGCAGCTCCATGGCCGCCGCGCACACCCGCTCCCGCTCGTCGCGGGCTGCGAGCCCTACCGCGTGGCCCTCGTAGCCCATCACGCCGCGCACCTCGAGGCCGCTCGAGCGGGCGAGGTCGGCGAGGCGCCCGGCGTCCTCCGGCCGGCAGCCGCAGCGCGGGAGCCCGACGTTGACGTCGACAAGCACCTCGCGCACGCCCCCCGACGCGGCCGCCGCGATCGTCTCCGCCGAGTCGACGGCGACGGTCACCCGGTGACCCTCGGCCACGAGGGCGCCGAGCCGGCGCGCATCGAGCACCTCGTTCGCGAGAAGGAGGTCGCCCCCGAGCCCCGCCGCGGCCATGCCCTCGCATTCGCGGATCGTGGCGCAGGTGAACGCCCCGTGGCCGTGCTCGAGCTGGAGCCTGGCGAGCGAGGTGCACTTGTGGGCTTTCACGTGCGGCCGGAGGCGAGCTCCCGGGAGGGCGGCCGACATCGTGGCGAGGTTGTGCTCGAGGGCGTGCCGATCGATCGCGACCAGCGGTGTCGTCCACGTTGCGAGCAGGTCGCCGAGGAGCATCGGGAGAAGGTATCCGCAGTAGCGTGCTGGCCGGGGACGAGGGGCGCGAGGAGGCGCACGTGAAGGACCTCACGCTCGGCATCGACATCGGGACGAGCTCGCTGAAGGCCGTGGTGGCGCGGCCGGACGGGACGGTGGTCGCCCGGCGCAAGCTGGCGAACCGGATCGGCTTTCCCACCTCCGAGCGGATGGAGCACGACGCCCGCCGCGCCTGGTGGCTCGCGCCCCGCCGGGTCATGACCGACCTCTCCCGCCTCGGTGTCGCCGAGCCGACCGCCATCTGCGTGGCGGGGCTGGTGCCGTCGCTCGCGGCCGTGGACGGGCGAGGCAGGCCGGTCTCGGCCGGTCTCCTCTACGGCGACACCCGCGGCACCGTCCCTGCCGAGCTCTCCACCATGCCGGTCGGCCGGGCTCCAGAGCTGCTCCGCCACCTGGTCGCGGCCGAGCCCTCGGCGAGCGCGTACTGGCCCGTCCAGGCCGTGGCGAACCGGTCCCTCGGGGGGCCCGGCGCCATCGACGTCACGACGGCGATCGCGATGTCGCCGCTGTTCGACGGGAGCAGCTGGGACGTGCGCTACTGCGCCGAGGCGGGGTGCCTCCCAGAGAACCTTCCCGAGGTCGCCGGGATCGCAGAGCCGATCGGCAAGGTCGGCTCCGCAGTGCTCGCCTCCGGCATCGTCGACACCCTCGCCGAGCAGATCGTGGCCGGCGCCGTCGAGATCGGCGACGTCCTCGTCATCTGCGGCACGACGCTCGTCATCTGGGTGGTGACCGACGAGTGGAAGGAGGTGCCGGGCCTGTGGACCGTGCCGCACACCGTCGCTGGCCGGACCCTCATCGGCGGGGCGAGCAACGCAGGGGGGATGTTCCTCGACTGGGCGACCAAGTTCACCGGGTCGGCGCCGGGCCAGACCAACCCGGCGAGCATCCCGGTATGGGCGCCCTACCCCCGCGGCGAGCGCACCCCCCTGCACGACACGGCCCTGCGGGCGTCGCTCATCGGGCTCGAGCTCTCCCACGACCGCCCACAGGTGCGGAGGGCGGCCTTCGAGGCGGCCGGTTTCGTCGTGCGCCAGCACATCGATCTCGCCGGCATCCCCGCCCGCCGGGTCGTCGCCACCGGCGGCGGCACGAGCCGGGCCGAGTGGCTCCAGGCCCTCGCCGACTGCACGCGCCTTCCCGTCGACGTCGCCGCCGTGCCTGAGTGCGGTGCTCTCGGCGCCGCCTACGTCGCCCGCATGTCGGCTGGTCTCGAGTCCGGGTTCGATGCTGCGACGGCGTGGGCCCGGGTCGGGCGGCGGATCGAGCCCGCGGAGAGCTGGGTCGACCACGCGGATGACCGGTACCAGATGTTCCAGCGGCTCGTCTCGGGCCAGCAGCCCGTCGCCGGCCACCCCGCCGGCGCAGGGGAGCCGGCCGTCCCGCCCGTCGCCCGGTCGGGCACCGGGTTCTCGGACAACTAGGCCGGGGCTGCGCTCAGCTCCTCAACAGGGCGTCCCCGAGCGTCCCGAGGGGCGGGCACCCGAGGCCGAGGAGCGCCTCGTGGAACCGGCGGTGCGAGTAGCGCGTCCCCCAGGTCGCCATCGCCTCGTCCCGGAGGGCCCGGATCTCGAGCTTGCCCCAGGTATAGCGGCCGTAGGTCGGGTCGTAGGTGCCCCGGTTCGCCTCGGCGAGGGCGGCCGGCCCCTTGAGGAAGGCGTCCTGCTCGAAGCGGCGAGTTGCCTCCTCGACGGTCATCGTGCCCCGGTGGATCCCGAGGGCGCAGGCGAGCCGCGTCACCCGTAGCAGGGCCTCGAGCCAGACCCCGATGGCGTACCGGGGGTCGTCGCGGCGGAAGCCCTCCTCCACGAGCAGCTCCTCGCCGTAATGGGCCCAACCCTCGACGAAGGCGGCCGAGGCGAGCGACTTGCGGACGTCCGATCGGACGAGCTGCATTGCGATCCTCTGGTGGGCGAAGTGCCCGGGCGTGACCTCGTGGGCCGTGATCGCCGGCAGCGTCGTGGCGCTGAAGACGGAGCGCCACTCGGCCTTCTCCTGGTCGCTCCAGGCCGGATCGGGCGGGTTGACGTAGTACCAGCCGGGTGCCTCGGCCTCGTAGGCACCTCCGGGCGACATCATCGCCATCGCCCACCGCCGCGAGGCGGGAGCCGGCCCGACCAGGCACGTTCCCTTCGGGTCGGGAATGAGGTCCCGCTCGAGCACGAAGGCGGTGATCTCGCCGATCAGCCGCCGGGCGTTCTCGTAGATGCCGTCGTCGTCGGGGTGGTCCGCGAGGAGCTCGGGCACGAGCTCGGCCGGCCCGGCGCCTCGGCGGTAGCGGTCGCAGTCCTCCGCGAGGCGGGCCCGGAGCCGGTCGCGCTCCAGATCGGCCCGCTCCTCGAGCCGCGCGAGGTCGACGGGCATGCCTTCCGGGTCGCCGAGGAGACGGGCCAGGACCTCCCCGCCAAGGGCGCACTCGGCTGGCCCGTTCGAGCTCGCCTGCTCAAAGCGCCGGACGAGGCGGGCGAGTGCGTCGAGGGCGGCCTCGTCGTCGACGCCCGTGGCGAGCCCCTCGGCCCCGCCGACGAGGGCCTTCGCCACCGGAGCCGGCATGCGGTCGAGCGACTCGAGCGAGGCGTCGACCGCATCGGGCCATCTCGCAAGGTGTCGGCGGCGCGCCTCGGCGCGCTCCGCGGCGGGGGCGTACTCCCGGTCGTAGACGGCGAGGTCGAGGTTCTCGATGTGCACGAGCGGGTTCCAGCGGTGCTGCTCGGCGAGCTCGAAACCGGCCCGGAGGCCTGCCTCTGCCGCGAGGAGGTGCGCCTCGTCGTGGGCGTCGGGCTCCCGGTAGCGGTCCGGATCCCCGCCCCCGAGGCGGGTGACAGAGGCGCGGACGCCTCCCGGCGACAGGTCGAGCACCTCGCCGTCGTACTCGTGCAGGCCCGCGTACTCCCGGGCCTCCGGCACGGTCATGTCCCACACAGCCCGAAGGCGCGGCGATACCGAGGCGCGGATGGAGCTTCTTTGTGCGGCCACCTGAGCACGGTAGCCTCGGGCATGGCCTCTCGTTACCGGTGCAACGCGTGCGGCAACGTCACCCGCTTCGACGTCGTCGCCTCGAGGCGCACGAAGGCGTTCCACCACTTCTCCCTCGGTGGCGAGCTCACCGTCGAGGAGGAGGAGCTGATCGAGGAGACGGTGGAGCAGGTGACGTGTCGCTGGTGCGGGAGCACGACGGCGATCGAGCAGCAGCCGATCGAAGCAGAAGGCGCCGCGGCCCGCTGAGCCGCTCAGGCCGAACCGAGCGGGCGGCGTCGCCGTCAGCCGGCGCGGCGGACGAAGCGCAGCTCGGGGAGGAGGCCGTGGCGGTGGAGGAGCCGCATCGCCCGTGCCTCCATGGCGTCCACGATGACGGCCCCGGCCGCCTCGCCGGGACCGAGCAGGAACGTGACGACGCAGTCCTCGCAGGCACTGGTGCCTTCCAGCGAGCACTCCTCGCAGCTGATCGAGAGCCGCCGGGGGTCCTCCGGCCTGCTCGGCGTGAACGCCGCTCGCCCATGCCGCCCCAGGTCTCCACAGGTCTCGTGCCGGTTCGGTTCCATGGGGTCATCGTGGCAAAGGGGTGTAGCACTGGGGCTGGCCCAGGACCGCGGTGAGCAGCCATGTCCTTCGCGACCCGTGGGTGGTCGAGACGGCCCGGGGCTGTGACAAGGTGACGTCGTGGCCCACCTGCTCGTGACGAACGACTACCCGCCGAAGATCGGAGGGATCCAGTCCTATCTCCACGAGCTCTGGCGACGCCTTCCCACGGGCATGGCGACCGTCTACACGACGGCCCACCCCGGAGCAAGGGAGTGGGACCGGACCGCGGGGCTGCCCGTCGTGAGGAGCAGCCGTTCGGTGCTGCTCCCGGCGCCCTCGCTCGCACGCGAGCTCCGCCGCCTCGCGGACGAGACCGGGAGCGGCCTCGTTCTGCTCGACCCGGCCCTGCCGCTCGGCCTCGTCGGCCCGCACCTCGGCCGGCCCTACGGCGTCGTGCTGCACGGGGCCGAGGTCACCGTTCCGGGGCGCCTCCCCGGGAGCCGCGCCCTCCTCGCCCACGTGCTCGGCGGTGCCCGCGTGCTCGTCGCGGCGGGGGGCTACCCGGCGGCGGAGGCGCGGCGGGCGATCGAGCGGGCTCCCGGCGCGACGGTCCCCCCGATCACGGTCGTGCCGCCGGGCGTCGACACGGCGAGGTTCCGCCCCCTCGGCGAACCCGAGCGCCGGGCGGCCCGCCGCCGCCTTGGGCTTCCTGAGGAGGCCGTCGTCGTCGTCGGGATCAGCCGCCTCGTCCCCCGCAAGGGGTTCGACGTGCTGATCAGGGCAGTCGCGCGGCTCCGCCAGACCAGGCCGGAGCTGGTGCTCGCCCTCGGCGGGGCCGGGCGCGACGAGCGGCGGCTGCACGGGGTGGCCGCCGCCGCCCGCGTGCCCGTCCACTGGCTCGGGCGGCTCTCCGAGGGGGATCTCCCGCTCGCCTACGGCTGTGCCGACGTCTACGCGATGTGCTGCCGGGACCGGTGGCTCGGCCTCGAGCAGGAAGGCTTTGGCATCGTCTTTCTCGAGGCCGCCGCCTGCGGCGTGCCTCAGGTGGCCGGGGCGAGCGGCGGCGCCGCGGAGGCGGTCGAGGACCACGTGACGGGGATGGTCGTGGCCCGACCGGACGACCCGCGGGCTGTTGCTGCCGCTCTCGAGCCGCTCGTCGACGACCGTGAGCTCCGGCTCCGGCTCGGACAGGCGGCGCGGCGCCGGGCCGAGGAGTCCTTCGGCTACGACGGCCTCGCCCGGCGCCTCACCGAGGCGCTCATCGACGCGGGCGGGTAGGCGCACCGGGTACTGTCCCCATCGCAGGATCGCGGCTCGGCCCACCGCGCCCCGGTCCTGGCACCCGCCGGCGCGCGCCGGCCCGGTGCGGAGCGACAATTGCGAGGTCACGACCAGCTGCGCCGCAGGCCCGCTCGTCGGGGTGAGCCGGCGGCACGTTGAAGGAGGAGGAGTGGCGGAGTCCACCACGGAACGGATGCTCGTGGAGGCGACCCCGGAGCGCTGCTTCGCGGTCGTCGCCGACATCGAGTCGTATCCCGAGTGGGTGGCCGACCTGAAGCGCGTCGACGTGCTCGAGCGGGACGAGCAGGGCCGTGCCGTGGTGGTGGCGTTCCGGGCGGCGGCCTTCGGCCGCTCGACGAGCTACACCCTTGTCTACGACTACTCGAAGGCGCCCGAGGAGTTCGCCTGGGTCCAGCGCGACGGCGACCTCACGAACCGCCTCGACGGCTACTACCGGTTCCGGCCGGCGCAGGACGGTCGGACGGAGATCACCTACCAGCTCGTGGCTGAGCTGCGGGTGCCGCTCCCCGGCTTCATCAAGCGGCGTGCGGAGGGCAACATCCTGCACGCGGCCGTGCGAGACCTGAAGGCGCGGGTCGAGTCACGGGCGTGATCGGCGTCGGCCTCGACGTCGGGGGCACGAAGATGCTCGGCGTCGCGCTCGACGAGGAGGGCCGCGTGCTCGCGGAGGAGCGCCGGCCAACCGAGTACGACACGGCGGCGCTCCTCGACGCCCTCACCGACCTCTATCGGGGGCTCGCCGCTGCCGCCGGTGCGGAGGCAGCGGGTGCGACCCCGCCCGTCGGCGTCGGCGTGCCCGGCCTCGTCGACACCGAGGGCCGGCTCGTCTTTGCGCCCAACCTGCTGAGAGCGAGCGGAGCGGACATCCGAGACGGCCTCGCCTCGCGCCTCGGCCGCCGGATCCCGGTCATCCAGGTCGACAACGACGCCACCTGCGCGACGGCAGGGGAGGCCGCCTTCGGCGCCGGCCGGGGGCGCTCCGACGTCCTCGTCGTGACCCTCGGCACGGGGATCGGCGGCGGGATCGTCTCCGGCGGGCGGATCGTGCGGGGCTCGGGCAACTTCGCCGGCGAGATCGGCCACGTCGTGGTCGACCCGAAGGGCCCGCCGTGTGGATGCGGTCGCCGAGGCTGCTGGGAGCGGTATGCCTCCGGCTCCGGCCTCGGGCGCATCGCGCGGGACTTCGCCCTCGCGGGTCGCGCTTCGAGGATCGTCGCGCTCGCCGGCGACGCGGATGCCGTGCGCGGGGAGCACGTGATGCGAGCGATCGAGGAGGGAGACGAGGAGGCGGGGGTCGTGCTCGAGGAGTTCGCCTGGTGGCTCGCTCTCGGGCTCGCGAACCTGGCCAACGTTCTCGACCCGGGCGTGATCGTCATCGGTGGCGGCCTCGTGAGAGCGGGCGAGGTCCTGCTCGACCCTGTGAGGGCGGCGTTCGCCTCTCAGATCGAGGGGACCGACGTGCGACCACCGATCGAGATCCTCGCTGCCGCTCTCGACGACCGCAGCGGGGCGATCGGCGCCGCGGTGATCGGCCTCGAGGCAGCCGGCACCCCTGTGCTCGGCCCGGGGGGCGGGTGAAACTCGGCGTCACCCTGCCGACCTTCACCCCGGATGCTGCCGCCGTGCTCGAGGCGGCCCGGTCGGCCGAGGCGGCGGGGCTCCAGGGGGTCTTCGGCTTCGACCACCAGTTCCCGCTCGGCCACCCTGACCGTCCGTCCCTCTCGGTCTTCCCCGTCCTCGGAGCGGTCGCCGCCGTCACGACGCGGATCAGGGTCGGCACGCTCGTCGCCCGCATCGGGCTCGTCCCTGACGAGGTCGTGGTGGCATCGCTGCGCAGCCTGCAGCTCATCCTCGGGGACCGGCTCGTGGCCGGGCTCGGGATCGGGGACGAGCAGAGCAGGCCGGAGCACGTCGCCTACGGCCTGCCGTACATGGGCACTGCCGCTCGCCTCGAGCGCCTGGGCCGGGTGCTTGATCGCCTCAGGGCATCCGGCATCGAGTGCTGGGTCGGCGGCGGATCGGCCGCCGTGAACCAGGTGGCCGCCGAGCACGGTGCCGCCCTCAACCTCTGGGGCGCTCCTGCCGAGCGGATCGCGGCCGAGGGGGAGCGGCGGACCCCGATCACCTGGGGTGGGCCGATGGCGGAGCTGCCCAATGCCGCCGCGGCTCAGCTCGTCGCTCTCCGGGAGGCCGGCGCGTCCTGGGCGGTCTGGGCGTGGCCGAGGTCGCTCGCCCTCGTCGAGGAGGCGGCCGCCCTCGCCGGTATGCCGCTCGTGGAGCTGCAGGGCTGAGCGCAGCCGCCCCGACGGCGCGTCCCGGCGGCTCGGTACCGCCGAGTAACCTCCGGCGATGGAGCTTCGTCGCGTCACCGGCCTGCCGCCCTACGTCTTCGCGGAGATCAACGAGCTGAAGCTGCAGGCACGCCGGGCCGGCGAGGACGTGATCGATCTCGGCTTCGGCAACCCCGACATCCCCTCTCCGGCCGTGGCGGTGGACAAGCTCGCCGAGGCCGCCCGCAACCCGCGGAACCATCGCTACTCCGCGAGCCGTGGGATCCCGAGGCTGCGCCAGGCGATCTGCGACCTCTACGAGCGGCGCTTCGGCGTGGCGCTCGACCCCGACCGGGAGGTGGTGAGCACGATCGGCGCGAAGGAAGGGCTCTCACACCTCATGTGGGTCCTCGTCGGGCCGGGCGACACGGCGCTCGTCCCGTCTCCCTCTTACCCGATCCACATCTACGCGCCGCTGTTCGCCGGCGCCGACGTCCGCATGGTCCGCCTCGACGAGCTCGGCGTCGACGAGACCCAGGCCGGCGAGAACCTGCTCGGCCACCTCGAGGAGGCCTGGGAGTCGGCCTGGCCGAAGCCCCGCGTCGCGATCCTGTCGTTCCCGCACAACCCGACCACGGCCTGCATCGACTTCCCGACGATGCAGCGCCTCGTCGACTGGGCCCGCGAGCGGGAGGTCGTCCTCGTCCACGACTTCGCCTACTCCGACACCGCCTTCGACGGCTACGAGCCTCCCTCGATCCTCCAGGTCGAGGGCGCAAAGGAGGTCGCGCTCGAGCTGTACACGATGACGAAGTCCTTCTCGATGGCCGGCTGGCGGGTGGCGTTCCTGCTCGGCAACGCCGAGCTCGTGCAGGCGCTCACCAAGCTGAAGAGCTACCTCGACTACGGCACCTTCCAGCCGATCCAGATCGCCGCCATCGTCGCCATGAACGAGGCGCCGCAGTACCCGCGGCTCGTGAACTCGATCTACGAGTCGCGGCGCAACGCGCTCTGCGAAGGCCTCTCGCGCATCGGCTGGGAGGTCGCGCGCCCGAAGGGGACGATGTTCGTATGGGCGAGGATCCCCGAGCCCTACCGGGAGATGGGCTCGCTCGAGTTCGCCAAGTTCCTCGTCGCCGAGGGCAAGGTGGCGACCTCACCGGGGGTGGGCTTCGGGCCGGGCGGGGACGGCTTCGTCCGCTTCGCCCTCATCGAGAACGAGCAGCGGATCGCGCAAGGGGTGCGGTCGCTGCGCAGGGCTCTCCCCAAGCTCTGAGCCAACCCCTGGCGCGATCGGCCGGCCCTGCCGAGTCAGGGCGCAACGGGCGAGTACTGCTCGAACAGGCGCCGGCCCAGTGCGGCGAGCTCGGCGCACACCTCTGGCGGGGCGCGGACCTCGACCGCCTCGGCGAACCCGAGGAGCTCCCTCGCCGCATGGGAGGCGCTCGCCATGCTGACGAGCGCTCGCCGCCGCCCGTCGGGCTCGGGGCCGAGGTCGACGATCTCCCACCAGCCCCCGAGCCGGCGCGACAGCACCGGCCAGGCCCGTGGATCGACGAGGACGTCGACGGTCACCTCGGCGGAGGGGCGCCGCGCGACGAGACTGCGCTGGGCCGCCTCCCAGGTGGCGGCGAGGTCGAAGCCCTCGGGCGTCGCGGCAGGCTCGTCGGTGAGCTCGGCCGCCTCGATCCTCGACACCTTGTAGGTCCGAAGCCCCGACGGCGCCGTCGCCACGAGGTACCAGGCACCGCGCTTCACCACGAGGCCGTGCGGGTGCACCCGCCGCCACGAGGGCTCGTGGCCGGGGCGGGCGTAGCCAAGCTCCACCTGGACGCCGGTCTCGAGGGCGTGGCGGAGGAGATCGAGGATGCCGGCGTCACCCGAGCCGACCCCCTCGCCGGCTGTGCGGCCTCCGAGGCGGCCCCAGGCGCTCGGGTCGACGTGGATCCGGGCGCGAGCGGCCTCCACCTGGTCGCGCAGCATGGGAGGGAGTGCGGCGAGCACCTTGCGCAGCGCCGCCTCGACGTCGCCCTGGTCAGGGGCGCCGGCGGCGGCGAGCACGAGCGAGCGCGCCTCTCTCGCCGTGAGCCCCGACAGGTCGATGCGGTGCCGGCCGGCGAGCGCCCACCCGCCGCCGCGCCCGCGCTGGGCGTAGACCGGCACCCCGGCACCGGAGAGCGCCTCGAGATCGCGACGGATGGTCCGCTCCGACGTCTCGAGCTCGTCGGCGAGCTGCCCGGCGGTGCGCTGGCCGTGGGCCTGCAGGAGGAGCACGATGGCGACGAGGCGGTCGGCGCGCACGTGGGGACTCTATCCAACAAATAGGACAGGAGATGTCCACTTTACGCGCGGACGATGACCCCATGAATGACGCTTCCGCAGTCACCGCCAACATCACCGACCGCCGGAGAGACCTCTTCTCGGCCTTCGACCACGCCGCCGCCGTGGTCGCCGAGGTGAGGCCGGACCAGCTCGCCGGACCGACTCCCTGTCCTGAGTACGACGTCGCCACTCTCGTCAGCCATCTCGTCGGCGCCGGCTGGCGGGCGGTGGAGCTCGGACGGGGCGAGACGCCGTCGGGCGAAGCGTTCTCCCACGTCGAGCTGCCCGACGCGCCTCGCCAGCTCCGGGAGGCAGGCGCTGCCGCCGCGCAGGCGTGGACCGAGGACCGGCTCGCTTCGACCACGACCATGCCGTGGGGTGAGACCTACACCGGCGCGACCCTCGTCGACATGTACCTGAGCGAGCTCGTCGCCCATGCCGTCGACCTCGCCCTTGCGACCGGGCAGCCGCTGTCGTGCGACGAGGAGCTGGCAGCCGCGGCGCTGGCAGCTGCCCGGGCCATGCTGCGGCCCGAGTACCGGGACATGATGGGCCAAGGGAACCCCTTCGGTCCCGAGCAGCCCGCCGGCGAGGACGCGACGACCCTCGAGCGGTTCGCCGCCTTCATGGGCCGGCGTGTCGACTGGCGCCCCTGAGCACCAGCCGCGCCCGGCCGGACTGCTCGCCTACGGGACGACGAGCGCCCCTACCGAGAACCCTGCCGGCGAGCCTTCTGGGGTGAAGCGCGCCCCTGGCACGGCCCGCATCGCCGACCAGGTCCGGTTGGCCCACTCGAGCGCCACGAGGGGGTAGCCGTGGCCGTCCTGCCCGGCGGCGAGCTCGATGGCGCGGTCGTGGCGGCCCTCCGCCACGAACCTGCCGGCGCCGACGCGTAGCCAACCACGCCCGGAGCTCGTGATGTAGGCGACGACCGGCGTGCCCGCGCTCCCGCTCTCGGCAACCGCGATCTCCCGCACCGAGCCACGGGCGTGGGGCCCGACCTCGAGGAACGGCCCCACCGTGCCCGCTCTCACATAGGCCCGCCCTTCGATCCCGACGTAGGCCTCGAGGGGTTGGCCCAAGCTGTGAGCGGCAGCCGCGAGCACAAGCTCGCGCACCCCCGAGGCGACCCGGCGCCAGGGGCCGTCGCCGACGCGGACCCGCGCGATGCCACCTCTCGTCACGTAGCCGGCGAGGGGAGCGGCACTCGGCCCGTCGGAGCCGAGCGCGATAGAGGCGGCGTCGTGCGCCACGACGGCGGGTCGCGAGCCGAGGCCGACCTGGAGGTCGAAGGTGCCGCCCCGGGTGAGCCAGCCGATGACCGGCCGCTCGTTCCCGGCGAGCTCTCCGGAGGCCGCCGCGGCTGCGATCACACCGGAGCTCGCGAGCACCCGCCACCGCGCTCCCGGCTCGATGGGTCGTGCCATGACCGCCCCGCGAGTGGTCAGGATGACGAGGAGCGGAGCCGGGTTGGTGCCCCCTCCGCCCACCACGATCGCCTGGGCGACCTTCGGTGCCGTGACCAGAGTGCGAGCCGCGAGCGTGCCGGTCCCGACAAGGAGCCGACCCGTGCGGGTGACGGCCGCGACCAAGGGCTCCTCCAGCGACCAGGCCGGGTTGTGGAGCCAGTCCACGACCGAGTCGAAGCCGCCCTCGACGTACCAGTCCGAGACCGTGAGGGTGTACCAGCCGTCGGTGGGGGAGGAGAGGTTCTCGGTGATCACCCGCAGTGTCCCGTTGCCCTCAGCGTTCACGTGGGTCGCCGTGACCACCTCCGTGTGCCCGTAGCCGCCGTCGGAGAGCTCGAGCACGTCGCCCGGCTCGGGAGCGATGCCCCTGGTGCCGTTCTGGACGACGACGAGCGGGGGCCCGCCCGTGTGATCAGCCGCGTAGTCGTCGACGATCGTGCCGCCGTTCGCCGCGTACGGAGGCACTCCCCAGGCGAGGTACATCCACCGCATCGAGAGCTCGACGCACTCCCACTCCTCCTCCCCCCAGGCGCCGGGGAAGAAGCTCACGAAGTGGTCGGCGCCGCCCTCGTTCGGTCCCGGGCCGCACGCGACGAGGCCGTCCCAGCTCGCCCCGAGCGGGTACGAGCCCGGGTATCCGCCGTTGGCGGCGCTGTCGCACGTCCCGTGCCACCACGGCGGTGGCAGCAGCGTGCCGTCGGCGCTGACGTAGGGATCGGCCGCGGCGGCTGCCGGGCTGGGCCGAGGCGACGGCGAGAGGCCGATCGGGATCGAGGCGCTCGCCGGAGCGGCGAGGAGGAGCGGGGCCGCGAGCAACGCGGCGGCGACCGCTCCTGCAATCGACTTCGGTACGACAGCGCGCATGACAGCTCTCCGCAAGCTCCAAGTGCGAATCGTGGACCGAGCGCTCGGGGTGGGGGCCTTCAGGCTGGGCCAGGACGACGGCGGCACGGTACTGGCAGGATCGCTGGCACGTCAACCCCTCTGCCAGAAGATGCGGCGGCCTGCCGCCAACCGCAGCCGGCCGACCGCTCACCGAGAAACCCCCTTGTGTTGCGGTCAGATGACGAGGTGCCGGCGGCGCAACCACCTCCGTCGCCCTCACGCCGGCGCCGGTGCACAGGTAGCCTTCCCGGAGTGCTCTACGGGCTGTTGAAGGTCGTGCTGACGCCGATCTTCCGCGTGCTCTGGCGGGTCCGGGTGACCGGCCTCGAGCACGTCCCGGGATCCGGGGCCGTGATCCTCGCTTCGAACCACCAGGCTTTCGCGGACTCGCTCTTCATCCCGCTCGTGGTGCCCCGGCGGGTCACCTTCGTCGCGAAGGCCGAGTACTTCGAATCGATGAAGACGAGATGGTTCTTCAGGGCCGTTGGCCAGATCCCGATGCGACGCGAGGGGGGTGACGCCGCGAAGCGCTCGCTCGGGGAGGCGCTCGAGGTGCTGGAACGGGGCGGCTGCATCGGCATCTACCCGGAAGGGACCCGCCCGCCCGACGAGCGGCTGCACCGGGGCCGGACCGGCGTGGCTCGGCTTGCCCTCGCGGCCGGCTGCCCGGTCGTGCCCGTGGGGATCAAGGGCACCCGCGCCGTGCAGCCGGTCGGCGCACGCCTGATGCGGCCGTTCAAGACGGTCGAGATCGCGTTCGGGGAGCCGCTCGACCTCACCGCTCGCTACGGGGACCGCCGCGGCGACCCCCTCGTGATGCGCCAGGCGACCGACGAGCTCATGTGGGAGATCCGCAGGCTGTCGGGCCAGGAGTACGTCGACCGGTACGCCTCGCGGCGCGCGCAGGCGGCTCTCGAGCAGCGCCGCGCGGCTGCCGGCGTCGGCGGGGAAGCCGACGGGCAGCCCGCCCTCGCCGAGCCCGCCTGAGCGAAGCGGTCAGGAGCCCCGCAGGGCGCGGCTGCGGGAGAGGGCCTCGAGCCAGAGGCGGTGGTCGCCGTCGGCGCGTGCCGGCGAGGCCGAGGGCTCGACACGGAGCTCGGCTCGGACGAGGTCGTCGAGGTCCTCGAGCGCCCAGACTCCCTCGGCGAGGCCGGCGAGCATGGCGGCCCCGAGGGCGGTCACCTCCGTGGTCTCGGGTCGCACGACCGGGACCCGGCACTGGTCGGCCTGGAGACGGAGCAGGAGGTCCATCACCGCCGCGCCGCCGTCGACTCGAAGCTCCGTCACCGCGAGGCCGCTCCCGGCCACCATCGCGTCCACGACGTCACGGGTCTGGAACGCCATCGCCTCGACGACGGCCCGGGCGAGGTGGGCCCGACCGACCCCGCGGCTGATGCCGACGACCGTGGCGCGGGCCTCGGGATCCCACCACGGGCTCCCGAGGCCGACGAAGGCCGGCACGACGACGAGCCCTTCGGATGAGGGCACGCTCTCAGCGAGCGGCCCGATCTCCGCCGCCGCCGAGATGATGCCGAGCCCGTCCCGCAGCCACTGGATGGTGGCTCCCGAGCTGAACACGGCGCCTTCCAGCGCGTACTGGAGCGGAGCGTGCTCGCCGAGCCGCCCTGCCACGGTCGTGAGCAGGCCCTCCACGGGGCTCGGCAGGTGCTCGCCGAGGCTCATGAGCACGAAGCTGCCCGTGCCGTAGGTCACCTTGGTCTGCCCGGGACGCAGGCAGCGCTGGCCGAAGAGCGCCGACTGCTGGTCGCCCGCGATGCCCGAGAGAGGGACTCCGGCGAGTCGGCCGCCCGCGACCTCGGGCCGGATCGTCCCGATCCGGCCGCTCGAGGGGACGACCTCGCCGAGAGCCTGCCGGGGCAGGTCGAACAGCTCGCAGAGCTCCTCGGACCAGCTGCCGTCGCGGATGTCGAGGCAGAGCGTGCGGGAGGCGTTCGTGACGTCGGTCGCGTGCCGACCCGTGAGGCGGTCCGCGAGCCAGCCGTCGACCGTGCCGAGGGCGAGCGCGGCGCCGCGCTCGACGCCCCCGTGGCGGAGCATCCACTCCCACTTGGTGGCGGAGAAGTAGCTGTCGAGCACGAGCCCGGTCCGCTCCCGCACGAGCGGGAGGTGACCCTCGTTGTCGAGCTCGCGGCAGCGACCGGCGGTGCGGCGGTCCTGCCAGACGATCGCGCGGTGCAGCGGCTGCCCCGTGCGGCGATCCCAGGCGACCGCGGTCTCCCGCTGGTTCGTGATCCCGGCGGCGGCGACGGCCTGCCCGTCGGCGGCCAGCTTGTCGCACAACTCGACCAGGCACTCCTCGGTGAGCCGGTGGATCTCGCCGGCGTCGTGCTCCACCCAGCCAGGCCTCGGGTAGTGCTGGGTGAGCTCTCGGTAGGCGATGCCGACCACCGCGGCCCTCTCGTCGACGGCGAGCGCCCTCACCCCCGTCGTGCCTGCGTCGATTGCCACCACCACGCCCATGCCGGGGACGGTAGCGTGCGCCGGCTGAGATCGGCTGCCGACGCGCAAACCTTCGCGAGCGGCCGCTGACCTGGGGCGCTCGGAGCACTCAGCCATTGACATCGGCGTAGTTACGGTGTTGTAATTAGCGAACATCTGGTGGTGTCTCGCACTGTGACCACAAGATGTAGTGGTTGTAAGTGCAGACCAGTAGAGTGTTCGAGCCGGTCGGGACAGCGCCGATCCGGGAGCGGAGGGGATGGGAGCCATGGCAGTAGCGGGAGAGCGCCTCGGGATCGGGATTCGCCGTCACTTCACCGAAGAGGGGCGCCACCCTTACGACGAGGTCGCCTGGGAGCGCAGGGAGTCGCGCATCACGGACTTCCGGACCGGTGCCGTCGCCTTCGAGCAGACCGACGTCGAGGTGCCGGCCTCGTGGTCCATGAACGCCACGAACATCCTCGCCCAGAAGTACTTCAGGGGCACGCTCGGCACGCCGGAGCGGGAGCGGTCCCTCAAGCAGGTGATCGACCGTGTCGTCGACACGATCACGGCCTGGGGCGTGAAGGACGGCTACTTCGTCGACGCGGCCGAGGCGGCGGCGTTCAGCGACGAGCTGAAGCACCTCATCGTGCAGCAGAAGGCCGCCTTCAACTCGCCGGTCTGGTTCAACATCGGCGTGAAGGGCGTGCCCCAGCAGGCGTCGGCGTGCTTCATCCTCGCCGTCGAGGACTCGATGAGCTCGATCCTCAACTGGTACGTCGAGGAGGGCACGATCTTCAAGGGCGGCTCCGGCTCGGGCGTCAACCTCTCCCGGATCCGCGGCTCGAAGGAGCTGCTGCAAGGGGGTGGCACGGCCTCGGGACCGGTGAGCTTCATGCGAGGCGCCGACGCCTCGGCCGGGACGATCAAGTCGGGCGGCAAGACGCGGCGGGCGGCGAAGATGGTCATCCTCGACGCCGACCACCCCGACATTCGTGAGTTCATCTGGTGCAAGGCGCGCGAGGAGCGCAAGGCGCGGGTGCTCGCCCAGGCCGGCTTCGACATGGACCTCGACGGTGCGGACAGCCACTCGACCCAGTACCAGAACGCGAACAACTCGGTGCGCGTCACCGACGAGTTCATGCAGGCCGTCCTCGACGACCGGGACTGGCAGCTCGTGGCGAGGACGACGGGCGAGGTTCTCGAGACGGTGAAGGCCCGGGACCTGTTCCGCCAGATCGCCGAGGCGGCCTGGGAGTGCGCCGATCCCGGTCTCCAGTACGACACGACCATCAACAAGTGGCACACCGCTCCGAACACGGGCCGGATCACGGCCAGCAACCCGTGCAGCGAGTACGTCCACCTCGACAACTCGAGCTGCAACCTCGCCAGCTTGAACCTGCTCAAGTTCTGCGACGAGGCGGGCAACTTCGACGTCGAGGGCTTCCGGGCTGCGGTCGAGGTCGTGTTCACCGCCCAGGAGATCCTCGTCGGCAACGCCGACTACCCGACCGAGAAGATCGCCGAGACGACCCGGCGCTTCCGTGAGCTCGGCCTCGGCTACGCCAACCTGGGGGCGCTCCTCATGTCGGAGGGGCTGCCCTACGACTCCGATCGGGGCCGGGCCTGGGCGGCGGCCATCACCGCCCTCATGACCGGTGTCGCCTACGAGACCTCGGCCCGCACGGCCGCCCGCATGGGCCCGTTCGCCGGGTTCCACGAGAACGCGGAGCCGATGCTCGACGTGCTGAAGATGCACCGGGCCGCCGTCGCCGAGATCGACGAGGAGCTCGTTCCAACCGAGCTTCTCTCCGCGGCCCAGGAGGCGTGGGACTCGGCCGTCGAGCTGGCGGAATCGCACGGCGTGCGCAACTCCCAGGCGACGGTGCTTGCTCCGACGGGGACGATCTCGTTCCTCATGGACTGCGACACGACGGGGATCGAGCCGGACCTCGGTCTCGTGAAGACGAAGAAGCTCGTCGGTGGCGGGACGATGTCCATCGTCAACCAGACCGTGCCGAGGGCGCTCCGGCGGCTCGGCTACAGCGAGCAGCAGATCTCAGAGATCATCGGCCACATCGACGAGCACAAGACGATCGTGGGCGCTCCTTCGCTGCGAGCTGAGCACCTTCCGGTCTTCGCGTGCTCGATGGGTGACAACGTCATCCACTACTCCGGGCACGTGAAGATGATGGCGGCGGCACAGCCGTTCATCTCGGGCGCCATCTCGAAGTGCGTGGTCGGCGACACGTTGCTCACCACCGCCGACGGGCTCATCCGCATCGGATCCCTCCACGAGGGCGAGGCGCCCGACACCTTCCGCGACGAGATCATCGCCGTCGGCTCGCTGAACGGCGTCCAGAAGACCGACGCCTTCTACTACGGCGGGACCCGCCCTGTGCGCGGTGTCACCCTCGGCTCGGGCCACACGGTCACCGGCACACCGAACCACCGCCTCCTCGTCGCCGGCGAGTCCGGGATGGAGTGGCGACGGCTCGACGAGATCGAGGTGGGAGAGCAGGTCGCGCTCAAGTACGGAGACGAGCTCTGGTCGAGCACTCCGGCCGGGCTCTCGAGCTGGCATCTCTCGACGCCGTGCGACGGCGAGCGCGCCGTGACCATGCCGGAGGAGATGAGCGCGGGCCTCGCTCTCCTGCTCGGCGCCTATCTCGCCGCTGGCCGCATCGTGCGCTCCGCCTCCTCGGTGGAGATCGCGAGCCCTGCCGGCGCCGTCCTCGAGCGGATCGCGGCGACGGCCCGCCAGCTCTTCGGCGGTGCTCCCGTGACGATCCGGCGCCCGGAGGGCCGGTGCCCGTTCGTCGAGCTCGCCTCGACGAGGGTGGTGGAGCTGTTCGATCACCTCGGCTGCGGGACCGAGGCCGGCGTGGCCCGCATTCCCGACGCCGTGCTCCGTTCCCCGAGGGAGATGGTCCTCGCCTTCTTGCAGGGACTCTCGCTCGCAGCCGACGTCACGGCCGGCGCCGAGCCCTGCTGGGAGCTGCGGGTCGATGCAGCCCCCCTCGCCGACGACGTGCAGGCGGTGCTCACGAACCTCGGGATCGTTCACTCGAGGGTCTCGGATCTCGCCGCTGCCCACGGCGGGTGCCACGCCGTGCGGGCCGCCGGCCGCCACGGGGAGCGTCTCGCCAGGCTCGTGCCCTTCCTCGAGCCGGAGAAGGCAGAGCGCTCACGGCTGCTGTCGTCGCTCCAGCTCTCCGGACCGGCGGGCGAGGGCGACCTCGTGCCCGGCCTCACCTGGGCCGATCTCTACCGCCTCGTTCCCACCGGGCGCGACGAGCCGGGTGAGCTGGCGCGGACCACGCTCGACCTCCTCGCGGACGGGCGGGCGAGGTGGGCGACGCGGGCCTCGCTGGAGCGGGTCGCACAGATCTCGGGCGTCGTCCTGCCGCCGTGGCTGCAGACCATCCTCGACGACAACCTCTACTTCAGCCCCGTGGCCGCGGTCACCGACGCCGGCCGGCGGGAGGTGTACGACGTCTCCGTCCCGTCGACCCACGCGTTCGTCGGGAACGGCGTGGTCAACCACAACACGGTGAACATGCCCGAGGAGGTGACGGTCGAGGAGGTCGAGCAGCTCCACATCGACGCATGGAGGATGGGGCTGAAGGCGATCGCCATCTACCGGGACAACTGCAAGGTCGCCCAGCCCCTCTCGACGACGAAGAAGGAGAGTGAGGCCGCTCCCGACAGCATCACGGACGCCGCCGTGCGCAACGAGATCGATGCGTCGGCCTTCGCCGCCCGGGAGTCAGAGCTCGTGGCAAGGATCGCAGAGCTCGAGGGTGCGCTCCAGCAGTCCCACGTCACCGCACCGGCTGCGACGACGAGGACCCGGCTCCCGCGTCGCCGGCGGTCGAACACGTTCGCCTTCCGCGTCGCCGACTGCGAGGGCTACGTCACCGTCGGCGAGTACGAGGACGGCCGGCCCGGCGAGGTCTTCATGAAGGTCTCCAAGCAGGGCTCGACGCTGTCGGGCGTCATGGATGCCTTCTCGATCGCGGTGAGCCTCGGTCTCCAGCACGGCGTGCCGCTCTCGACCTTCGTGCGGAAGTACACGAACATGCGCTTCGAGCCGGCCGGCATCACCGACGACCCGGATCTCCGTCTCGCCTCGAGCCTGGTCGACTACATCTTCCGGCGCCTCGCCATCGACTACCTCACCTACGACGAGCGCCTCGAGCTTGGCGTCCTCTCGACCGGTGAGCGGACCCAGCCGACGCTGCCGGGGTTGGACGACCTCGAGAGCGGCAGGGCGGTCGCCGAGGAGAGGGAGCGCTTCGGGCTCGGCGGTGACGCCGCTCTGGCCTCGCCGCCGCCAGGTCCGGCTGGGCCGGCTCAAGAGCCGCGCATCGAGAGCCGAGACGCGCCCTTCTGCTACGCCTGCGGCAACATCATGCAACGGGCGGGATCCTGCTACGCCTGCCCGAGCTGCGGGGCGACGAGCGGGTGCAGCTGAGGTCGGGTGAGCTCCACGCCCAGCTCTAGGAACCAGGAGCCGCAACGCTCTTCTGGCAACGTAGCGACACTGGGCGGCTGCTCGGGACGAGATGCCGATTCGGGATCCGATCTCGGTGGGGTAGGGTCGGTCGCCCGGAACGAGGATCGACATGACTTCGACTGTCGCTCAGCACGTCGCAACCAAGACCGAGTTCCAGCGATTCGTGGAGCTACTCGACGACACCGAGCGCCGCCCCGTCGTCGTGATCTCCATCGCTCAGGGTCGCTCCCGCCCGGCCATTGACGAGCGGGGCGTCCACGCGGAGCTCGAGGACTCGGTCCACCTGGTCCTGCTGTGCCCGGAGGCGACCTTCTGGCTGACGGACCGGGTGGGCAAGGGCTGTTCGGTCCACTCGGGATGGGCCCGGGTCTACCCGGCCGGCTCCGAGTGGAGAGCTGATCCTCGTCTCGCTCCGCTCATCGCACCGACGCCGTCGAACCCGAGGCGCGCGGTCGAGCGGATCGCGGAAGCCGCCAACGCGGTGGCCTTTCGCGAGGCAGCTCGTCACGTCGAGCAAAGGTCGTCGTCGGGGAGGCACTGCCTCGTGACCGTGCAGGACATCGTCTCCCCGGTCCAGGTGATCGTCGCAGACGAGGAGAAGGCCCAGGGGATCCTGCGCACGTACCACCTCGTCCCGGGGCTTCCCGCCGAGCGGCTCGTGAAGAAGGGTCAGCAGCTCTCCGGTGTCCTCACCGGGGTTGGTCGTCTGCTCGGGGAGTTCGTGCCGGATCCGCCCCGTGACGACCCGCACGGGCGTGCCGTCGAGTTCGTCGGTGACGGCGTCGTGACCCTCGCGCGGGCAGAGTCGGTGACGCCCGGCTCTGCCCGCCTCCTGTTGCATCCGCGCGTCCCGATCCAGGTGACCGCGCTTGGAGAGGGTGACCTCACCAAGGAGGTGGCGGAGGGCGACGTGGTGACCGTGGAGGTCGTCGTGGTCGACGGCGAGCTCGTTGCGACCTTCTCGGATGAGGCTCCCCAGCCTGCGATGCCGGTGCTGCCCGGCGGGCCGCCGTGGCTGGAGCCCGATCCTCCCAAGGCCTTCGAGCCCGACGAGCCCGAGCTGGAGGCGGAGCAGGAGGCGACGTCGCTCCCGCGAGACCTCGGCGAGGCCGATGAGGTCGCGGCCCTGCGCGAGGAGAACGTGCGGCTCGAGGCCGAGCTTGCCCGTGCCCGTGGCGAGAACCGGCAGCTACGTGGGGAGCTGCGCAGCAGGCGTGCGCTCGTCGTCCCTCCGGTGTTCTCCGACGGCGTTGCGCAGCTGCGCTTCGAGCTGTGGATCTCGTACCTCACTCATATCGAGGAGGGGCAGCGGGAGAGGTTTCCCTGGCCCGAGACGTACGGAGTGGGTCCTCACTTTCTCGAGAGCCTGGAAGCGTTGGTGCGCTCCGGCGGGATCAAGCGGCAGAGGATCATCGACGTCTGCGCCGAGGTGCTCTGTGGCCGTGCCCAGGTGATCGCGGCGCGGGCCGTGAAGCCGTGGACCGTGACCGAGCACGGCAAGCAGGCCACGAGGTCCGACGGTGCGGTCGCCATGAGGGTGAGGCTCCAGACGGAGTCGGCCGCCGCCCGCCGGCTCCGCTACTGGAAGCTGCCGAACGGCGAGATCGAGCTCGACCGGGTCGGCGTCCACGACGAAGGGCTCACCTAGGTTTCAGCGCCGCGCCGGCGACCTCCAGGCCGGCACCGCCTGCCGGCTCCTCCTCGACAGCTCCGGACCAACTGCCGGCCGGAGCTCACCCTCGGTCGGGGAGCCGGGAGAGCGGCCCCTCGGCCTCAGGCGTCGATGGCCGCCCGGAGCTCAGCGAGGCGGCTCCGCTCGAGCGAGTACCACACCCACTTGCCTCGCCGCTCGCCGCTCACAAGGCCGGCTTCGGTAAGGATCCTCAGGTGGTGCGACACGGTCGGTTGCGCTTTCCCGAGTGGACCGACGAGCTCGCAGACGCAGACCTCGCCACCTGGCGCCCCCGCCAGAATGGACAGCACCCGCAGGCGGACGGGGTCAGAGAGGGCGTGGAAGCCCCGCGCGAGCTTCGCCGCTTCCTCGGTGCCGAGGGGGGCCTCGAGGATCGAGGAGGCGCAGCAGGCGTCGACGTCCGTCGCCGTCCCGGTCATCCGACGGTGCTCGATCATGCTGCCTCCCATTGACGATTACCGATGGATCGTCTATTGTCGATGCATCGACCCATGTGGATGTTAGTTCGGAGGCCGTGATGTCGCGTGTCCAGCTCGCCATCAACGTGGCCGACGTCGACGAGGCAGTGGAGTTCTACTCCAAGCTCTTCGCCACACCGCCGGCCAAGCTGCGCCGGGGTTACGCGAACTTCGCGGTGGAGGACCCTCCGCTGAAGCTCGTGCTCATCGAGGACCCGTCGCGCCCGCCGGGCTCGCTCAACCATCTCGGCGTCGAGGTGCCCAGCACGGCCGAGGTGATGGCGGCGAGGGAACGGTTGAGCGCCACAGGGCTCGCCACCGTCGACGAAGAGGGCGTGACGTGCTGCTATGCCCTGCAGGACAAGGTCTGGGTCGTTGGCCCGGGCGGCGAGCCCTGGGAGGTCTACACGGTCCTCGCCGACGCCGACGTCCGGGGTGACTGCCTGCCAGACGCCGGCGCCGGCGAGGCGGTCTGCTGCACCGGGGACACCGACTGCCGCACCGGAGGCTCCGAGCCCTCCATTGCAGCCGAGTAGCGGCGAGCCGTACTCGCTCGATCGGCGGAGCTCGACGGTGAACGGGAACGAGATGCGCGCCACCGCGGCGACTGAGGAACCCGACCTGGCGAAGGCACGGCCTGCAGCCCAGCCGCAGCTGCGGACGGCCGCTGAGCCGGAACTGCCCATCGCACGGCGCCTGTCGTTCGTCGACCGCTTCCTTCCGCTCTGGATCCTCCTCGCCATGGCGCTCGGCATCGGCCTCGGCCGTGCCGTGCCAGGCCTCAACCGCCACCTCGATGCGATCCAGGTCACGAGGGGCACCTCACTCCCGATCTTCCTCGGCCTTCTCGTGATGATGTACCCCGTGCTCGCGAAGGTCCGCTACGGCCACCTCGGCGCGGTGACCCGGGACCGCCGCATGCTCGTCTCGTCCCTCGTGCTCAACTGGGCCGTCGGCCCGGCCGTGATGTTCGCCCTCGCCTGGCTCCTGCTGCCCGACCTCCCGACGTACCGGACCGGGCTCATCATCGTGGGGCTCGCCCGGTGCATCGCGATGGTGCTCATCTGGAACGACCTCTCCTGCGGAGACCGAGAGGCGGCCGCCGTCCTCGTGGCCCTCAACTCGCTGTTCCAGATCGCCGCCTTCGCGCTCCTCGGCTACTTCTACCTTCGGGTGCTCCCCGGCTGGCTCGGGCTCTCGACCGTCGGGCTCCACCTCTCGGTCGGGACGATCGCCGAGACGGTCGCCATCTTCCTCGGGGTGCCGCTCGTCGCCGGCTTCCTCACGCGAACGGTGGGGGAGCGCCGGAGGGGCCGAGCCTGGTACGAGGAGCGGCTCCTTCCCCGTCTCGGCCCCTTCGCCCTCTACGGCCTGCTGTACACGATCGTGATCCTCTTCGCCCTCCAGGGTCACACGATCACCGCACGTCCTGCCGACGTCGCCCGGATCGCGTTGCCGCTCCTCGGCTACTTCGCCATCATGTGGTTCGGCTCGTTCGCCCTCGGCCGAGCTCTCCGCCTCCCCTACGAGCGGGCGGCGACGCTCGCCTTCACCGCAGCGGGGAACAACTTCGAGCTCGCGATCGCCGTGTGCATCGGTGTATTCGGCGTCACCTCGGGTGAGGCGCTGGCGGGAGTCGTCGGTCCCCTCATCGAGGTGCCCGTCCTCGTCTCGCTCGTCTACGTCGCCCTTCGTGCCCGCCGGCACTATCCCGTAGCGGCGGGAGCGCCAAAGGCCGAGGGAAGCGGTTCCGGGGTGGTCGTGCGCGCCCGGGAAGAAGGAGCCTGAGGTGCACCTCGTCGCCGTGGGAGGCAGCGACGCCGGCATCAGCGCGGCGCTTCGTGCCCGCGAGCTCGATCCTCGGGCGGAGGTGACCGTCCTCGTTGCCGACCGCTACCCCAACTTCTCGATCTGCGGCATCCCCTACCACGTCTCGGGCGAGGTACCCGACTGGCGCTCGCTCGCCCACCGGACCGTCGGCGAGCTCGAGGCGGCCGGGCTGCGGCTACGCCTTGGGACCGTTGCCCGCAGGATCGAGGTCGACGACCACCGCCTCGTCGTCACGGCTCCCGGCGGGGCCGAGGAGGTCGTGGCCTACGACGCCCTCGTGATCGGGACGGGAGCCGTGCCGGTGGTGCCGCCGATCGAGGGCCTCACCGGCCCGACTCCTCTCGGGCCGCGCGACGCCGTCCACCTCCTCCACACGATGGGCGACACCTTCGACCTGCTGAGGACGATCGAGGAGCGCGCCCCTCGGCGGGCCGTGATCGTGGGGGCGGGCTACATCGGAGTCGAGATGGCCGAGGCGCTCACCGCCCGCGGGCTCGCCGTGACCCAGCTCGAGCAGCTCTCCGAGGTGCTCCCCACCCTCGACCCGAGCCTCGGCGCGCTCGTCCGCGAGGAGTTGGCGGCGCACGGCGTCGAGGTCCGCACGTCGACGGCGGTCGAGGGCATCACCAGCTCCGGTGGCGCCCTCGAGGTGGCCACCAGGGCGGCGAGCGGGGAGCGCGGTCGCTGCCGGGCCGACGTCGTGCTCGTCGTCGCCGGCGTCCGGCCCGAGACCGGCCTCGCGGCAGAGGCGGGCGCCCGGCTCGGGTGCCGGGGAGCGATCGCCGTCGACCCTTTGATGCGAACCGGGCTTCCCGACGTGTTCGCGGCCGGTGACTGCGTGGTGACCCACCACCGCCTCCTTGGCGAGACCTACCTCCCCCTCGGCACGACGGCGCACAAGCAGGGCCGGGTGGCAGGTGAGAACGCGCTGGGGGGAGCGCGCCGCTTCGCCGGGAGCCTCGGGACCCAGGTCGTGAAGGTCTTCGAGATGGCGGCCGCCCGGACCGGGCTTCGCGATGTCGAGGCCCGGTCGGCCGGCTTGCGCTCGATGACCGTCGCGTTCGAGGGCGACGATCACAAGGCGTACTACCCGGGCAGCCACCGGGTCCGGATGCGGACGACGGGCGACACCACCTCGGGCCGCCTCCTCGGGGTGCAGCTGTTCGGCCACCGCCACGCCGAGGTGGCGAAGCGGATCGACATCGCGGCCGCCGCCATCTTCGCCGGGCTTTCTGTGGAGGAGCTGAGCGACCTCGATCTCTCCTACACGCCTCCCCTCGGCAGCCCCTGGGACCTCGTCCAGGCGGGAGCCCAGGCCTGGGAGCGCGAGGCGTCCTCCGGTCTCGTCGGAGCCGACTGACCAAGAGGCCGCGCCTTCGCCGTTGTCCGCCTCTTCGTGGCAGGGTGGTGGTCGGGAGCGCTCTGCCTGGGCTACACGCCCGGGTGACGTGAGAAGGGCGGGAGGGCGGCATCCTTCGCCGACAGCAGCGCCCGATCGTCGGGGTCGATCCGGATGGGCCAGGCGATCGCGAGCTCGGGGTCGAGCGGGTTCGCCCCAGTGCCGGGCATCCCGGGCTGCCACTCGACGTCGAAGCCGTACAGGTACTCGCACCCGGTCTCCCCGGTCGCCTGGAAGCCGTTCAGGACGCCGTTCGGGACGAGGACCTGGATCCCGAGCCGGAGCGGCACGGTCACGACGGTTCCGAAGCTGTGAGAGCCCGGCCGGGCGTCGACGTAGGCGCCGAAGGCTTCACCCGCAACGACGGCGACGAGCTTCGTCATGGCCTCGCCGTGGAGCCCGCGGATGGCGCCGCGACGGGTGCTCGTCAGGTTGACCTGGGCGAACTGGCGCGGCATCGCCGGCGTCGCGCCGGCGTGGGTGCTCGCCCGGAACAGCTCGCGGACCGTGCCCCGGTCGTCGGAGACCTGCTTCACCGTGATGACGGCGAGCCCGTCGATCTCGGTCGGGCGGGCCTCGAAGTCGACGTCGGGCACGCCGGGCAGGATAGCGAGGGAACGGCTCGCCCCTCGGCTCGGCGGGCGGCGTTAGCCTCGGCGGATTCTCGTGGACGAAGAGTGGGTGAGGGGCCTTCCGAAGGCTGAGGTGCACGTCCATCTCGAGGGCTGTGTCCCCTCCGACCTCCTCGACCCAGGCGAGCAGGCGCCTGCGCCGCTTCCGGTCACCGACCTTGGCGCTCTGTTGTCCTATCTCGACTGGTCGTGCGGCCAGATCGCGAGGGCCTCGCAGCTCGAGGAGATCGCCTACGGCATCGCGCGCCGGGCGGCGTCGAACGGAGCGGGCCACTGCGACGTGATCGTCAACCCGACCCACTGGCCCCACTGGCCCGGTCGCCGGGGTCTCGCCGCGATGATCGACGCCGTCGATGCGGGCTTCCGGGCGGGTGAGCGGGACACCGGCGTGACGGCGACGCTCTGCGTCAGCCTGAAGCGGACCCAGTCGCGAGCCGAGGCGCTCGAGATCGTTGACGCGCTCCTCGAGCTGGGCCACCCCCGAGTCTCCGCCCTCTCGATCGACGGGAACGAGGCGAACGGGGCCGAGTCCCACAACGAGCGGTTCGCCCCGGCCTTCGAGCGTGCCGCTGCGGGCGGGCTCCACCGCTGCGCCCATGCCGGGGAGTCGTCGGGACCCTCAGGGGTCCGGGAGGCGATCGAGCTTCTCGGGGCCGAGCGGATCGACCACGGGATCCGCTCGGTCGAGGACGAAACGGTCGTCAAGCTGCTGGTGGAGACCGGCACCCCCCTCGATGTCTGCCCGACCTCGAACGTGGTCCTCGGAGTGGCGGAGAGCCTCGCTTCGCACCCGGTCGCCGCGCTGGCCTCGAGGGGCGTGCGCTGCTCGCTCAACACCGACGATCCCCTGATCTACGGGATCGACCTCGCGCACGAGTACACGGCGGTGGCGGGCGCGTTCGCGTGGGGGTGGGACGAGCTCGCCGAGATGGCCCGGACGAGCATCCAGTCGAGCTTCGCGACCGAGGAACGCAAGCGGGAGCTCTTGACCCAGCTTGCGGCCTACCTGTCTGGCTAATATCCGCCGAGCCGCTCCGGTCGCGCCGGGGCCTGGCCGGTCGGGGCTGCGCTGGGGGGAAGGCCTGTTCGGGCAGGTCCTCTCGCGCCTGGACCCGACCGAAGGAGACGCTCGTGACGCTGACCGCCCCCGAAGCCACGACGGCGACCGTGCCCCCGTCCGACCAGGCCTTTCACGTCGAGCAGCACGGCATCGACTTCATCCCCGAGTCCGAGCGCTGGGCGAGGCCACGGGACATCGCCAGCATGTGGGCCGGCGCAAGCGTCAACGTCGAGTACTTCATCTACGGCGCCATCCTGCTCGGCTTCGGCTTCTCGTTCTGGCAGGCCATCAGCCTCATCATCCTCGGCAACCTCTCGTGGTTCCTCGTCGGGCTGTGCAGCCTGCAGGGCCCGCAGACCGGGACGACGGTCTTCGCCATCAACCGTGCGAGCTACGGGCCGAACGGCTCCCGGCTCATCGCGCTGTTCAACTGGCTGACCCAGCTTGGCTTCGAGACCGAAGGGCTCATCCTCATCGTCGGCGCCGCCCTCGTGCTGAGCGCCAAGGCCGGCTACTCGCCCGGCACGCCGGCCAAGATCGTCTTCGTCCTCCTCGCCGTCGGCGTGCAGATCGTGCTGCCGTTCCTCGGGCACGCCACGATGGTGAAGGTCCTGCGCTGGCTGATCGCCCCGTTCGCGGTGATCTTCGCCGTCCTCCTCGTCTACGGGCTGATCCACGGCCACACCGACGTGAAGGCGGCCCCGTACGCGAACTGGCAGCTCTACATGGGCGGCCTCGCCTTCACGATCACGCTCTCGGGCCTCGGCTGGACCGAGTGCGGCAACGACTACACCCGCTACCTCCCCCCCAACGCCTCGAAGGGCAAGACGATCGGGTGGCTGTTCGTCGGGACCGCCCTCCCCGAGATGCTGATGATGGCGATCGGCGCCCTCGCCTTCACCTTCGTCGGCACCTACGCGAGCTGGAACGGGGCCAACCCGTTCTCGGGCTTCACGAGCCAGCACGCCATCCCGACCCCGTTCGTCGTGCTGTTCCTCGCCTTCGCGATCGTGCAGCTGTTCGGCATCAACTCGCTCGACCTGTACTCCTCCGGCGTCACGCTCCAGGCGCTCGGCCTCAGGCTGAAGCGGTACCACGCCGTCCTCCTCGACAGCGTCATCTGCCTCGGCATCACCTTCTACGCCGTCTTCGACGCCCACTTCTCGACCCTTCTCAAGGACTTTGTCGACGTGGTCATCGTCTGGATCGCCCCGTGGTGCGCCATCTACCTCGTCGACTGGTGGATGCGCCGCTCCCGCTACGTGCCCGGTGAGCTGCACAAGACGGACCGCACGAGCATCTACTGGGCGCAGGGTGGGGTAAACTGGGCGGCCATCGTGGCGCAGGTCGTGGGCATGTTCGCCTCGATCTCCGCCCTCTACGCGACCTTCACGCTCCCGAGCTGGCTGAACGAGGTGAAGGTCCACACCGGGGGAGCGGACTTCAGCGTCTTCATGGGGCTCGGCGTCGGCGGCCTCGTCTACCTCGTCCTCGGCTGGTCGACCGTCCGCCGCCAGGCGGCGAGGCAGGATCAGATGCTGGCGGGAGCCGGCACCGGTCTCAGCGCGGCGGCCGAGTCCTGAGCCAGGCGGGGTTCGAGCTGGCAGCGGGGCAGGAGGGCAACGAAGAACAGCGCGGCGACGAGCAGGACTGCCGGCACGACCGCTGCGAAGACGGGGATCGACAGCACTGCCGGCGACCATGAGGGGTGGTGGATCGTGAACAGGTCGAGCGGTCCGTTGTTCGAGACGCTGTAGCGGCGGAGCATCGCCCAGTAGCTGACCCCGACGAGGGCGAACGAGCCGGCCGTGAGGCTCGCGGTGAGCATCCGGGCTCGCCTCGACAGCCGCTCGGTGGAGCCGAACGCCATCGAGGCGCCGAGGAGAAGGATCGTGAAGGCGAAGGGCATCGTGTAGCGACCCTGCCAGTTGATGCCGTTCTCGCGGATGCGGGGCGCGGCGAGCGCCACGGGGATGAGGAACGAGCCGAGCACTGCCCAGGCGAGCGCCGCACGCTCCCGGCCCTTGCCGCTCACGAAGCCGGCGATGACGACGAGGCTGAAAGCGAAGAAGGCCGCCGCGAAGGCCGGCACGGGAAGGCGCGTCTCCTTCGTGAGCGCTCCCACCATCTGCTCGGCGAACCAGCCCTCACGATCGAGCACGAGCTGGACCTCGCGCCAGTCGGAGACGTGCGTGTAGACCATGAGCGACTTCGGCCACGGCTGGATGGCGAGGGCGTCGGCGCCGATGATCCAGGCGATCGCGAGCCCTGAGCAGACGAGAAGGACGGCCATGAGGACCTGGACGTCCCGGCGCCGGAACCACGACATCCAGAGCTTCCACGGTATGAGCAGGAGCGCGACCACGCCGATGCAGGCGAGCCAGAGCGGCGAGAGGCCGCGCACGAGGACGAGGAGCGACGAGGCGACCCCGGTGATGACGAACAGGTGGCGGGGAGGGTCGAGCGTCCCCCTCTTCACGAGGGTGGCAAGCGCGATCACGCAGGTGGCGACGAGGAGGCCGAGCGTCGCCTCGAAGCCGTTCGGCTGGATGGTGGAGTCCATGTAGATCGCGACCGGCGTGAGCGCGCAGCAGTAGCCGGCGAGCAGCCCGGCGCCGAGCCGGTGGCGCCGGATCACGAAGATCCCGACGGCGATGACGACGGAGTCGATGAGGGCTGAGATCGCCCTCATCCATCGCATCGAGTCGACGGCGACCGAGAGGCGCGACGGCCAGCCGATGAGCAGGTAGTACAGCGGCGGGTATCGGCCGACGTGGGTCTTGGCGGGCCAGATCTGCGTGCTCGCCACGATCTTCGGGGCGCAGCCGGCCGGGATATAGGCGCGCTGGCGGTAGCAGTCGAAGTTGCCGAGCGCCCTCGCGTAGGTCCGCGGGACGTACATCGTCATCGTGGCGCTGTTCGCGCCCGGGGTATGGCGCCCGAGCCACTCTCCCCGCCAGACGGCGACGGCCTTCACGACGTGGTGGGGCTCGTCGGGAGAGGACATGAGCGGCACCGACCAGGACCAGAGGATCGTAATCGCCCCGAACACCACGAAGGCGACGAGGCCGGCGATGACGGCTGGTCGTGCCGGTGGTCGGGCCATTGATCAGCGAATGTACCGAACCCTCAGGCCTGACCCCAGTCTTCGACGAGCGAGCCGTCGGGCTGGTGGCGGAAGACGGGGATCGAGCCGAGCGACCTTACGAGGGCGGCGTCGGGGCCGAGCAGCTCCCGCCAGCCTCCCGCCTCGGTGAGGAGGGCGCCGAAGACCACCGGTGTCCCGCCGATCCGCCGGACGAGGTTGAGTGCCGCTCTGCTCGAGCCCCCGGTCGAGATCACGTCGTCGACGATGCCGACCCGCTTGCCCTTCACGGCGCCGATCCTGGCCCGGTCGAAGAGCAGCTTCTGGTCCCGCGCCGTCGTGATCGACTTCACCGGCTCGGCGACGGCGTCAGCGAGGTGGATCTTCGGCGTCTTGTGCAAGATGGCGTAGTCGTCGAGCCCGAGCGCTCGGGTGACCTCGATCGCGAGCGGGATGCCCATCGTCGCTACCGAGGCGACGATCTCGACCCCGTAGGGCTCCATCTGCGCGGCGAGCTCCCGGCCCGCCTGCTCGGAGAAGGCGAGCCCGTGGTCCACGCAAATGAGCAGGGCGATCGAGAGCTCCGGCGCCACCTGCACGAGAGGGAGGTCGATCTCCTGCGAGCCGACAGTGGCGCGGTAGGTACGCTCGTCGGCCATGACGATCGACTGTGGTCGCTTCGCGGTCACCGACGCAACTTAGGGGAGATGAGCACCGCAGACGGCCGCGCCCTCGACCCGGGGACGGCACGAGAGTGGCTGGAGGTCGCCCTCTCCGAGGCCCGTGCCGGCCTTGCGGAGGGCGGGATCCCGATCGGGGCGGCAATGTTCACCCGCGAGGGCGAGCTGCTCGGCAGCGGGCGCAACCGCCGTGTCCAGGACGGGGACGCGTCGACGCACGCCGAGACGGCGGCGTTCCGGGCGGCCGGGCGCCGCCGCGGGTACCGGGACACCGTCATGGTCACCACTCTCTCGCCCTGCTGGTACTGCAGCGGTCTCGTGCGCCAGTTCGGCATCGGTGCGGTGGTGATGGGGGAGGCCCGGAACTTCTCCGGCGGGCACGAGTGGCTCGCCGCCCTCGGGGTCGAGGTGGTCGACCTCGACGACGACGGCTGCGTCGAGCTGCTCGGCTCCTTCGTCGCCGACCACCCTGAGCTGTGGTGGGAGGACATCGGCGAGTAGGGGTCGCTCAGTCCGGGGGGCCGTAGAGACGGTCGCCCGCATCCCCGAGGCCGGGGACGATGTACCCCCGCTCGTCGAGCCCGGGGTCGACGGCGGCGCACGCGACCGCCACCTCCGGGTGGTCCCGCCGGAAGCGGGCGAGGCCGGGCTCGGATGCGATGAGGCAGAGCGCCATGACCCTTGCCGCTCCGTGCTGCTTCACGAGCGCAACGGCCTCGGCGAGCGACCCGCCGGTGGCGAGCATGGGGTCGCAGACCACCACCCGGCGGCCGGACAGGTTCGCGGGGAGCCGGTTCAGGTAGACCTCCGGCTGGAGGGTCTCCTCGTCGCGCCGCAGCCCGATGTGGGCCACCTCCGAGAGGGGGAGCAGCGCCTGGATCGCGGGGATCATGCCGAGGCCGGCTCGCAGCACCGGGACGAGGAGGACGGTCTCGGCGACCCTCACCGTCGACACCCCGGCGGCGACCGGGGTGTCGATCGTCTCCTCGCCCGTGCCGAGGTCGCGGAGCGACTCGTAGGCGATGAGGGCGCTCAGCTCCGCCACGACCTGGCGGAACGCCGGCGGCGGGGTCCTTGTGTCGCGAAGTCGCGAGAGCAGGTCGGCGACGACCGGGTGGTCGACGACGAGCGTCACTTCGAGCTGGCCGCGACGAGGTCCGAGAGCACCCGGCGCAGCTCGATCGTGGTGCGGTCCGCCCGGGTGTGCACCTCGGCCGTCGGGTCGAGCGGCAGCTCGAGGCGGTGGTACGCCTCTTGCACCCGGAGGTCCTCCTCGACGACCTTCACCTCGAACTCGACGGCCTCTCTCAGCCGCTCGGCGTCGCCGTCGAGGTCGTCCCGCCAGATCGCCGACATGATGCGGCAGGCCTCGGCCGTCTCCGGCTGCAGGAAGAAGCCGATGGTGTTGGTCCCGCCGGCCTCGAGGAACTCGATCCTCAAGGTGAGGTGGAAGGGTGCGACGAGGCGGTAGGTGAGCCGGCGCGTCTGGAGCAAGGGACGCTCCCCCCGCGCGACCGCCGGGTCCTCCCGGTTCGCGAACTGGTGCTGGTAGGTGGCGGTGAAGGCGAGCTCGCCCGGCTCCCGGGTCACCTCGAACCGGCCGACCTCCCTCTCCTCGCTCGCCCCAAAGGTGGCGGCGTGCACGAAGGGGAAGTGGGCCGTGTCGAGGAAGTTGTCGGCGAGGAGACCGACCGATGCCCGAGCGCTCAGGATCGGAAGCTCTCCCATCGCGAAGCGGGGGTTGTCGGCCTCGGGCACCTCCGGAAGGCCCACGCCGGGGAGCGGCTCGTCGAGGGCCACGAAGACCATCCCGTACCGCTCCGCCGTCCCGGCGACCGGCGTCAGATGGGCTTTCGGTGGGATCCCGCTCGGGTTCGGGCCGAGGGCAGGGATCTCGTCGCACCGCCCGTCCGGGCCGAAGCGCCAGCCGTGGTAGGCGCACCTGATGCCTCCGCCCTCGGCGCAGCCGATCGAAAGGGGCGCTCCCCGGTGCGGGCAGCGATCGGGGTAGACGCGGACCTGGCCGTCGGCGGGGGAGCGGAAGGCGACGAGGGGCTGATCGAGGAGCATGAAGCGAGCGGGCTGCTCACCGAGCTCCGACGCACGGGCGAGCGGGAGCCAGCAGCGCCGCAGGGCCGGGTGGGTGTTCGTGATGGGCGGGATCACCTGGCAGTGCTCCCGAGCAGCTCGTCGGGGAGATGGCTCATGTCGGTGATCACGGTAACCCCCGGCCGGCTGAGGCGCTCGGGAGGGACGAGCCCGCCGCCGGCGTAGGCGACCGTCCGCATCCCGGCGGCAAGGGCTGCCTCGATGCCGGCCGGGCTGTCCTCGACGACGGCCGTGCGGGCCGGGTCAACGCCGAGGGCGGCGGCCGCGTGGAGGAACAGGTCAGGGGCCGGCTTGCCTCGCGTGACCTCGACCGCCGAGAACACCCGGCCCTCGAAGCGCTCGAACAGGCCGGTGTGGGAGAGGGTGAAGCGGAGCTTGGCCGGGCTGCCGCTCGAGGCGACCGCCGTCATGATGCCGGCCTCCTCGATCCGCTCGAGTGCCGAGAGGATGCCCGGCACCACCGTCAGCTCTCGCTCGAAGGCGTGCCGGTACCTCGGCTCCATCTCCTCGAGCCAACCCTCGGGGAGGGTGATGCCGAGGTGCTCCTCGATCTGGGCGAGGTAGTCGGCATCGCTGACGCCGAGGAAGCGCTCGACTACCTCCTCCGGGGAGATCTCCCACCCGAGGCTGCCGAGGACGGCGACCTCAACCTGGACGGCCAGCCGCTCGGAGTCGACGAGGACGCCGTCGCAGTCGAACAGGACGAGGCCGATGGTGCTGCTCAGGCCAGGACTCGCACGCACAGGATCGGGGGCAGGTGGTCCGCAAAGAGGCGCCAGGTGCCGCCGGAGTCGCCCGAGGCGTAGATCTGCCCGGTACGGGTCCCGAACACGAGTGGGTAGGGAGGGTTCTCCCCGGCATCGAAGGCGTCACGGAGCACGGTGAGGTGGGCCGCGACCTGAGGCAGGCCGCTCGTGAGCGGCTCCCAGCTCGCGCCTCCGTCCTCGGTGCGGTAGACCCGGCATGCCGCGCCCGGCGAGCAGCGGTAGTCGGCGGACTCGAGGGGGAACACGTAGGCCGTGCGCGGGGCTGTCGGGTGCGCCACGATCGGGAAGCCGAAGTCCGATGGGAGCCCGCCAACCTCGCCCGCCCGCCCGACGTCGGTCCAGTGGTCGCCGGCGTCGGTGGAGCGGTAGACGCCACCGTGGTTCTGGAGCCAGAGGACGTCAGGGCTCTCGGCGTCCGTCGCGATCTTGTGCACGCACTGGCCGAAGGCCGGGTGCGGGTCCGGCAGGTGGGTCGCGGCGATGCCGTCGTTCTTCGGCTCCCAGGTCGCGCCGCTGTCGTCGGAGCGATAGACGCCGCCGGTGGAGACGCCGACGGTGATGCGGCCCGGGCGCTCGGGATGGGTGACGATCGTGTGGAGTGCGAGGCCGCCGCCACCGGGCTCCCACCTCTCACGGTGAGGGTGGTCCCAGAGCGGCCGGATGAGGGAGAACGACTCGCCGAGGTCGCGCGAGACGAACAGGGCGGCCGGGTCGGTGCCGGCGAGCACGATCGGCTTCACCCCTGCGCCGGGGTGGATCACGTGCAGCTGCCAGACCCGCTCGAGGGTGGCGGGGGTGTCGTCGGGAAAGGCGATCGGGCGGCCCGAGGGTGTGCGCCAGCTCCCGCCGCCGTCCTCGCTCACCTGGATCGAGGTGCCGTACCGGGGGTCCGTCGTGGCGGCGAGGTAGAGCTCTCCGGGCTCCACCTGGGTGAAGGCGGGCACCTCTTGGCCTTTGAACCACGGTCCGTCGGGCACGCCGTCGCTCACGAGGAACAGGCCCTTGGTCGTGCCCACGGCGACGGCGAGGTGATCCGTGACGCGAGCCCGGAAGCCGGCTCTCGGGCCGGAAGAAGGCGGCATGGCGAGAGTATTGCGCTAACTCGCGAGCGGGGTGCGCACCCTGCTAGCGAGGTCGTGGCCGACGAGGCGCTCGGCGAGGCGGGCCGCCTCGAGCAGTCGGGTCTGGTCGAGGCCCGTCTCGATGCCCATGGCGGCGAGGAAGGCGGCGAAGTCCTCGGTGGCGAGGTTCCCCCCGGCGCCGGGAGCGAAGGGGCTCCCGCCGAGCCCGCCGATCGAGGTGTCGAATCGGGAGATGCCGAGCTCGAGGCCGGCAAACGCGTTTGCCATCGCCGTGCCCCTGGTCTCGTGCAGGTGGAGGCCGAGGCGCCCCCCGGGGCTGGCGGGCGCCTCGCCGACGGCGGCCACGACCGCGTCGAGCACCTCGCCGATCCGAAGCGGTGTCGCGACCCCTGTCGTGTCGGCGAGCGTGAGGGCGGCTGCGCCCGCCTCGACCACGCGTCGGGCGAGGTCGGCAACGTCGGCAGGGAGGATCTCCTCCTCGTAGGGGGAGCCGAAGGCACATGAGATCACGACGTCGACGGGGGTGCTCTCACGGGCCAGATCGACGACCTGCGCGATCTCGCTCAGCGACTCCTCGATGGTGCGCCGGACGTTCTTTTCGTTGTAGACGGCGCTCGCAGCGACGGTGACGGTCAGCTCGTCGACGCCGGCCTCGAGGGCGTCGGCAGCGCCGCGCACGTTCGGGACGAGGGCGGTCACGACGGGCCGGACCTCCTCGTCGAGAGCCTCTCTCAACTGGGCGACGACCTCGGCCGCACCGGCCATGGAGGGCACGGCCTTCGGCGAGACGAAGCTCGCGGCCTCGATGCGGCGGGCACCGGCTCGCATGAGCGCCACGGCGAGAGCTGCACGGTCGTGGGGCGCTACCGGCGCCTCTGCCTGCAGTCCGTCTCGAGGCCCGACCTCACGGATGTCCACTGCCGCTGGCAGCGCCGGGAGCTGCGTCACGAGCGGGACGCTACCGCGCGTGCCCGGTAACCTCGCCGGCCGTGAGCGAGACGGTGCTGAGGGGGGTCGTCGTGCAGGGGGACCAGCGCGGCCGGCAGCTCGGCTTCCCGACGGCGAACGTCGAGGTCAGCGGGATCGAGCTGCCGCCCGACGGGGTCTACGCGGGCTGGCTCGAGGATGAGCACGGCGTGCGGAGGCTGGCCGCGGTCTCGATCGGCGGCCGGCCCACGTACTACGGCGAGCACGGAGCCCGCCTCGTCGAGGCGCACGTGCTCGACTTCTCGGGCGACCTCTACGGGCAGCGGGTGACCGTGGGTGTGGGGAGCGTGGTGAGGCCACAGGAGCGCTTCTCGACGGTCGAGGAGCTGGTTGCCCAGATGGGCGCCGACGTCGCCGCGATCCGGGCCGCAGCTTCGCGCTGATGTGCCATGCTGGTGGGGTCCACCGGCCGGCTGTGCGAGCGCACCGGAGGTGGTCGGGCAACGTGGTGGCCGTAGCTCAGTTGGTAGAGCGTCGGGTTGTGGTCCCGAAAGTCGGGGGTTCGAGTCCCCTCGGTCACCCCAGACCGGAAAGGTTCCGCGCGCCCTGAGCGGCTAAGGTTTCCTCCCGGACAAGCGCCTCTAGCTCAATTTGGCAGAGCAACGGACTCTTAATCCGCAGGTTCTGGGTTCGAGTCCCAGGGGGCGCACCAGCCAGACGAGACCAGACCGGCGACGTCCCTCGCGTGCTGTCGAGGATCCGCCTCGCGCTTCGAGCCGTGCTCATCGTGGAGACGATGCCGCCACCGCGCTGCACCGGCCGGCGGAGGTTCACTTCTTTGGTGAGGTGGTGAGCCAAGGGCAGCGCGGCGCACCGGCGAGACGTCGGGCCAGCCGGTGGAGCGGTCGGGCTAGGTCACGGCAGGGGGTAGATGTAGAGGCAACGAGGCCGGCCGGCCAATCGGCCCAGACGCAAAGGCAGGTGGGTATCACAGTGGATGTCGGCAACCTGGGAGCACGGGCAGGGTGGCCCCTGTATCGACGTGAGCTGGGAACGGCCTGCAGATGAGCGCCCGCGATGTCTCGCTACTTGCCGCCCGCACCGTGGTGGGCGGGTACCTGGCGGCCCACGGGGCTCAGAAGCTGTTCGGACTGTTCGGTGGGCGCGGAATGGCCGCGACGGTCTCCAGCTTCGAGCGGATGGGGCTCCGTCCGGCACCGGTGATGGCTCGGGTGGCGGCGGTCTCCGAGCTCGCCGGTGGGGCGTTGACGGCCGCAGGAGCTGCCTACCCCCTCGGACCGGTCGCGCTTGCAGGGACCATGAGCGTCGCCGCCTCTACCCACAGGGCGAACGGGCCGTTTGCCGCTCACGGGGGATTCGAGCTGCCGCTCACCAACATGGCAGCCGCGCTCGCCCTTGCGGTGGCCGGTCCGGGGCGCTACTCGCTCGACGCGCTGAGCGGGCGCTCGGTGCCTCGCCCGGTTGTCCGGCTCGTCGTGGCGGGTGCGGTGGCGTCGGCGGGCGCCTGTCTCACCATGGTGCTGCGCCCGAAGCCCGAGCCGCCGGCCCCCACAGGGAGCGGCGAAGGAAGCAAGGAGGCCGAGGAGACCGATCGGACCGGATGAGGGACCGATCGCTGGTTCGGCAACCGGGGGCCACGTGCCTTCGCAACCGGGCCTGCGGCGACGCGAGCGGCCGGCCGGCCGCCCCGACTGCGGGCCGGCCCTTCCGCACTTGTTGCGTCGAGCACGGTGCTCGGCAGCCGCTTGCGCACGCCTTCGCCTGATCCGGGAGCTTGGCCGAGGCGGACCCGCTCAGGTTGACGGGACTCCGGACTGCTCGGTCGCAAGGCCGGCGGGCTCGGGCGGAGCAGACTTGGGTTCGACTCGCCGCAGGGGCAGCGCCATGGACGCGAGCACAGCCAGCTGAAACCCGCCCGCCGTGAGGAACGTGTACCGGAACCCGATCGCAGTCACGAGGAGACCTCCTACGAGGGCGCCGGCTGGGATGAGCCCGGTGATGGGCATCCGGAAGGCGTTGTTCACGAGGCCGTAGCGCTCTCGGGGAATGAGACGTTGCCGTGTCGACAAGGTGGCCACGTTCCCAAGCGAGGTCGCTGCCGCCTCGAGAGCGAGGGCGATGGCTGCGACGACTCTGTCCGAGGTCGACGAGAGCAGCACGTAGCCACCTGCGGCCGCCACGCCGGCCACGATGATCATGGCGTAGGACCCGATGAGGCGGAAGATCCGGCGGGCCAGCAAGCCCGCGAGCACGTCGCCGACGCCGGCCACAGTGAGGAGGACTCCGTAACCGGTGGCGCCGAGGTGCAGCTTGCTCGAGGCGAACAGCACGAGGACCGCGAGCACCATCGCCTGGCAGAACGCGAAGCTCGACACGACCACTGAGAGGATTCGCAGCCCGCGGCTCGCGAGGAAGAAGCGGAGCCCGGTTCTCACGTCCGCCCAGACGCTCGTCTCTCGTCGCTGAGCCCGCCGAGCGTCGGCCGGGATCGCGGACGAGAGGAGCGCAGCCGAACCCATGTAAGAGAGGGCATCGCCGAAGAACGGGATCGCCCGCGAGACCGAGAAGACGACGCCGCCGGTGGCGGGCCCGAGGAATCGGGTGCCGGCCGTCTGCGCCGCTCCGACCCGTCCGTTCGTCGCCACGAGCTCGTCGCCGGGCGCGATCTCAGGAACCGTCGCGCGCATCGCCGCGGAGACTGCGGTCTCGCCGACGCCGACGAGGAAGGCAGCGACGTAGATCGCCGCGATCGGGACCGTCCCGTTGAGGGCCCATACCGCAACGCCAGCCACGAGCAGAGCCCGTGCCAGATCGACGGTGGCGACGAGCCGGGAGCGGTTGGAGCGGTCGACGAGGGCGCCTGAGTACAGCGAGACGAGGAGCCAGGGCAGGCGGGACGCAACGGCGACGCCGGAGATGAGCAGGGCGCTGTGCGTGGCTCGCAGGGCCAGGAGCGGAAAGGCTGCGAGGACCAGCCCATCCCCGACCGAGGTCACGGCGACGGCCGCGACGAGACGGCGCCGGAGCGTCGCCATGGTCGTGACGGTGTCGCTGCGACTACCGCCGAACAAATCTCGACCTTCTACTCAATCCAACCGGTTCCCGTGCCGAAGATACAAGACGGTGGCATGGCCGGCCGCGAGTGCGGCCGGCCATGCCGATGCAATAAGGAGGAGACCTCCGGGCCCCATGTTCCGGTTGCGTATTCCAGAAGAGGTCAGGTGGTCACCTCGAGTGGGGGCTTGCCATACGGCAGGCCCTCACTCCCATTCGCTGAAGCTCATGAATCACCTCCTTCCCTCGGGCGAGCATGGAGAAGGGCAGGCGCGAGCGGATGCCATCCCTGCGTTGGGTGCCTGCGGGGTGGGAGGTGCCGTCCCTGTGGACGGACCAGAGCACAGGAGAAGCCCGCGCGGAGGGTGGCGCCCGTCGCGGCAGGTGGCCGCGCACCCTCGTTCGGCGGCGGGCCCCGAGCCCTGCCGTCCTTCCTGTCGGCACCAGCACGCCGGCAGCTCCCTTCCTCGCCGACGCACGGTACGGAGCGGCGGCAACCCTTCTCGATTGAAGGCTGTCCGTGCAACTGTAGACACTGGACCTGCCCATGAGTGAGATCCCGCCCGTCAGGCCCCCCTTGCTCCGGCGCGCACTGCGGGCGCTCCCGGTCTGGCTCTTCACACTGTCGCTCGGGCTCGGCACCTTCCTCCTGTGGTACTTCGACCTACGTCATTTTCATGTCATCCCGGCACCGCTCCACCTGCCCTGGCCGCTGCTGGCCGTCGGCTTCGCTGCGGGCCACTTCGCCGGCATCCGGCTCGAGGCTCGGCGGCAGGCTCACAACATCGACCTGAGCGACATCGTCCTGGTCCCGGCCATCGCCTTTGCGCCTGCGGGAGCGGTCCTGCTCGCGGCCGCGATCGGGACGCTCGTGCGCTCGGTCTGGGTGCGGCGACCGGTCACGAAGTCGACCTTCAATATCGCTCTACATGCCTTCGCGGCCGCGACGGCCTTCGAGTGCTTCGATCGTCTCCTGGCTGGTGACCGGTTGCTCTCGGTGCGGGGGGCACTAGCAGCGATCGCTGCCGTGGTCGTCGCTGAGCTGGTGAGCAATGTGGGAATCCAAGCTGTGATCGCACTATCGAGCCGTCGTCTCCATGTCATCGACTGGGGACAGACGGCACTCACCACCCTTATCCAGGTCCTGGTGGTCGCTGGCTTCGGCCTAGTCGCCATCTACATGCTGTGGTCGGGATGGGGAGGCGGTGCGCTCTTCGCTGCGCTCGCGGTAGCCGTCGGTCTGGGATACCGGCACTATGGCCGCCTGCGCACCCGGCATGCCCACCTCGACCGCCTCCACCGCTTCGAGCGGGCTCTGACGGGGCTTGCCGAGACCGACACGGTCGTCGCCACCGTGTTGCGTGGAGCGCAGGAGTTGTTCAAGGCCGAGGTGACCCAGCTCGCCAGGAGGGAGCACGGTGCCTGGAGGAGCTACACCTTGCGCGCCGAGGTGAGCGAGCTCGAGATGCTGCAGGGCCGGAACCCGCTTGCCGAGGCCGTTCGCGACCGGCGCGGCCCAGTGCTCGCCCCGAAGGGCACGAGCGACCTCGCCCTGGCCGAGGCCCTTCACATCTGCGGCTTTCGCGACGCCGTCGCCGTCGCGCTCCCCTCCGACGGTCTCGCCGACTGGGTGCTCGTTCTCGCCGACCGGCGCGGCGCGAGCCACCTCAGCTTCGGTCCGGACGACGTCAGGCTTGCCGAGGCGCTCACCATGCCGGCAGCGATGGCGCTGCGCAGCAGCGACCTGCTCGACCAGCTTCAAGCCGAGGTCGCCTTGAAGCAGTACCAGGCCTCGCATGACGGGCTCACCGGCCTTGCAAACCGCATGCTCTTCTCGACCGAGATGGACCGAGCCCTGTCGGAGCGGGCCGGCAACTCGGTCGTCGGGGCGCTGCTGATCGACCTCGACGGGTTCAAGAGGATCAACGACCGCCTCGGCCACGAGGCCGGGGACGGTGCGCTAGAGATCCTCGCCGAGCGGCTGGTAGCCGTGGTGGGCGACTCCGGCACCGTCGGCCGTCTCGGTGGGGACGAGTTTGCCGTCGTGCTCCCTCGCTTCGGCTCGCCGGACGAGATCATCGAGCTTGCCCGGCGCATCGACGCCGAGACGCGCGCGCCGGCGATGGTGGCAGGGGCCGCCATCCAGCTGCGGGCAAGCATCGGGGTGGCCATCTCGCCGTTCCACGGGGAGGACCGCTTCAGCCTGCTCCGTCAGGCCGACATGGCGATGTACCAGGCGAAGCAGAGCGGCGGCGGCGTCTGCGTGCAGAGCGACCGTCGGACCGACCGCATCGACCGTCCCTCTCTCATCGCGGCGTTGCGTGAGGCGATCACGAGCGGTGGGCTCCGCCTCCACTACCAGCCGACGGTCTCGTTTGCCACCGGGGAGGTGACCGGTGTCGAGGCTCTCAGCCGCTGGACCCATCCCCTCTACGGCGTGATTGCGCCTGACGAGTTCATTCCGGTCGCGGAGGCGTCGGGGCTCATCGAGCCGCTCACTCGCTGGATGCTCGACGTGGCCCTCGGACAGCTCGCGAAGTGGCGCCAAGCGGGCTTCGAGCTCGGCCTCGCCGTGAACGTCTCTCCGGAGCAGGTCACCTATCTGGACCTCATCCGCCAGATCGAAGAGCTGCTCCAGCGCCACGATCTGCCGCCCCAGCTGCTCACGCTCGAGATCACGGAGTCGGGCTCGCCGGGCAAGTACCGGGTCGAGAGCACCGAGCTTCTCTCACCGCTCTCGACCCTTGGGGTGGGCGTCGCCCTCGACGACTTCGGCGTCGGCACCTCGTCACTCGCCCGCCTGAAGAACCTCCCCGTCGACCAGCTGAAGATCGACAAGTCCTTCACCGAGCGGCTCACCACCGACCCGACGGACTACGCCATCGTGGCGTCCACGATCACCATGGCCCACGACCTCGGCCTCACGGTGACCGCGGAGGGAGTTGAGACGGCGGAGGCCTACCGGCTCTTGCGGGACCTCGGGTGCGACACGGCCCAGGGCTATCTCATCAGCCGTCCTCTTGACGCCGCGGACCTCACCCGCTGGCTCTACGAGCTCACGCGGGCGACCTCCGAGCCGACGGGGGTGCCGCACGGGCACGCGCATGCATCGGGAGCGTTGAGCCACGGCGGCGGAGCCGGTGGAAGCGGACAGGATGAGGACGTCTCCCAACAGCCGCGTTGGGAGCCTCCGGCAGAGGAGCTCCCACTTGATCCCCGGGCCGCCGGGACGAGAGGCCGGCCCTCACGCGGGAACTGGTCCCGCTAAGGGCTGCCGGGCGGATCGGCTTCCGCTCCGTGCCAGCAGCATCTGCGGCCGGCGAGGTCGCCCGCATGGTTCGGGCTGCGGCAGACCCCGAGGCAGAATGGTGGTGACACGCCCCCGTGGCCGAGTGGATGAGGCAACGGACTTCTAATCCGTTTCACGCAGGTTCGAATCCTGCCGGGGGTGCGCAGGAGGTCTTCACCTTTCGATGAGGACCCAGTTCACGTTTCGAGCCGACGTCATTGTGCCAGAGGGCTGTGACAGGCCGTTGGGGGTCGCCGATCCGATCAGCGCTGTCATGACCGTCACCTGCGCGCGCTGGAGCACTGACGTCAGGTTCCCGCGGAAAGGTAGCCGGCTAGGGCGGTGCGTTCGCTCCGGCGCCGACCAGGTCGGCGAGGGTGGTGCGCCGGCGCCGGCGGGTCCGGGGCGGCCGCCCGGTGGCTGCCCGGCGTCGGTCCTCTTCCTGGCGGGCACAGAAGGCGTCGGCGACTGCCAGGTTGCGCACGACGATGGCAGCGACGAGGAACAAGGTGATCGGGGTGAGCCCCATCACCCGGCACCAGCCCCGGGCCACGTCGATCGTGGCGGGGTCCTTGATCCGGGCGTTGGAGCGCTCGGCGGCAGAGCGCCTCGCATAGGAGCGGCGCCAGGCCGCAGAGGGGTAGTCGTGGCGCTGGGTGGTCTTCGCGTTGATCGTGACGGGGACGCTGATCGTGCGCTGGGTGCAGCAGCACGGCGGCTCGTCTGGGGGAGAGAGCACCTCGGGACGCTCCAGGGGAAGTGACAGGGAGGACTCGCGCAGCGCGCAGCGGAGCTTGCCGAGCAGGGCGGGGCAGGAGACCCGGTGGTGGCCGTCTTGGTCGTCAGCGCTCACGCGCCCGAGCTTGAACCGTCCGAGCTCGGCTGCCCGCTCGTCGTGGGCGGCGGTCTCCGCCTCGCTCGCCCCACGCACGAGCGGCGCCTGGCCGAAGAGCCCCGTCGGCGTCATCGGGCAGTAGAGATTGCCGTGGTGCAGGACCGCCCCAGCGTGGGTGCCCTGGGTTCCCCGGTCAGAAGGATGCAGGTCCATCACGAGGGATACGCCAGCCGCTCGAAGCGGCAGGGCGAAGTGCCCGGGCACCCGATGCGCGTAGCCCGAGTCACAGATGACGTCGCCCAGGGCGACGCCGCCTGCGGCCATCGAGGTGAGGACCTGGACCATGACGGGCACTGGGTCGTGCTCGCAGGAGACGAGGTTCATGCGCCGCACCAGCTCTGGCACGGGTGGGCCGCCATCGTCGGCGACCATGGTGGCCAAGGAGAGGTAGTAGCCGAAGAACAGCTCGTCCTTCTCGCCCGGTCCCCCGCCCTTTCGGTGTCCCCATCGGGCCTCGGGATCGGCGTAGAGCCCGGACGGCTTCGGGTGCCGCGTCGAGAAGCTCTCGACGTCGGTCCAGTCGACGGCGAGCGATCGCGAGGCGTCGCCGTGTCCTTCCACGCTCGCCTCGACGAAGGCGTCCGCCACCTCTTGGAGCACCTCGGAGGATGCGCCGTCGGGTTCTTCTCTGGCCAGCGCCCCGACGACGAGGTGCAACGTCCGTTCCACCTGACGATAGGTGAGGGTGTGCGGACCAGCCCGCCAGTCGACGGTGACGCCCAAGCGCAGGCGGTCTGGACCCCGAAGACCGACGAGCACCTGGTGCACCCTCGTCAAGTGCGCCGGCCGGCCCTCTGCCTGGCAGCAGAGCATGCCGACGAGCAGCGTGCGCACGCTGAGCTGGCGGGGACGCACCCCGACTGGGAGCAGTGCCTCGATCCGTCCTGGGACCCCCGAGGCCTCGACGACCGCCTCGAGGCGAGACAGGTCGATGCTCACCGCCTCCCTCCGACCAACCCCACCATCTCGTGCTCGTCTGGCGCAGGGAGCCTGGCCACGAGGTCCCCCAGGCGCTGGGAGCAGGTGATGCCGGCCGCCTCCATGAACCCCCGAAGCCCGATCGCCTCTGCCACCTCGGTGAGCCAGGTCGCCCGCAGGCGTGCGATCTCGAGACGGGGAAGGTCCCTGCCACCGGCCAACGAGGCGGTGAGCGGCGTCGTGACGTTGCGCCTCGACGTCGATGTCCCTCCGATCAGTCACCTGGCCCCCTGGTGGGGGCGTCCCGCAGGGCGTGAAAATGGTGTCAGGCTCGCCCGCGACGTCGACGTTTTCTTGGCCACGAGGCCGTTGATCAGTCTGGCGCCGGGGTCCGACCAGAAGGGTCGCGC
>DATGKK010000093.1:0-37935 GCA_035294725.1 Acidimicrobiales bacterium | reverse complement strand
TCCCCTTCGGTCACCACGGGGCCAACCACCCCGTCCAGCACCTGGCTCGGGGCACGGTCGAGATCACCAGCCAGAACCACAACTACGCCGTCGACGCCTCGACCGTGCGGGGGGCCGAGGTGACCCACGTCAACCTCAACGACGGGGTCAACGAGGGGCTGCGCCACCCGGGCGCCCGTGCCTTCTCGGTGCAGTACCACCCCGAAGCGGCACCGGGCCCCCACGATGCGCGCTATCTCTTCGCCGAGTTCGAGGCGCTGATGGACGAGTCCGCAGCGTCCCGGCGGCGGTAGGGGGCCGCATGCCCCGGCGTGACGACCTCGAGTCGATCCTCGTCATCGGGTCGGGCCCGATCGTGATCGGGCAGGCCTGCGAGTTCGACTACTCGGGGACCCAGGCCTGCCGCGTGCTGCGCGAGGAGGGGTACCGGGTCATCCTCGCGAACTCGAACCCGGCCACGATCATGACCGACCCCGAGCTCGCCGACCGCACCTACGTCGAGCCGCTCGACGTCGACGTGCTCGAGGCGATCATCGAGCGCGAGCGACCCTCAGCCCTGCTGCCGACGATGGGTGGCCAGACGGCCCTCAACCTCGCCACGCGGCTCGCCGACGGCGGCGTCCTCGACGCCTTTCGCGTCCAGCTGATCGGCGCCAGCTCGAGGGCGATCCACACCGCCGAGAACCGGGACCTGTTCAAGCAGGCCATGACGGAGATCGGCCTCGCCGTACCGGCCTCGGGCTTCGCGCACCACCTGGAGGAGGCGGTGGCGATCGCCCGGGAGATCGGCTTCCCGATCATCGTGCGGCCCTCGTTCATCCTCGGCGGCGCCGGGACCGGGATCGCCCACGACGAGGAGCAGTTCCTGAGGCTCGCCCGCGAGGGGCTGGCGGCGAGCCCGGTCGGCGAGATCCTCGTCGAGCACTCCATCGCGGGGTGGAAGGAGTTCGAGCTCGAGGTCATGCGCGACCGGGTCGACAACTGCGTCGTCGTCTGCACGATCGAGAACTTCGACCCGATGGGGGTCCACACCGGCGACTCCGTCACGGTGGCCCCGGCCCAGACCCTCTCCGACGTGGAGTACCAGGCCATGCGGGACGCTGCCTTTGCCTGCATCCGCCGGGTCGGCGTCGAGACCGGCGGCTCGAACATCCAGTTCGCCGTCGACCCCCGCTCCGGCGAGATGCTCGTGATCGAGATGAACCCGCGCGTCTCGCGCTCCTCGGCGCTTGCCTCGAAGGCGACCGGGTTCCCGATCGCGAAGATCGCCGCCCGGCTCGCGGTCGGCTACACCCTCGACGAGGTCGCGAACGACATCACGAAGGCGACCCCGGCGAGCTTCGAGCCGACCATCGACTACGTCGTGACGAAGGTCCCGCGGTGGGCCTTCGAGAAGCTCCCCGGCGCCCCTGACGCCCTCGGCACGAGGATGCAATCGGTGGGGGAGGCCATGGCGATCGGGAGGACCTTCCCCGAGTCGCTGCAAAAGGCGCTGCGGGGGATCGAACGCGGCCGCCAGGGCCTCAACGCGGACCCGGCCGAGGCGAGCTACGACGCGGTCCCGACGGCCGACCTCGTCGAGCGGGCCAAGGTCCCGACGCCGGACCGCCTCTTCCAGCTCGAGTCGGCGCTCCGGCGCGGCACGAGCGTCGAGGACCTCGCCCGCGCGACCGGGATCGACCCGTGGTTCCTCGACCAGATCGAGCTCATCGTGGGCGAACGGCTCCGCCTCGAGCACAGGGCGCGGGCCGAGGGCGGAGCGGCGGTGCTCTCCTCGCTCGATCGGCAGGGATGGCGCCGGTTGAAGCGGCTCGGCTTCGGCGATGCCCAGATCGCCTACCTCATCGGCGTGGAGGAGACCGCCGTGAGGGCCGCCCGCCTCGCCACCGGCGTGCGACCGACCTTCAAGACCGTCGACACCTGCGGGGCGGAGTTCGCCGCCGAGACCCCCTACCACTACGCCACCTACGAGGACGAGGACGAGGTCCGCCCCGCCCACCGCCCGCGCGTGGTCATCCTCGGGTCGGGCCCGAACCGGATCGGTCAGGGGATCGAGTTCGACTACTGCTGCGTCCACGCCTCGTCAGCGCTTCGCGAGGCGGGGTACGAGACCGTCATGGTGAACTGCAACCCGGAGACGGTCTCGACCGACTACGACACCTCCGACCGGCTCTACTTCGAGCCCGTGACGCAGGAGTCCGTCCTCGACGTGATCGACGCCGAACAGGCGGCCGGAGGGGGAGGCGTCGTGGGCGTCGTCGTCGCCCTCGGAGGCCAGACGCCCCTCAAGCTGGCCGGCCGGCTCCCCGCCGAGCTCGTCCTCGGGACGACGCCCGAGGCGATCGACACGGCCGAGGACCGCGAGCAATGGTCGGCGCTGTGCGGGCGGCTCGAGATCCCCCAGCCGGCCGGCGGCACCGCCCGCTCGCTCGAGGAGGCCCGCTCCATCGTCGATCGGATCGGCTTCCCCGCCCTCGTCCGGCCGAGCTACGTGCTCGGGGGGCGGGCGATGGAGATCGTCTACGACGACGAGGGGCTCGAGCTCGCTTTCTCGTCGCTCGCCCTCGGCTCGGAGGGCACCCTGCCGACCGAGCGGCCCATCCTCGTCGACCGCTTCCTCGAGGACGCGATCGAGGTCGACGTCGACGCCGTGCGTGACGGCCTCGGCGAGGTCGTCATCGGAGCCGTGATGGAGCACGTCGAGGAGGCCGGGGTCCACTCGGGCGACTCGGCCTGCGCCATCCCGCCGCCGACCCTGCCGCCAGAGGTCGTCGCGCTCATCGAAGAGCACACCCGCCGCATCGCCCACGCGCTCAGCGTGCAGGGGCCGATCAACGTCCAGTACGCCGTGAAGCAGGGTCAGGTGTTCGTGATCGAGGCGAACCCCCGCGCCTCGCGCACCCTGCCGTTCGTGGCGAAGGCGACGGGGGTGCCGCTCGCCAAGGTGGCGGCCCGCGTGCTCGTCGGGGCGACCCTTGCCGAGCTTCGCGCCGAGGGCCTCCTTCCCGAGCGGGACTGGCGCGCGAGCAGCACGCACTGGGCGGTGAAGGAGGCGGTGCTGCCCTTCGACCGCTTCCCCGGCGTCGACTCGCTCCTTGGGCCCGAGATGCGCTCGACGGGCGAGGTGATGGGCATCGACCGGACCTTCGGGCTCGCCTTCGCGAAGAGCCAGATCGCGGCGGGCAGCCGCCTCCCCGCCGAGGGAGCGATCTTCATGTCGCTCGCCGATCGTGACAAGGCGGCCGGCCTCGAAGCGGCGCGGATGTTCGCCGGGCTCGGCTTCTCGATCGTGGCCACCGAGGGCACGGGCCGGTACTTCGCCGAGCACGGGATCGACGTCGATGCGGTGGTGGCAAAGGTCGGCGAGGCCGAGGTGACCGGCCGCCCCGACGCCGTAGAGCTGATCGCGGGAGGCAAGGTCCGCCTCGTCGTGAACACGCCCCGGGGCCGCGGGCCGCGGGCCGACGGCGCCTACATCCGGCAGGCTGCCTCGGCGAGCCGGGTCCCCTGCCTCACGACCGTGGCCGCTGCGAAGGCGGCGGCGAACGGCATCGCCGACTGGGGCCGGCTCACGCTCGAGGTGCGGTCGCTCCAGGAGTTCCACGGGGAGCCGTGAGCCTCGCGAGGATGCGCCGTGGCCGAAGACGCCGTCACGGCACCGGGCCCGTCGTCGACCTTTCGGCGAGCGTCGGGCCGCTCTTGCTGCCGAACCCGGTGATGACGGCGGCGGGCACCGCCGGCCATGGAGCAGAGCTCGGCGCCTACGTCGACCTCTCCACCCTCGGTGCCGTGGTCGTGAAGTCCCTCGCCGCGTTCGCCTGGGCCGGCAACCCGCCCCTGCGGCTCTGCCCGGTGCCGGGCGGGATGCTGAACAGCGTCGGGCTCCAGGGACCGGGCATCGCGGCCTGGTCGCGCACCGAGCTCCCCGCGCTCCGGGCGGCGGGAGCCCGCGTGGTCGTGAGCATCTGGGGGAGGCGAGTCGAAGAGTTCGCCGAGGCGGCCGAGGCCGTCGCCGACCTCCCGGGCGGCTCGGCCGTGGCGCTCGAGGCGAACGTCAGCTGCCCGAACCTCGAGGACCGCTCCCGGATGTTCGCGCACTCGGCCCCGGCGACGGCCGAGGTGGTGAGCGCCTGCCGGGGCGCACTCGCCCGGTGCGGGCTGCCCCTGTTCGTGAAGCTCTCGCCGAACACCTCCGAGCTCATCGAGGTGGCCGGCGCCGCCCTCGAGGCGGGCGCCGACGGCCTCACGCTCGTCAACACGCTGCTCGGTCTCGCCATCGACCTTCCCGGGCGGCGGCCGGCGCTCGGCGGCGTCGGGGGCGGCCTGTCAGGGCCAGCCCTCCACTCGGTCGCCCTGAGGGCGGTCTACGAGTGCCGCCGGGCCTTCCCCGAGGCGGGGATCATCGGCGTCGGCGGCGTGAGCGACGGCGAGGGAGCCGCGCGGCTCCTCATGGCCGGTGCCGACGCCGTCCAAGTCGGGACGGCCACGCTCGCCGACCCGCGGGCGCCGGCCCGGGTCCTCGCAGATCTCGAGCGCTGCCTGGCCGCACTGGGGGCCCGCTCGGTCGCCGAGATCGTCGGTGCCGCGTGCCGGCCCGCGCCGGTGACGAGTGACGAGTGAGGAGGAGCTCGCATGCCTGAGTCCACAGCCCGGGACCACCTCGCCCTCGCCCTCGACGTTCCGGACGCGGCCACGGCCATTCAGCTCGCGCGCCGCTTGGCGCCCTTCTTCGCCGTCGCCAAGATCGGCCTCGAGCTGTTCGTGGCCGAGGGTCCCTCCGTCGTCCGAGCCGCGCTCGACGAGGGGCTCGCCGTCTTCCTCGACCTCAAGCTCCACGACATCCCGAACACCGTCGCCGGGGCCGCCGAGCGGGCCGCGGCTCTCGGCGTGAGCCTCCTCACGGTCCACGGCCAAGGCGGCCCGGAGATGGTGGCCGCCGCCGTGGAGGGGTTCGCGAGCGGGGCCGCAGGGTCGCGGGCGCTCGCCGAGGGCCCCCGACTCCGCTCCGGCATCCTCGCGGTCACCGTCCTCACGAGCGACGCCGTCGCCCGCCCTGAGGACCTCGTCGCCCGCACCGAGCTTGCCGTCCGGGCGGGGTGCGCCGGCATCGTCTGCGCCGCGGGCGACCTCGGGCTGCTGACCGAGGTGCCTGGGGCCGAGGACCTCGTCGTGACCGTTCCCGGCATCCGCCTCCCGGGCGCCCCCCGGAACGACCAGTCGAGGGTGGCGACCCCCGGGGCGGCAATCTCGGCGGGCGCCGACCTCCTCGTCGTCGGCCGGACCGTGACAGCGGGGCCGGACCCCGAGCGGGCGGCCGCGTCGGTGCACGAGGAGGTCGCCTCAGCGCTCGCCGGGTGAGCCCGCCGGCGGGCGGGGCCGAGCCGGAGGGCGAGCTCCACCGCCGCCGGCGGGCTTGCTACCGTGGCGGCGGGTGTTCGGCGGGACCCGATCGGCAGCTTCATGACCGGTACCTCGCACGCACATCCGCGCTCTGTCGATCGAGGCAAGAAGGTGGCCATGCACGGCGCAGGTGACGAGGCTCGAGCCGTCCGCACATGGCGCGCGAGCCGCCGCCTCCGTCTCGCCGCCATCCTCGCGACAACCGCTCTCCTCCTCGCGTCCTGCAGCTCGGGACGGGCCGCGAGAGGAGAAGGCCGGGGCGGCGGCCACCGGCAGTTGCGAGGCGGGACGATCACTTGGGCGATCCCCGAGCCGGCCGGGCCGCCTGACTGGATCTTCCCCCTCACGAGCAGCGCCTACTACAGCGTCACGAACGTGGCCCAGTTCCAGTACCTCATGTACCGGCCCCTGTACTGGTTCGGCCAACCCCGCTCGATCGAGCCGACGTTCGTGCCGTCGCTCTCCCTCGCCGAGCCTCCGGTGTTCTCCGGCGGGAACGAGACGGTGACGCTGCGCCTGAAGGGCTGGCGGTTCTCGAACGGCCAGCGCGTCGACGCCCAGTCGGTCGTGTTCTGGATCAACATGCTGAAGGCGGTCGGGACCACCGGGGGCCAGTGGGACGGCTACGTGCCCGGCGAGTTCCCCGACAACGTGACGTCGTACGCGACCCCCGACGGGCTGTCGGGCGACACCGTCGTGCTCCACCTCGCGAGCTCCTACTCGCCGGCATGGTTCCTCGACAACGAGCTCTCCCAGATCGTCCCGATGCCGGAGGCCTGGGACGTGACGTCGCTGCACGCCCGACCCGCCAGTGGTGGCTGCGGCGCCTCGACGGACTTCTCCGCCCTCGCCGCCCGGTGCCGGGCGGTCTGGGCGTTCGACACCGACGACGGCGGCGAGCGGCCCTTCCCCCAGATGGCGGCGGACCGGTCGACCTATGCGACGAACCCGCTCTGGCAGGTCGTCGACGGGCCGTGGCGCCTCGCCGGCTTCGACGCGGCCGACGGGAGGGCAGTGTTCAAGCCGAACCGGCGCTACTCGGGCCCGCAGCGCCCGCTCGTCTCGAAGTTCGTGGAGGAGCCCTTCACCTCGGCGGCGGCCGAGTACCGCGCCCTTCGAGCCGGTGGGCCGGGAGCGCCGGACGTCGGCTTCCTCCCGCCGGCCGACGCCGGACCGGGCGGCAGGAACCCGGTCTCGCTCTCGGGCTACTCGATGTCGGCGGTCTACCCGTGGGCGGTCGACTACGCGCCGGTCGATTTCGGCTCCACCGGCGATCACGGCGCCGCCGGGGCGATCCTCCGCCAGCTGTACGTGCGCCAGGCCCTCCAGCTCGGCATCGACCAGCGGGCCATGATCGCGGCAGAGCTGCACGGCTTCGGCGTGCCGACCTACGGCCCCGTGCCGTCATTCCCGCCGTCGAGCCTCGCGGGCGGGGAGCGGGAGGCGGCGGCGGCGCTCGGGTTCGATCCGGCCCGGGGGGCCGCGCTCCTCGCCGCCCACGGCTTCGAGGCTGCCAGCCATGGCGGGGTGCGGCGGTGCACCCGGCCCGGCACGGGCAGCTCGCAGTGCGGTCCCGGCATCCGGGCCGGGACGCCGCTCTCGCTCACCCTCGTCTACTCCTTCGGCTCCGCCGCTCTCGCCGGCATGGTGCACGACGAGGTCGCCGCGTGGGCCCGCGAGGGCATCATCGTGGCGGCGACCGCCGAGCCCTTCGGCAAGGTGGTGACGACGGCCGTGCCGTGCGCCCACGGGTGCTCGTGGGAGATCGCCGACTGGGGCTCGGGCTGGACCTACGGCCCGGACTATCTCCCGGCCGGCGACGAGACCTTCCGGACGAGGGCGGCCGACAACGTCGGCGGCTACTCGAGCCCGCGCGACGACGAGCTCATCGACGCGACCATCCACCGCAGCGGCCCCGCCGCCGTGTCGGCCTGGGCGGCCTACCTCTCGGCGCAGCTGCCCGTCCTCTGGGAGCCCGAGCCGGCGGCCGAGGTGCTCGAGGTCTCGCGCTCGGTGGGGGGCGTGACGCCCATGAACGCGCTCCTCGATCTGATGCCCGAGTACTGGTACCGGCGCTAGCAGCAGCCTCTTGCATTCTGCTCGCAATTGGCTACAGTGCGCGACTGTGGTCAGTGAACGAGGAGGCCTGCCGTGACGGCGATCGTGGGCAAGGTTGAGGTGTCGCGGCTCCGGCGGATCCAGGCCGCGCTCTCGCCGAAGGAGTGGGCCCGCATGGGCGGGATGCTGTCCACGATCGTCGGCCTGCACGTCATCGGCTTCGTCCTGCTCGCCGCGGCGGTGTCGACGACCCACCACTACCACCTCACGAAGACCACCGTCTTCGGCATCGGGACGGGGCTGCTGGCCTACACGCTCGGCATGCGCCACGCTTTCGACGCCGACCACATCGCGGCCATCGACAACACCACGCGCAAGCTGATGAGCGAGGGGAAGCGGCCGCTCAGCGTCGGCTTCTTCTTCTCCCTCGGCCACTCGACGATCGTGTTCACGCTCGCCGTCCTGCTGAACTTCGGGATCCGGGCCCTCGACTCGCAGGTGAAGAACGGCAGCTCGGGACTCCACAACGTCACGAACATCATCGGGACGTCGGTGTCAGGCTTCTTCCTCTACCTGATCGCCGCTCTCAACATCGTCATCCTCGTCTCGATCGTGCGCGTGTTCAGGGACATGCGGCGGGGGAGGTACGACGACGCCGAGCTGGAGGAGCAGCTGAACAAGCGGGGCCTCATGAACCGCTTCTTCGGCAGGCTCGCCCGGCGCATCGACACCCCATGGAAGATGTACCCGGTCGGCGTGCTCTTCGGCCTCGGCTTCGACACCGCCACCGAGGTCGCCCTCCTTGTGATCTCGGGGACGGCGGTCGCGAGCGGACTGCCCTTCTACGGCATCCTGTCCCTGCCGATCCTGTTCGCGGCGGGGATGAGCCTCCTCGACACCACCGACGGCTGCTTCATGAACTTCGCCTACGGCTGGGCGTTCTCCCGCCCGATCCGCAAGGTCTACTACAACATCACCATCACGGGTCTCTCGGTCGCGGTGGCCTTCCTCATCGGGACGATCGAGCTCGTCGGCCTCCTCACCCAGGAGCTCAACCTCGGCGGCGGCGCCGCGGCGTTCTTCCAGAACTTCAACATCAACACGGCCGGCTTCGTCATCGTGGGCCTGTTCGTGGTCACATGGCTCGCCGCCCTTGCGATCTGGCGCTTCGGCCACATTGAGCGGCGGTGGGACGAGGCGAGCAGGCTCGCGCGCGCCGCGGCGGGTCTCACCGGGCCGGCCGAGGGGCTCGTGCCAAGCGACGGTGGCGGCACGAAGGGCCAGTGACCGCCGAGCCTGACGAGGCACCGGGGCCCGGCGTTGCCGCTCGGCGCCGGGCCGGACCCACGCCGACGGGCCCGGCGGGCGGTCCCTCCTGGTGAGGGGGTCGCACGTCGGCTATCGTGCAGGCCCATGCCCCAGCCACCGAGTCTCTCACCTGAACAGCGACAGGCTGCCCTCGAGAAGGCCGCCGCGGTGCGGCGCGAGCGGGCCGAGCTGAAGGACCACCTGAAGAGCGGTCGGATGAGCCTGAAGGACCTCCTCAGCAAGGCTGAGTCGAGCGAGACCGTCGGGAAGATGAAGGTCCTCTCGGCTCTCGAGGCGCTGCCGGGCACCGGGAAGGTGAAGGCCCGCCGTCTCATGGAGCAGGTCGGCATCTCCGAGACACGCCGCCTGCAGGGTCTTGGCGCCAAGCAGCGTGAGGCCCTCCTCGAGGCCGCCGAGCGCTCCTGAGCTCCGCTGATCTTCGTCGTCGTCGGCCCCGGCGGGGTCGGCAAGGGAACGGTGATCCGGCGGCTGCTCGAGCGCGACGGGCGCCTGTGGCTGAGCCGATCCTGGACGACCCGGAGCCAGCGCCCGGGGGAGGCGGACGACGCCTACACCTTCGTCGATCGCGCGACCTTCGAGCGGCGCGTCGCCGAGGGCGGCTTCCTCGAGTGGGCGCGCGTGCTCGACGACCTCTACGGGACGCCGATCCCCGACCCACCCGACGGCTGCGACGTGCTGCTCGAGATCGACGTCCAAGGAGCGCGCCAGGTGCTCGAGGCCCATCCCGACGCCGTCACGATCCTCCTGCTCGCCCCCTCGGTCGACGAGCAGAGGGCGCGCCTTACGGCCCGGGGTGACCTGCCCGAGCACGTCGAGCGGCGGATCGCCCTCGGCCGGAAGGAAGAGGCGGCGGCGAGGCGGCTCGCGAAGCACGTGGTCGTGAACGACAACCTCGAGTCGGCGGTCTCCCAGCTCTCGGCTATCATCGAGGCGTCGAGACACAGCGCGTCGCGCCCCTGAGGTCGCCGCTGGGGCCCGACGGCAACCACCGCAACCACGAGCCACCGACGAAGCACCACCGCCGGCGCCCGGCACCGCATCCCTCGCGGCGAGCCGAGCCGCCACCGCTCGGCGGCGGCGCCCAGCCGGCGGTCCTCCGCCGAGAAGGAGCCAGCGAGCCAGATGGCCGAACCGCGTAGCAGCATGATCGAGCCCCCGATCGAGGACCTGCTCGACAAGGTCGACTCGAAGTTCACGCTCGTCACGCTCGCCGCACGGCGTGGCCGGCAGGTGAACTCCTACTTCAGCCAGCTCGGCGAGGGCCTCGGCGCCATCGTGCCGCCCCAGGTGGCCTCGGTCGCCCGCAAGCCGCTCTCGATCGCCCTCGAGGAGATCGCGGCGGGCAAGGTGCGGGCCAACTTCGACGTCCCCGTCCCGAGCGAGGAGGAGGGCGAGCCGGGCGTGCTCGACGAGGCCGGTGCCCTCGCCGCCCTCGGTGGCAACGAACCCGGTCCGGACGGCGAGGCGAGCTGACCGGCCCGAGCGCACCGGCGAACGCCGCGACCGGGACGAGGCCGGCATGAGCCGCTCGAGCCTTGAGGGGGCCACCGTCGTCCTCGGAGTGAGCGGGGGCATCGCCGCCTACAAGGCGGTCGAGGTTGCCCGCCGCCTTGTCGACGCAGGCGCCCACGTCGTCCCGGTGGCGACGAGGTCGGCGCTTCGCATGATCGGGCAGCCGACTCTCTCAGCCCTTGCCTCCGAGCCCGTCCACCACTCCTTGTTCGAGGACGGCGACCCGATCCCGCACACGACGCTCGGGCGGCGCGCCGACTTCGTGCTCGTGGTGCCGGCGACGGCCCGCCTCATCGGCGCCTACGCGGCGGGGATCTCCTCTGACCTGCTCGTGGCCACCCTGCTCGCGACGCGGTCCCCGGTGCTCCTCTGCCCCGCGATGCACACCGAGATGTGGGAGCACCCCGCGGTCCAAGAGAACCTCGCGACGCTTCGTCGCAGGGGCGTGCACGTGCTCGCCCCCGACGAGGGCCGCCTCGCGGGGGGCGACGTCGGGGCCGGCCGGCTGCCGGAGCCGGCCCGCATCGTCGAGGAGGCGGCCGCCCTTCTCGCCGCACGCCCCGCCGGGAGGCGGGCGGCTGGCGGGGACCTCGAGGGCCTTCGAGTGCTCGTCACGGCCGGCGGCACGAGGGAGCCGATCGACCCGGTCCGTTTCATCGGCAACCGCTCGTCGGGCAAGCAGGGCTACGCCGTCGCCGAGGCCGCCGCCGAGCGCGGGGCCGCCGTCACCCTCGTGAGCACGGTCGGCCTCCCGCCGCCGGCTGGAGCCACGGTCGTGAGAGTGGAGACCGCCGCCGAGATGGCAGAGGCGGTGCTCGGGCTCGCCCCGAGCCACGACGTCGTCGTGATGGCCGCCGCCGTCGCCGACTTCCGGCCGGTGCTCCCTGCTCCCGAGAAGCTGAAGAAGCTCGGCGGCCCCCCGAGCCTCGTGCTCGAGCCGACGGTGGACATCCTGGCCGAGCTCGGCCGTCGCCGCCGTGCCGGGCAGGTCCTGGTCGGCTTCGCGGCGGAGACCGGCCCGGTCGCCGCGGCTGCTGCCGCCAAGCTGGCGGACAAGCGCGCGGACGTGCTCGTCGGCAATGATGTCGCTGCCGAGGGGGCTGGATTCGAAGGTGACACGAACGCCGTGACGATCGTCACCCGGACCGGCTCGGTCGAGCTGCCGCTCACGAGCAAGCGTGCGGTGGCCGACGCCCTCCTCGACACGGTCATCGCCCAGCGTGGGCGGGAGCCGGGCGCCGAGCGCGGCGCCGCGGCGCGAGACGGAGACGACGGACAAGGAGCCGGATCGACGTGAGCAGCACGAGCTACCACTTCACCTCGGAGTCGGTCACCGAGGGCCATCCCGACAAGGTCGCCGACCAGATCTCCGACACGGTGCTCGACGCCATCCTCGCCGAGGACCCGAACGGCCGCGTCGCCTGCGAGACCTTGCTCACGACGGGCCTCGTCGTCGTGGCGGGCGAGATCACGACCGACGTGTACGTCGACGTCCCCCGCCTCGTGCGCGAGACCGTCTGCCGCATCGGCTACGACCGCGAGGAGATGTGCTTCGACGGGCACACCTGCGGCGTCCTCGTCTCGATCGACGAGCAGTCCCCTGACATCGACCAGGGGGTGAGCACTCCGCTCGAGGTCCGCCAGGGCAAGGCGGGCGAGGACCTCCGCAACTCCCAGGGAGCGGGCGACCAGGGGATGATGTTCGGCTACGCCTGCGACGAGACCCCTGACCTCATGCCCATGCCGATCTGGCTCGCCCACCGGCTCGCGAAGCGGCTCGCCGACGTGCGCAAGGAGGGGATCCTCAACTACCTCGGCCCCGACGGCAAGACCCAGGTGAGCGTGCGCTACGAGGGCGGCCGGCCCACCGAGCTCACGACGGTCCTCATCTCGACCCAGCACCTGAAGGGGGTCGACATCGAGCTCCAGCTGCGCGACGACCTGCGCGAGCACGTGATCGAGCCCCTCCTCCCCGAGCAGCTCGACGCTGGGAGCCTCCAGCTCCTCGTCAACCCGACCGGTCGCTTCGAGCTCGGCGGGCCAGCTGCCGACACCGGGCTCACGGGGCGGAAGATCATCGTCGACACCTACGGAGGGGCCGCCCGCCACGGCGGAGGCGCCTTCTCGGGCAAGGATCCCTCGAAGGTCGACCGTTCCGGGGCGTATGCCGCCCGATGGGTGGCCAAGCACGTCGTCGCCTCGGGTGCCGCCGATCGCTGCGAGCTGCAGGTTGCCTACGCGATCGGCGTGGCGAGGCCGGTCTCGGTCATGGTCGAGACCTTCGGGACCGAGCGGGTCGACCCAAGCAAGATCCAGTCCGTCGTGAACGAGCTGTTCGACCTCCGGCCCGCCGCCATCATCCAGGACCTCGACCTGCGACGGCCCATCTACGCCGGCACGGCCGCCTACGGCCACTTCGGCCGATCCGACGCCGGCCTGCCCTGGGAGGCGACTCCGAAGGTCGGCGAGATGAAGGCGGCGCTCGGCCTCTGAGCGCCCGAGAGCCCGCCGGGGGCACCGTCGAGGTCCTCCCGGACGTCACCGGCCTCGACCGGACCTTTCACTACCTCGCCCCTGCGGGCAGCCTGCTGCTCCCGGGCACGATCGTCCGGGTGCCGCTGCACGGCCGCCGCGTGCGGGGGTGGGTGCTCGCCTCCACGCCGGCGCCGCCCGGCGTCGAGCTCCAGGAGCTCCACGAGATCGTCTCCGTGGGGCCGCCTCCTGAGGTGGTCGAGCTCTGCCGGCACTTCGCACGCCGCTACGCGGGGCGGCTCCGCCCTCTGCTCGTGGCGGCCTCCCCGGAGCAGGTCGTCCGGCGGCTCCCGGCACCGCCGCCGGCCCCGGGGAGCGGGACTTCGACGGAGCACGTTCCGAGCAAGGTGGCGGACTACGTCGCCGAGGCCTTCGGCCGGGCCGTCGCAGCGGAGTCCGCCGTCGTGCGCCTCCCGCCGGCGGCCGAGCGCCTTCCGGTGGTCGAGGCGGCCCTCGAGCATCCGGCCGCCGGCGCCGGCCCGGTGCTCGTCCTTGTCGAGGCGAGAGAGGACGTCGACCGGCTCGCCTCGTGGCTGCGCCGCCTCGGGCGCAGCGTCGCCTGCCTCCCCGAGGAGTGGGCGCTCGCCGCCACCGCCACCACCGACGTCGTCGTCGGAACGAGGAACGCTGCGTTCGCCCCCGCGACCCCCTCGATCACGCTCGTGCTCGACGCCCATGCGGGCGCCTACCGCTCCCCGAGGGCACCGACCTTCGACGCCCGCGAGGTGGCCGCCGCCCGCGCCCGGCTCTCCGGCCGGCCCGCCGTGCTCGTGACGCCCTGTCCGAGCCTCGAGCTGCTCGAGGTCCCTGGCCGGGCGCTCGTCGCCTTCCCGCCGGCGTTCGAGCGCCGGGGGTGGGGGGCGATCGCGGTGCTGGACACCCGAGCCGAAGACCCCTCCGAGCGGGGCTACCCGGCGAGGCTCGTCTCGTGGATCCGCGACGCAGCCCGGCGGGGCGGCGGACCCGTGGTCTGCCTGCTCAACCGGGTGGGGAGGGCGCGGCTCCTCAGCTGTGCCTCGTGCCGCTCCCTCCAGCGCTGCCCCCGTTGCGGAGCCGCTCAGGCCCAGCTCGACCGCCCGGCCGACGGCGAGGTCGGCGACCTCGTCTGCCCACGCTGCGGGGACGTGCAGGCGGCGGTCTGCCCCTCGTGCGGCTCGGCCCGCCTTCGCATCGCCCGCCCCGGCGTGAGCCGAGCCCGCGAGCAGCTCGCGGCGGTGACCGGACTCGAGGTGGGGGAGATGAGCGGGCCGGCGGCCGAGCCGCCGGCGACGCCCGTGATCGTCGGCACCCAGGCCGCCCTCCATCGCCTCCGCCGGGCCGCCCTCGTCGTCTGGCTCGACTTCGACCAGGAGCTGCTGGCGCCGCGGCTTCGCGCTGGCGAGGACGCCCTCGCGCTCCTCGCCCGCTCGGTCCGTCTCGTGAGCCGGAGCGCGGGCGGCCTCGTCGTCGTGCGGACGAGCCTTCCCGACCACGAGGTGGTCCGGGCGGCCAGCCTCGGCGACCCCGGTCTCGTCGCCGAGGCCGAGCGGCAACGGCGCCGCCTGCTCTCGCTCCCGCCGTACGCCGGCCTCGCTGCTGTGTCCGGGGAGGGCGCCGCCGCGCTCGTCGCCCGGCTCCCCGCCTCAGTCACCGCGGTCTCGCACGGCGCCGGCTACCTGTTGCGGGCGGCGTCGGAGGAGGGCCTGGCCGAGGTGCTGAGCGACCTCGCTGTTGCGGACCCGGCCGGCTGGGTGGGGCTCAACGTACGGGTGGAGCTCAACCCGGTCGACCTCTGAGGCCGGGCGGCCCCGTCAGCCAGCGGCTGCGGGTGGTCCGGGCCGCCGGCCTGCTACGATGGCCCCGTCAGCTTCGGCTGGCCGCTTGCCGCCTCGCGCGGCGGCGGTTCCGTTGCTTCCCGCCGCCGGCCCGACGCGACCGGCCGGTACCAGAAGAAGGTCACGCCAACACGCATGCCCGACAAAGCGGCGACGATCGCCGAGCACCGGCTTCACGAGACGGACACCGGCTCACCGGAGGTCCAGGTGGCGCTCCTCACCGAGCGGATCAACCACCTCACCGAGCACCTGAAGGTCCACCGCGGTGACCACCACACCCGCCGGGGGCTCATGAAGATGATCGGACGTCGCCGCCGCCTCCTCGACTACGTGAAGGCGAACGACGTCGACCGGTACCGGGCTCTCATCGCCCGGCTCGGCATCCGGCGCTAGCCAGGGCGGCAACGGCTCGGGCGGCCTGGTCGCCCGTGACATAGGGGCGCCGGGGCCGCGAGGCCCGTCGCGGCGCCTGTAAGAGAACACGGCGCCAGCAGGTTGTCAGCTGCCAGTCGCCGGGCCCCCGGGCACGCGCCCTGGAGCTCGACGACTGGGAACTGGCCGGTGCGGGCGCCCCGAACGCAAGGAGTGTCATGGCTGAGGCCATCACCGTGTCGGCGCCCGTGAGCGGCACCGACAAGACCCTGTCCTTCGAGACCGGCAAGCTGGCCGGCCAGGCGGACGGGGCAGTGCTCGCCCGACTCGGCGACACGATCGTCCTCGTGACGGCGACTGCGGCCCGCAAGGTGCGGGAGGGCACGGACTTCTTCCCCCTCACGGTCGACATCGAGGAGCGGATGTACGCGGCGGGCAAGATCCCCGGCTCGTTCTTCCGCCGCGAGGGGAGGGCGACCGACCAGGCGATCCTCATCGACCGTCTCATCGACCGGCCGCTCCGGCCCTCGTTCCCCGAGGGCTTTCGCAACGAGGTGCACATCGTCGGCACCGTGTTCGGCGCCGATCTCGAGAACCCCCACGACGTGCTCGCCATCAACGGCGCCTCGGCGGCCCTCCTGATCTCTGGGATCCCCTTCGACGGTCCCATCGGAGCCGTGCGGATCGCCTACTCGACGGAGGGGACGTGGCTCCCCCACCCGACCTACCAGGAGGGGGACGAGTCCACCTTCGAGCTCGTCGTGGCGGGCCGCGCCCTTGGGGAGGAACCGGACGCCGAGGTCGCCATCATGATGGTGGAGGCCGGCGGCACCGAGAAGGCGTGGCAGTTCTACGAGCAGGGGGCCCCGAAGGTCACCGAGGAGGTCATCGCCGGGGGGCTCGAGCAGGCGAAGGCCTGGATCCGGGAGTCCATCGCGCTCCAGCGCCAGCTCGTCGCGAAGGTCGGACCGATCGAGACGATCCCCTTCGAGCTGTTCGTCGACTACGGCGAGGACGTGCTCGAGCGCGTGATCGCGGTCGGGGAGGAGCTGATCGCGAAGGCGAACGCCGTGCCGGGAAAGGCGGAGCGCAACGGGGCGCTCGACGCCGCCACCGAGCAGGTCGTCGAGGAGCTCGCCGAGGAGCTCGGGGACCGCGAGCGGGAGGTGAGGGCGGCCATCCGGGCCCTCACGAAGAAGATCGTCCGGCGACGCATCGTCGAGGAGGGCGTCCGCATCGACGGGCGGGGACCGACCGACATCCGTCCTCTCTCGGCCGAGGTCGGCCTCATCCCGACCGCGCACGGCTCCGGCTTGTTCCAGCGGGGTGACACCCAGGTGCTGAACGTCACCACCCTCGGGATGCCCCGCATGAACCAGCTCCTCGACACGATCGGGATCGACGAGACCAAGCGGTACATGCACCACTACAACTTCCCGCCGTTCTCGACCGGGGAGACCGGCTTCATGCGCGGCCCGAAGCGGCGGGAGATCGGCCACGGTCTCCTCGCCGAGCGGGCCCTCCTGCCGGTCATCCCCCCCGAGGACGAGTTCCCCTACACGCTCCGCCTCGTGTCCGAGGTGCTCTCCTCCAACGGCTCGACCTCGATGGCCTCGGTCTGCGGCTCGACCCTCTCGCTCATGGACGCCGGGGTCCCGATCAAGGCCCCGGTGGCCGGCATCGCGATGGGACTCGTCTACGCCGAGGGGAAGTACACGACCCTCACCGACATCCTCGGCGCCGAGGACGCCTTCGGCGACATGGACTTCAAGGTCGCCGGCACGGCTGAGTTCGTGACAGCCCTCCAGCTCGACACGAAGATCGACGGCCTGCCCGCCGACGTGCTCGGTCGTGCCCTCACCCAGGCCCGCGAGGCGCGCCTGCAGATCCTCGAGGTCATGCGGGGCGCCATCGCCGAGCCTCGGGCGGAGGTCGGCCCGCACGTCCCGAAGATCGTGAGCTTCGAGGTGCCGCTCGACAAGATCGGCGAGATCATCGGCCCGAAGGGCAAGGTGATCAACACGATGCAGCAGGAGACCGGCGCCGACATCGCCGTCGACGACGACGGCGTCGTCGGCACGGTGACGATCGGGGCAAAGGACCGGGCCGCCGTCGACGAGGCCCGCCGGAGGATCAACCTCATCCTCGACCCGCCGACCGCCGAGGTCGGTGCGACCTATGCCGGCAAGGTCGTGAACATCACGAAGTTCGGGGCCTTCGTCAACATCCTCCCGGGCCGCGACGGCCTCGTCCACATCTCCCGCCTCGGGCAGGGAAAGCGGGTCGAACGGGTCGAGGACGTCCTCGAGCTCGGCCAGGAGGTCGAGGTGCGCGTGGACGACATCGACCCTCAGGGCAAGATCTCCCTCTCGCTCGCCGGAGTCGACGGCGCCCCCGCAGGCGGAGCGGCTCCTGCGGCTCCCGGGCGGGACGCCGACGTGAGGATAGGAGTTCGCCGCGCCTCGTTCGAGGACGAGTTCGACGCCGAGGTCGCTGCGACCTACGGCGATCTCGGCCCTCGGGACGGCGGCGAGCCGCGATCGGCTCCGGGCAACGGCGGCCGTCGCCCCGGCCGGCGCGAGGGTGGCGATAGCGGTCCCCGCCGCCGCCCCCGGGGCAACCGCTGAGCGGCATCCGGGTCTCCGAGCTCTCCTCTGGGATCCGGCTCGTCACCGAGTCGATGCCCGAGGTGGCGTCGGCCTGTGTCGGCGTCTGGGTCGGCACCGGCTCGCGTGACGAGGCGGAGGAGGAGTCCGGCATCTCCCACTTCCTCGAGCACCTGCTGTTCAAGGGGACGCCGGACCGCTCGGCACGGGAGATCGCCGAGGTGGTCGACGAGGTCGGGGGCGACATGAACGCCTACACGACCAAGGAGTACACGACCTTCTACGTGCGCCTCCTCTCCGAGCACCTCTGCCTCGGCCTCGACATCCTCTGCGACATCCTCCAGGACCCGGCCCTGAGACCCGCCGAGGTGGACGCGGAGCGGCAGGTGATCCTCGAGGAGGTGCTGATGCACCTCGACGAGCCGGCCGACCTCGTCCAGGAGGACTTCGCCGAGGCGCTCTTCCCGGGCCACCCCCTCGGGCGGGAGGTCCTCGGCCTCCCCGAGGTGGTGAGTGCGGTGGGGGTCGCCGAGATCCGGCGCTTTTTCGACACCCACTACCGGCCCGGGAACATGGTGGTGGCAGCGGCCGGCTCGATCGACCACGACGACGTGGCGGCCGCGATCGAGGCCCGCTTCTTCCGGCACGGCGGTGCCCCGCCGACGCGGCGCCCGCCCGGCGGCTCGGTCCTCGGATCGCGCGTGCGGCGCGACGACACCGAGCAGGCCCATCTCGTCTACGGCACGAGGGCGCCCGACCGCCACGACCCGGAGCGGTTCGCCCTCGTCGTGCTGAACCACGTGCTCGGCGGAGGGCTCTCGAGCCGGCTGTTCCAGAAGGTGCGCGAGGAGCGGGGGCTCGCCTACTCGATCGGGTCTGACCGGATCGCGTACGACGACGCAGGCGCGCTCGCCGTCTCGGTCGGGACGGCGCCCGGCCACGCCCGCGAGGTGCTCGGTCTCATCGAGGAGGAGCTCGAGGCCCTCGTCAGACGGGGCGTCACCGAGCGCGAGCTCGCGGTGGCGCAACGCCACCTCTGCGCCGACCTGCTGCTCTCCCTCGAGGACTCCGGCGCCCGCATGTCGCGGATCGGCTCGAGCCTGCTGCTCCACGGCCAGGTGCTCACGGTCGAGGAGATGCTCGAGCGGATCGGCGGTGTGACGCTCGACGCGGTCCACGAGGTGGCAAGGCGCGTGCTGGCTGCCGACCGCGTCCTTGCCGTCGTCGGGCCCTTCGACGAGGACGCCTTCGCCGCCTGAGGCCCTTGGCCCGGCGCTCTCGCCTCCGAGGCTCACGGGCCGAGCTCTCTGCTCACCTCGCTGAGCAGGTCCTCGGGAGAATCCCGACGGGAGCGATGCAATTGCTGGAAAGCTGCGCCGCAGTGTGACAGAGTGGTTACGGAGCACCGCCGGCCGAAGGTCCGCACGAGACCTCGCAGCGAGCCTGCTGGCCCGATCCAAGGGGAGAAAGATGCGACAGAGAAGTCGTCTAGCGCTGATCGGTTCGTTCCTCGCCGTCGCCTCGCTCGTGCTCGCCGCCTGCGGCAGCAGCCCGAGCGGCAAGTCCAGCGGCACGGGTGGAGCGACGACGCCGACCGGAAACGCCGGCTCGGCCATCGGCGAGCACAACAAGCTCCCGGCCCTCGGGAGCGGCAAGCCCGTCTACGGCGGGACGCTCACGATCGTGGGCTCGGGTGACATCGACAAGCTCGACACCTGCTGCGCCTACTACACCGTGACCTACGAGATCCTCCGGGCGCTCAGCCGCCAGCTCGTCTCGTACAAGACGACGGCGACCGACCCGAACCCGACGACCCCCGTCCCCGACCTCGCCAGCTCGTACTCGGTGAGCCCGAACGGCCTCACCTACACCTTCCACCTCCGCAGCGGGATCTACTGGGACGAGCCGACCGGCAAGCTCCCCGTCACCGCACAGGACGAGGTCCTCGGCCTGAAGCGGCTGTGCAACCCGGTGTCGCCGGCGCCGCCGCTCGCCTACTGGGAGAACAACATCGCCGGCATGCAGTCGTACTGCTCGGGCTTCCAGGCCATCAAGGTGCCGACGTCGCCCTCGGCCCAGGTGAAGGCGCTGAAGAACTACATCGACTCGCACAACATCAGCGGCGTGAGCGCGCCGAACTCGACGACGGTCGTCATCAAGCTGATGAAGCCGAACAGCAGCTTCATCAACATCATGGCGATGCCGATGAGCTCCCCGGTCCCGCCGACGATCCTCCAGTGGGTCCCCGGCTCGATCCAAGAGGAGCAGCACTTCATCTCCGACGGGCCCTACACGCTCGCCTCCTTCGGTCCAGGCGGCTACAACCCCGGAGTCTCGTTCCACCTCGTGCGCAACCCGTACTGGTCGCAGGCGACCGACCCGCTCCGCCACCAGTACTTCAACGCCATCACGGTGACCGAGGGCGAGAACCCGACCACGGTGCAGCAGCAGCTCGAGACCGGCAGCGCCGACCTCGAGTGGGACACGACGGTGCCGGCCGCGAGCGTCGAGCAGCTGTCGTCCTCGCCCCAGTACCTCGCCGTCTTCGCCGGCGGGATCGAGTACCTCGTCTTCAACATGAAGAGCACGGCGGACGGAGGCGCTCTCCAGAAGCCGGCAGTGCGGATCGCGCTCCAGTACTGCATGGACAAGCGCCACATGATCCAGGTGAGCGGTGGCCCCGGCGTGAACGCGGCGGCGAACCAGATCCTCGCCCCGCAGATCACGGGCTTCAAGCAGTACAACACCTACGCCACGCCCGGGAACGCCGGAGAGCCGTCCAAGTGCAAGTCCATGCTGGCCAAGGCCGGCTACCCGCACGGGCTCACGCTCACGCTTGTCTACGCGAACAACCCGCCGATGCCGGCGCAGGCCGCCGCCCTCCAGTCGGACTTCGCCAAGGCCGGCGTGACGATCAAGTTCAACGAGCAGCCCTCGCAGGGTGAGTACTTCAACTACCTCGAGACGCCGTCGAACAAGGCGCACTGGGACATGGCCTTCGGCCTGTGGGTCCCGGACTGGATGGGCAACAGCGCGGACTCGTTCTTCAGCCCGCTGCTCGACGGCCGGCTCTACACGACCGGCTCGACGAACTACGGGGACTACAACGACCCGGTGGTCAACGCGGGGATCGACAAGGCGCTGCACGCCGTCTCGCTGAGCCAGGCGGCGAGCGACTGGGCGGCGCTCGACAAGTACGCCATGACGAAGAACCCGCCGTGGATCCCGATGCTCTACCAGGCGCTTCCCCAGTTCATCGGGAAGAACGTCGTCCACGCGATGTACAACGGCGACCTCGGCTACGTTGACATCACCAACCTCTGGGTGAAGAAGTAGGCCCAGAGAGCACCGGGCCGACGTCGGAGCCCTACCACGACCGCACGACCTGAGCATCCGGCAGCGTTGCCGGTCCGGCGACATCGTTGAAGGAGACGTGAACGGTGGCGTTGCTGGATGTCCAGGACCTGCGGGTGTCCTTTGCGACCGACGACGGCGTCGTCGAGGCCGTGCAGGGCCTCTCCTTCGCCGTCGACGAGGGCAAGACGCTCGGGATCGTGGGCGAGTCGGGCTCGGGCAAGTCCGTCGCCACGCAAGCGATCATGGGGCTCAGCCCGGCCGCGAGAGTGAGCGGCCGGGCTGAGTTCGAAGGCGAGGACCTCCTCGAGATGGACGAGGAGGCGCTCCGCAACATCAGGGGCCGCCGGGTCTCGATGGTCTTCCAGGACCCGCTCACGAGCCTTCATCCGCTCTACCGCGTGGGGCGCCAGATCTCCGAGGCCATCCTCGCCCACGAGGAGGTCTCCAAGCAGGAGGCGCACGAGCGCGCCGTCCACCTGCTCGAGGTGGTCGGCATCCCCCAGCCCGACCGCAGGGCGCTCGACTACCCCCACCAGTTCTCGGGCGGCATGCGCCAGCGGGTGATGATCGCCATGGCCCTCGCCCTCAACCCGTCGCTGCTCATCGCGGACGAGCCGACGACGGCCCTCGACGTCACCGTCCAGGCCCAGATCCTCGAGCTGCTGGCCAAGCTCCAGGTGGAGTTCAACACCGCCATCATCCTCATCACCCACGACCTCGGGGTCGTGGCGGACTTCGCTGACGACGTCGTCGTCATGTACTCGGGCCGGGCGATGGAGCAGGCGTCCGTCGGGGCGATGTTCGCTGAGCCCCATCACCCCTACACCCAGGGACTGCTCGGCTCCATCCCCATCTATGCCTCGAGGGCTGAGCGCCTCCAGCCGATCAAGGGCAACCCACCCTCGGCGCTGCGGCCCGCCACGACCTGCCCGTTCGCCCCCCGGTGCCCTCACGTGCACCACGAGTGCCTCGTCGCCCCGCCTCCGCTCAAGCCGGTCGGCGCCCTGCCGGGCCACCGGTCGGCCTGCCTGCTTCCCTCCGACCGGGTCGGCGCCCCGGAGGTGGTGGCGAAGAAGCCCGCGGCGGCGACCGGAGCACCGGGAGCCGCGGCGGCGACCGAGCGGTCGGGCGAGGTGGTGCTCGCCCTCGAGGACGTCTACAAGCACTTCCCGGTCCGTGAGCACAACCTCACGGGCGGAGCCGGCAAGGTCATGCTGAGGGCGGTCGACGGCGTCAGCCTCGAGGTCCACCGGGGCGAGACGCTCGGCCTCGTCGGCGAGAGCGGCTCGGGGAAGTCGACTCTCGCCCGCGTGATGACGGCCCTCATCCCGGCGACGTCGGGGAAGGTGACCTTCCTCGGCAAGGACATCACGAAGCTCACACGGCGCGACATGCGACCGTTGCGCCGCCAGGTCCAGATGGTCTTCCAAGATCCCTACGGCTCGCTCAACCCCCGCCGCCGCGTGGGCTCGATCCTGGCCGACCCCTTTGCCGTCCACCGCGCGCTGCCGAGGCGGGAGCGCAAGGCGGTCGTCCAGGAGCTCATGGCGCTCGTCGGGCTGAGCCCCGAGCACTACAACCGGTTCCCGGCGGAGTTCTCGGGCGGCCAGCGCCAGCGCATCGGGATCGCCCGGGCGCTCGCGCTCAACCCCGAGCTCGTCGTCTGCGACGAGCCGGTGTCGGCCCTCGACGTGTCGATCCAGGCACAGATCGTGAACCTGCTCGAGGACCTGCAGGACAAGCTCGAGCTCACGTTCGTCTTCATCGCCCACGACCTGTCGGTGGTCCGCCACGTGAGCGATCGCGTGGCGGTCATGTACCTCGGGCGCATCGTCGAGATCGGCCCCGTCGAGGACATCTACGGAAAGGCGCGCCATCCCTACACGGCCTCGCTGCTCTCGGCCGTGCCGCTGCCGGAGGTGAGCCTCGTCGGCCAGCGCCGCGAGCGGGTGACGCTGACCGGCGGCATTCCCTCGCCGGTCAACCCCCCGTCGGGCTGCCGCTTCCATCCTCGCTGCCCGAAGGCACAGGAGATCTGCAGCAGGGAGGACCCGGTGCTGCGACCGATCGAGGGCGAGAGCTCCGGCCGGCTGGCCGCCTGCCACTTCCCGGTGGACGCAGGCGACCTGCTCGCCGTGGCCGCCTGGGAGGACCGGGCTGCGCTCGGCGAGGCCGCCGGCGGCGGCGCCGGGCCCGCTGCGAGCGAGGAGGACGGCAGGGACGCCGTCCCGCTCGAGGCGACGAGGTTGAGCGGAGTGGAGCCGCAATGAGTGTGACGACGGAGCTGTTGACGCCGAGCGATCCCGAGTCCTCCCTCGAGGCCGCCGAGGCCGCGACCCATGTGGAGGGGCTCACCCCGATGCGGCTCGCCTGGCGCCGCCTGCGGCATGACCGCGTCAGCATGATCGCCCTCGGCTTCGTCGTGCTCATCACCCTCGTCGCCATCTTCGCCCCGTTGCTGACCGATCTCATCGGCCATCCGCCCAACACGCAGTACTCGAACGGGCTGACCCTCTACGGTCACCCGATCCCTCCGAGCGGCCAGTTCCTGCTCGGCACCGACGACCTCGGTCGAGACCTGCTCTCGCGGATCATCTGGGGAGCGCGGGTCTCCCTCGAGGTCGGGATCGGGGCCACGGCGATGGCGCTCGTGCTCGGTCTCGCCTTCGGCCTCATCTCGGGCTACTTCGGCGGGCCCATCGACGCCCTCATCGCCCGCTTCATGGACATCATGCTCGCCTTCCCGATCCTGCTGTTCGCCCTCGCCCTCGTCGCCCGCTTCGGCGCCAGCCTCACCCTGATCCTGCTCGTCGTGGCCTTCTTCCAGTGGCCCCTCATCGCCCGGCTCGTGCGCGGTCAGGTGATCAGCTTGAGAGAGCGGGAGTTCACCGAAGCCGCCCGCGCCGTCGGCGCGAGCGACTTCCGGATCATGTTCGTCGAGATCCTCCCCAACCTCGTCGCCCTCGCCGTCGTGTACGCCACCTTGCTGATCCCGGTCAACATCGTGCTCGAGGCGACGCTCTCCTACCTCGGCCTCGGGATCCAGCCGCCGACCGCCTCGTGGGGCAACATCATCGCCGAGGCACAGAACGGCGACCTCTACACGATCGCGTGGTGGATGCTCGTCTTCCCGAGCGTCGCGCTGTTCCTCACGACCCTCGCCTTCAACCTCCTCGGGGACGGGCTGCGAGACGCTCTCGATCCCCGGCAGGGCCGCTCGCACGTCACGGGAGGTGGCAGCAGTTGATCTTCGGCCTCATCGCCCGGCGCATCGTCTACCTGGCCATCGTGATCGTCGTCATCACGCTCGCCACCTACTTCATCTTCTTCGCCGGCAACGCCCAGAACCTCGCCGCCCGCTTCGCCGGGCACGCCGCCACCCCTCAGGCGATCCACGACGCGGCCATCCGCCTCGGGCTCAACCACGGCTTTTGGTGGCAGTACTGGCACTACCTCGTCGGGCTCGCCCACTTCAACTTCGGCAACGACTTCCAAAACGCGGAGCCCGTGCGCTCCGAGCTTGCCCGGGCCTTCCCGGTCACGGCCTCGCTCGTCGTGGGTGCGGTCTTCTTCTGGCTGCTGATCGGGCTCCCGATCGGCATCATGTCGGCGGTGCACCCGCGCACGAAGCGGGACCGGGCCGGCACGATCTTCGCCCTCACGTTCCTCTCGATGCCGACGTTCGTGCTCGGCGTGCTCGCGCTCCTCGTCTTCTACTACTACCTCAGCCTGGCCGGGGTGCACTTCTTCCCGGCGGCCGGCTACGTGCCCCTCACGGCCGACCCGGCCGGTTGGGCGCAGCACCTCATCCTTCCCTGGCTCACGCTCGCGCTCGTCCAGGCAGCGGTGTACACCCGGCTCATCCGAAGCTCACTGCTCGACACCCTCGGGGAGGACTACATCCGGACGGCCCGGGCAAAGGGCCTCTCGCGGCGGTCGGTCATCTACCGCCACGGGCTTCGCGCCGCCCTCACCCCGGTGGTGACCCAGCTCGGGATCGACGTCGGCACGCTGCTTGCCGGTGCCATCGTCACCGAGCGCGTCTTCTCGCTCACCGGCCTCGGCGAGCTCTCGATCAACGCGCTGTTCAACGGGGACCTGCCCGTCGTGGCGGCCGTCGTGCTGCTCGCTGCGGTCTTCATCGTCGTCATGAACACCATCGTCGACATCGCCTACGCGGCGCTCGACCCGAGGGTGCGGCTCAGCTGATCCGCCGGGCGGCCCGGCGGAGCGGCGGTGCCGCCGGTAGCCTTCGGCGATGATCAGAGTGGCCGTGTTCGGCGCCGGGGGCCGCATGGGGGCGACCACCTGCGCCGCGGTCACCGGCTCGGGCGACCTCGAGCTCGTCGCCGCCGTCGACCCGCACGGAGCCGGGCGGCCACTTGCCGAGGTGGCGGCGGCCGGAGGGGCGAGCGTGAGCGGCCGCGCCGCCCTCATCGAGGTGGCCGGTCATCCCGACGAGATCGCCGGAGCGGGAGCGGACGTCGCCGTCGACTTCACCGTCGCCACAGCGGCACGCGCCAACCTCCGCTGGTGCGCGGAGCACTCGGTCCACGCCGTCTGCGGCACGACCGGCCTCGCTGCGGCCGACCTCGCCGAGCTCGAGGAGCTCTTCGCGGGCAGCGGGGCGAACTGCGTGGTCGCCGCCAACTTCTCGGTCGGCGCCACCCTCATGATCCGCTGCGCCGAGCTGTGCGCCCCCTACCTCGACGGGGTCGAGATCGTGGAGCTCCACCACGACCGCAAGCGGGATGCACCCTCGGGCACCTCGCTCGAGACGGCACGGCGGATCGAGGCCGCCCGAGCCGCCTCCGGAGCGGCGGCCTGGAGGGAGGAGCCGACCGAGACGGCCGTGCTCGCCGGCACCCGGGGTGGCACGACGGCGGGAGGCGTCCAGATCCACTCCGTGCGCCTTCCGGGCCTCGTGGCCCACCAGGAGGTCATCTTCGGCTCGCTCGGGGAGACCCTCACCTTGCGCCACGACTCGACCGACCGCAGCTCGTTCATGCCCGGCGTGCTCCTCGCCGTGCGCCGGGTGGCGGGCATGCCCGGGGTGACGGTCGGGCTCGAGCCCCTGCTCGGCCTCACCACATAGCCCGGTCCACATCGCCCGGTCCACATGGACCGGGCGATGGCGCCCGGGCGCTCCCAGCCCGGTCGAGGCGGGACGGCTACGGTGACGGCGATGCCGCCACGGAGAAGGCCGACCGGTACGAGCAGCTTCGGCGTCGGCCGCCGCGAGGGACACGACGCCTCCGCCTACTACGGCCGAGCGCTCGTGCGAGTCGAGGAGTCGACCGACCGCCACACCGCCGAGCCCGAGGTCGCGAACGAGGTGTTCGAGCACTCGGCCGAGCAGATGAGCGAGCTGCCCGACGACAGCATCGCGCTCATGGTGACCTCTCCTCCCTACCACGTCGGGAAGGACTACGACTCCGACGCCTCCTTCGAGGAGTACCTCTCGCTCCTCGACAGGGTCTTCCAGGAGACCTACCGCGTGCTGCAGCCCGGCGGCCGGGCGGTGGTCAACGTCGCCAACCTCGGCCGGCGTCCCTACGTCCCCCTCTCCCACGAGGTCACGGCCCGGATGCTGCGGATCGGCTTTCTCATGCGCGCCGAGATCATCTGGCAAAAGGCGAAGGGTGCCGGCGGCAACTGCGCCTGGGGGAGCTGGCGGTCTCCTGCCAACCCCGTCGTACGCGACGTCCACGAGTACTGCCTCTGCTTCTCGAAGGGCCGCTTCGACCGGGTGGTGAAGGGGGAGCGCGACATCCCGGCCGAGGAGTTCCTCGCCTCGACACTGTCGGTCTGGGAGATCCCGCCGGAGTCGGCGCGGCGGGTGGGGCATCCGGCGCCGTTCCCCGTCGAGCTCCCGAAGCGGTTCATCCGGCTTTACACCTACCGGGACGAGTGGGTGCTCGACCCCTTCATGGGCAGCGGCTCCACCGCGGTCGCCGCCGTGCTGACCGGGCGGAGATGGGTCGGCTACGACGTCGATCCGGCGTACTGCGAGACGACTCGGCAGCGGGCCGCCGCGGCCGGCGCCACGCTCCCGATCGAGTGGTGACCCGCCCGGAGGGCGACCTCGCCGGCCCGGGGCCGTGCGGGCCTCCCGAGCCTCGAGCCGAGCCGGAGGCCGGCCCCGACGTGCGGACACGGCTGCTCGAGGCGGCCTACCGGTGCATCGCCGAGCGCGGCATCGGGGCGACCTCGCTCGAGGAGGTGGCCCGGGGGGCAGGGGTCTCCCGGGCCACCTTGTACCGCTACTTCCCGGGCGGGCGCGACGAGCTCGTCGCCGCCGTCGTCACCAACGAGACCCTCCGGTTCTTCCAGAGACTGGCCGAGGCGGTCGAGGGAGCCCGGGACGTGGAGAGCCTCCTCGTCGACGGCATCCACTTCGCCCACCTCGCCATCGAGGGCCACGCCCTCTTGCAGCGTCTCCTCGGCACCGAGCCCGAGCGGCTGCTGCCGCACCTGTCGCTCGAGGCCGCCTGGGTGCTCGGCCTCATCACGGCCTTCTTCGAGGACCGCCTCTCGGGCTACGAGCTTGCCGAGGGCGTCGCCGTGCCCGAGGCTGCCGAGTACGTGGCGCGCCTCACCCTCTCGTTCATCGAGGCGCCGGGCGGCTGGGACCTCGCCGACAGGGAGCAGGTGCGCGAGCTCGTCCGCAGCGAGCTCCTCGCCGGCCTCCAGCGCCGCCCCCAACGCTGAGAGTGGTTGGTTCTGCCCGCTCTCGGTGCAATTCGCTTGACGCTGAGACAAAAGCGCGCATATTGTCTCAGGCGTGGGCACCGCCCTCGCGGACCGTGGGCTCGGGCATCTGTTGACGGCCGACGTCCACCAACCCGTGCCCGGGCCTGGAGCCGCCTCCACCGGCGTTCCCCCCTCGCCGCAGGCCAGCGGCTCCAGGGCCCGGGTCATCGACGGAGCCCGCCGCTGCGTGGGCCGCTTCGGCGTCTCGAAGACGACCGTCGACGACATCGCCCGGGAAGCCGGCCTCAGCCGGGCCACGGTGTACCGGGCCTTCCCGGGGGGGCGCGACGAGGTGCTGTCGGCGCTCGTGCGCTTCGAGGTCGACGAGTTCTTCGTCCGCCTCGGTGAGCACCTCGACCGGGCCGAGAACTTGGAGGACCTGCTCACGGCCGTGCTGAGCGTGAGCGGCGAGCTGCTGGCGGCGAACCCGGCGCTGCGCTTCGTGCTCGAGTACGAGCCCGAGGCCGTGCTGCCCTTCGTCTCGTTCCACGCCTTCGATCGGGTCCTCGCCGTCGCCGGCGACCGCCTCCTGCCGTACCTGCGCGCCGAGCTCGGCGAGACCGAGGCGCGGCGCGTGGCCGAGTGGGTGGTGCGCCTGCTCTTCTCCTACCTGGCCTGCCCGGCCGGGGTCGTCGAGGACGGGGCCCGGCGGGCCGCCTCGGGCGCGCCGCCCCTCGTGCCGGCGAAGATCGCCCTCCACCCTGCACCGATCGGCGAGGAGCGCGCCCGGCGCCTCGTCCGTCAGTTCGTCCTCCCGGGCATCCGCGTTCGCTCGGCCGCCGAGCGGTCGAGCTGCACCGAACCGACCACCGACTAAGGGGAGTAGTCAACATGTCACTTGACTTCGACGAGGCATCCCGGCTTGCCGAGCAGATCGGGCGGAGCGACGTCGACGACATCGCCGCCATCCTGGCCGTGTCGAACACCGATCTCGACGAGGCGCTGCACGCCGTGCGCTCGGAGTACGACACCATCTTCACCTGGGACTACGACAAGGGCTCCCGGCCGAAGCTGAACCGCCTCTACGAGAAGGCCAAGACCTCGATGTGGAACGCGGAGACGGACCTTCCCTGGGACACCGAGGTCGACCAGGAGAAGCTCGTCGCCGAGCAGCAGCTGATGCTCGGCCCGCCCCTGCACGAGCTCGTCGATCTGTCGGGCACGCCACTCGCGCACTGGGGCGAGAAGGAGTGGATCCAGCTCGGCATCGAGGGGCAGAACTGGACCCTCTCGCAGTTCATGCACGGAGAGCAGGGTGCCCTCGTGTGCACGGCGAAGGTGGTCGAGTCGGTGCCCTGGATCGACGCCAAGTACTACGGCGCCACCCAGGTGATGGACGAGGCTCGCCACGTCGAGGTGTTCGCGAAGTACCTCGACGAGAAGCTCTCGAGCCACTACCCGATCAACGCCCACCTGCGACTGCTGCTCGACGACATCATCGCCGACTCCCGCTGGGACATGACGTTCCTCGGCATGCAGATCATGGTGGAGGGCCTCGCCCTCGCTGCCTTCGGCTTCATGCACGCGCTCACCCAGGAGCCGCTGCTCAAGCAGCTCCTCCGCTACGTGATGGCCGACGAGGCCCGCCACGTCGCCTTCGGCGTCCTCGCCCTCCAGGACTTTTACACCGAGCTGTCCGGGTCCGAGATCCGCGAGCGCCAGGAGTTCGCCTACGAGGCGGCGGTGCGCATGCGCGACCGCTTCCTCCAGCAGGAGGTCTGGGACCGGATGGGGGTCTCGCCGAAAGACGTCCTCCCGCTCACGATGGCGGCTCCGGACCGCACGGCCTTCCAGGTGATGCTGTTCTCGAAGATCGTGCCGAACCTGAAGAAGCTCGGCCTCCTCGACGCGGGGGACGGCTGGCTGCGCCAGAAGTTCACCGAGCTCGGTGCCATCCAGTTCGAGAACTGGGCCGACACCGAGGAGGAGTACGCCGCTTTCCAGCTCGCCAAGGGAGAGCTCACCACCGCCTGAGCACGCCGCCTTACCGGGGGGCAGACGAGGGCGGCTGCTCTCGCCCGCCTGAGCCGCGCCTCGTCGTGCACCGAGGTGTCGGCTGGTCTCGGGCCGAGTGCTGGTAGCGTCGACCGGTGGTGAACAGGGGTCGTTTCGGTCGCCTCGTGACGGCGATGGTCACGCCCTTTGGCGACGCCGGTGACCTCGATCTCGAGGCGGCGGCCACGCTCGCCCGCCATCTCGAGCGGACCGGGAGCGAGGCGCTCGTCGTCGGTGGCACGACGGGCGAGTCGCCGGTGATGGGCGACGACGAGAAGGTGGAGCTCTTCGAGACGGTCGCGAAGTCGGTCGCCATCCCGGTCATCGCGGGTGCCACCACGAACGACACCCTCCACTCGGTCGAGCTCACGAGGCGGGCCGAGGCGGCCGGTGCCGCAGCCGTCCTCGCCGTCACCCCGTACTACAACCGGCCCTCGCAGACCGGACTCCACCGCCACTTCGCGGCGATCGCGAGCTCCACCAGCCTCCCGGTGCTGCTCTACGACATCCCGGTGCGCACCGGCCGCAAGATCGCGAACGAGACGATGGTCCGCCTCGCGAGGGAGCATGCCAACGTCGTCGGCGTGAAAGACGCGACGGCCGACCCCGCCACGACGGCCCGCCTTATTGCCGAGGCTCCGCCGGGTTTCGAGGTCTACAGCGGCGACGACGCCCTCACGCTGCCGTTGTGCGCGATCGGCGCCGTCGGGGTGGTGAGCGTGGCCGCCCACTGGCTCGGCCCCGAGCTTGCGAGGATGATGGACTCCTTCTTCGCCGGGGAGGTCGCCGAAGCGGCGCGGCTCAATCGGGAGCTCGTCCACGCCGTCGCCTTCCAGTCGAGCGACGAGGCCCCGAACCCGATGCCCGCAAAGGCGGTGCTGCGGGCGATGGGTCTCCCGGTCGGCCAGTGCCGGCTGCCGCACGGCGCGGCGCCGGGCTGGCTCGACGAGCGTGCGAGCGAGCTCCTCGCCGACCTCGAGTCCTGGCGCTCGGCCGAGCACGCCACGCGCTCTGAGAACCCACGTGCCGCCACGGCCTGACGGCACCCGGCTGCGGGCCCCGGCCGGAGCGACTTGCTGCCGAGGGACACGGAGCCGTTGCCGTGGGTGAACCGGTCCGGATCTCGTTCCTCGGCGGCCTCGGGGAGATCGGGCGCAACTGCGCCGTGCTCGAGCAGGGGGGCCGGCTCGTCGTGCTCGACTGCGGCGTGCTCTTCCCGAACGCCGAGATGCCCGGCGTCGACCTCGTGCTGCCGGACTTCGGCTTTTTCCGCGAGCGGGCCGGCGACGTGGACGGCATCGTGCTCAGCCACGGCCACGAGGACCACGTCGGCGCGATCGCCTATCTGTGCCGGGAGGTGTCCGCCCCTGTCTACGGGTCGGCGTTCACCCTCGGCATCGCCCGGCACCGGCTCGAGGAGGCGGGCCTCGGCTCGTCGACCGAGCTCGTGGCGGTGGCCGACGGCGAGCGCCGGCCGATCGGCCCCTTTGAGGTCGAGTTCATCCCCGTCACGCACTCGGTCCCGAACGGCTTCGCCACGGCCTTCCACACGGCCCAGGGCGTCGTCCTGCACACCGGCGACTTCAAGCTCGACCTCACGCCGGTCGACGGTCGCCGCACCGACCTCGCCCGCATCGGGGAGATCGCGTCGACGAGCGGCATCCGGCTCCTTCTCTCCGACTCCACCAACGCCGAGGAGCCCGGCTACACCGGCAGCGAGCGCTCCGTCGGCGAGTCGCTCCGGCGGATCTTCGACACACGACCGGACCGCCGGATCATCGTCGCCTGCTTCGCGAGCCATGTCCACCGCATCCAGCAGCTGACGGCGGCCGCGATCGCCTGCGGCCGGAAGGTGGCGCTCCTCGGCCGTTCGATGGTGAAGAACGTCACCCTCGCCCGCGAGCAGGGCCTCCTCCACATCCCGGACCAGGCAATCGTCGAGATCGAGGCGATCGAGGGCCTCGAGCCGGGCGAGCTGTGCATCCTGTCGACCGGCTCCCAGGGCGAGCCGATGTCGGCGCTCGCCCTCATGGCGAGCGGGGAGAGCCGCTGGCTCCAGGTCGCCGACGGCGACGTCGTCGTGCTGAGCTCGCACGCCATCCCGGGGAACGAGTGGGCCGTGGCAAAGGTCATGGACGGGCTCGCCCGGCGCGGCGCCGAGGTCATCCATGCCGCCGTCGAGCACGTCCACGAGAGCGGCCATGCCCGCCAGGGCGAGCTCGCCACGATGCTCTCGATCGCCCGGCCGGCGAGCTTCGTGCCGGTGCACGGCGAGTACCGCCACCTGCTTCGGCACTCCCGCCTTGCGATCGAGATGGGCGTGGCGGCCCGGAACGTGCTCGTCTGCGAAGACGGCGACGTCGTCGCGCTCACCGACGAGGGGATCGACTTCGACGGCGAGGTCTCGGGCGACTACGTCTTCGTCGACGGCATCACGGGCGACGTCGGGCTCGGAGTCCTACGCGACCGGCGCGTCCTCGCCGAGGAGGGCGTCGTCGTCGCCGTCGTGACGCTCGACCGGCGCACGGGCGAGCTCGTCGGAAAGCCGGAGGTCGTGAGCAGGGGGTTCCTCGACGAGACGAGCCACGAGGACCTCGCCGCAGAGGCCCGCGAGGCGATCGAGAAGGCGGTGGAGATCGCCTCGGGCGAGGGGACGACCGACTCCGACGGCCTGCGCCGCGTGATCCGCAGGACGATCGGGCGGCTCGTGAACGAGAGGACCCGCCGCCGCCCCATGATCGTGCCCGTCGTGGTCGAGACCTGACCCGGCCCGGCCGTTGCCGGCCGGAAGAGCACCGGCGGGTCCTGGGGCTGGTGTTAGCGTTGTTGACACTGTGGCAGTGACGAGACCAGCTGCCGGCTCGAAGCCAACCCGTCCGGCTGCAGGCTCCACGAAGGCGGCGACGGCTCGCGGACCGGGCGCCGGCGCTGCCACGCGGTCCGGCGCCGGTCGCGCCGGCACCCGCCGAGCGACCTCCCGTCCCGGCGCCGGTTCGCGGGCGAGCTCGCGAGGCTCGAGCGCCTCCCGGCGGAGCGCGTCTCGGCGGCGCGAGCCTGCTCTCACTGGCGCCCTCAGGTCCGTCGCCGCCGCGCTCGGGGCGCAGCCCGACGACGCCTGGGGCCTCCTCATGGCGGTCGCCGGGCTCCTTGTCTGCCTCGGCGTCACGTTCCACCTGCTCGGCCCGGCCGGCGCGCTGATCTCCCGCTACGGCGCCCGCGGTCTTGGCTGGGGTGCGCAGGTGGTCGGGTTCGGCCTCCTCGTCGGCGGCATCTGGCTCGTGGCGGAGCGGGCCCTCTGGGGCGCTCTCGGGACGCTCGCCTCGGTGGCCATGCTGGCCGTCGTGTCGTCGGGCCTTGCCGACCTCGCGGCGGGCAACCCGGGCCTCGGGGCCTCCTCGGCCGAGCTCGGCGGGGCCGGCGGAGTGGTCGGCTCCGCCGTCGCCGGCGGGCTCGCGAGGGGGATCGGCTCCGCCGGCTCGGGTGTGCTCCTCGGCGCGGTCGCCTTCGCCAGCTGCTGCTGGCTCCTCGGCGGTCGGGTCACCGCCGTCCTCCGCAGTGCCGGGGCGGGTGCCGCCCACCTCGTCCGGTGGGCGGCCGCCTCGGCCCGAACGGCCCTGACGGGCCCGCCGGCCAGAAGCGGCGGCGGGCCGGCCGTCGCGGCCGGACCCGCGCCGGCGCCCGCCTACCGCGAGCCTTCCTCCGAGGCGGGGAGCGCCTACGAGGAGCCTCCGGCCCGGGACACCGCCCTTGCTGCGGGAGAGGAGGATGCTGGCTCCGCACTCTCGCCGCCCGCGGGCGGCACCGGCGGGGCCGAGGTCGATCGGTCGATCTCGGCCGGCGGGTTGGTAGCGCCCGGCGCCGCAAGCCCCGAGGCCGCCCCGCCCGAGCAGCTCTCGCTGCCCGTCGTCGGGCCGTCGGGGCAGTGGCGGCTGCCCGCGCTGAAGCTGCTCAAGCGCTCGAAGGACCAGGCGCTCGACCGCCGTGAGATCGAGGCCCGGGGCCGGGTGCTCGAGCAGTCGCTCGCCGCTCACGGCGTCGAGACGCACCTGGTCGGGTTCACCGTCGGGCCCACCGTGACCCGGTTCGAGCTCGAGCTCGGGGCCGGCGTGAAGGTGGCGCGGGTGACGAACCTCGCAAAGGACATCGCCTACGCGATGGCCTCGCCCGACGTGAGGATCCTCGCCCCGATCCCCGGCCGCTCCGCCATCGGGGTCGAGGTCCCGAACCACCAGCGCCGCCTCGTCACGCTCGGCGACGTCCTCTCGAGCACCGAAGCGCGGCGGGCCACGCACCCGCTCGAGGTCGCCCTCGGCCGGGACATCGCCGGCCGCCCGGTGATGGTCAACCTTGCCGAGATGCCCCACATCCTCATCGCCGGGGCCACCGGGGCGGGCAAGTCCTCCTGCATCAATTCGGTGATCACCTCGGTCCTCATGCGGGCGACTCCCGACGAGGTCCGCCTCATCCTCGTCGACCCGAAGCGGGTCGAGCTCGGGCAGTACAACGGGCTGCCCCACCTGCTCACCCAGGTGGTGGTCAATCCGAAGCGGGCCGCGAACGCGCTCGCCTGGGCCGTGACGGAGATGGAGCGCCGCTACGACCTCCTCGCCGAGGTCGGCATGAGGGACATCACCGGCTACAACCAGGCCGTCGAGCGGGGAGAGCTGGACGACCCGCTCGCCGCCGCGTACGACGACGACCCTCTCGACGGCGCAGCGCCGGCGGGCGAGGAGGCGGACATCCCGCCGGCCGCACCCGAGGGGGTGCCGCTCGGCCCTTCGGCGGCCGACCGGGTAGCCGAGAGCCGTCTGCGCAGCGCCCGGCCGTCTGGCGCCGAGGAGCGCCGCCACTCGCGACTGCCCTATGTCCTTGTCGTGGTCGACGAGCTGAACGACCTCATGATGGTGGCGGCACGCGACGTCGAGGAGTCGATCTGCCGGATCGCCCAGATGGCGAGAGCCGTCGGCATCCACCTCGTCATCGCCACCCAGCGGCCCTCGGTCGACGTCATCACCGGGGTGATCAAGGCGAACGTGCCCTCGCGCCTTGCCTTCTCGGTCTCCTCCCTCGCCGACAGCCGGGTCATCCTCGACCAGCCGGGAGCCGAGCGGCTGATCGGGCGGGGAGACCTTCTCCTCCTGACCGCCTCCTCGAGCGTCCCCCGCCGCCTGCAGGGACCGTGGGTGAGCGAGGAGGAGGTGCGCGCCGTAGTCGCCCACTGGAAGCGCCAGAGCGGCCCGCGCTACCTCGAGGGCATCGAGGGCGAGGAGAGCGGAGGGGCGGGCGGGCCCGCCGGCGGGGACGAGGACGACGACGAGCTCCTCGCCCAGGCCATGGAGCTCGTCGTCCGCTCACAGCTCGGCTCGACCTCCATGCTCCAGCGCAAGCTGAGGGTGGGCTTCGCCCGCGCCGGGCGCCTCATGGACCTCCTCGAGCGGCGGGGGGTCGTCGGGCCTTCGGAGGGCTCGAAGGCGCGCGCCGTGCTGATGACCCCTGAGGAGCTCGACCAGCTGCAGGGTTGAGCCGCCCGGAAGGTCCCCGGTCCCGTTCGAGCCGGAAATCTGATATGAGAGACCCCGCTATGGCGCCGCGACGACCGCCTGCACAGCCGGTAGCGCTGTCCCCTTCGGCCCGTGCCGCGAAGGGAGCCGGGACAGCAGGGCTGGCGGCGTTGGGGGAGCGAGCACGCCTCCTCGCCGCGGCGAGGGCCCGGGCGCGCCGCCGCCTCGCCGGGTCGGTGACGATCGCGCTGTTCGTCACGGCCGGGGTCGCAACGTGGGCGGCCTCCTCGGGCGGGCGGCAGGTGGTCGACTCGCGCACGGCCACGCGAGCGCAGCTCGAGTACGCGCTCCCTCGCCTCGCTCCCTCGGTCCCGCTTGCGGACCTGTCGAGCGGCGTGGTCCCGCCGATGCCGTTCCCGGCCAAGGGGGAGGGCGCCGTCGCCGTGATGGGGAGCGGGGTCGTCGCGGAGAGCCCCCACGAGGCTGAGGTGCCGATCGCGAGCGTGACGAAGATGATGACGGCCTACCTCGTGCTCAAGGCCCATCCCCTCCGGGGTGCCGAGCAGGGCCCCAGCTTGCGCGTCACCGCCGCCGAGCACGCCGCGTGGATCTACGCCTCCGAGCACGACGATTCGAACGTCGAGCTCGTGACGGGCGAGCGCCTCACCGAGCGCCAGTTGCTCGAGGCGCTCCTCATCCCGTCGGCCGACAACGTCGCCACCATCCTCGCCCGCTGGGTGGGCGGCACCGGCGCGCGCTTCGTGGCCGAGATGAACGCGACGGCCGCCTCGCTCGGCATGGCCCACACGCACTACGCCGACCCGAGCGGGCTCGACCCCCGGACCCGCTCCACCGCGGCTGACCAAGCCCTCCTTGCGACGGTCGTGATGGCCAATCCCGTGCTCCGCTCGATCGTGGCGAGCACCGACCTGCCGTTCCCCGTCATGGGGCACATCTGGAACTACAACCCCGTGCTCGGCGTCGACGGCGTCGTCGGCGTGAAGTCGGGGTTCACCGACCAGGCGGGCGGCTGCCTCGTGGCGGCGGCCTGGGAGGAGGTGGCCGGGCGGAGGAGCCTGGTCGTGGAGGTCTCCCTCGGGCAGCCGTTCGGCCTCGGCGAGGCCGGGCAGGCCGACCTCGCCCTCCTCGCCGCCGCACGCCGCCGCCTCGAGCTGCTCGCCCCCTTCGGCACCGGGCGCACCATCGCGGTGGTGCGCGTCCCCTGGTTGCACCGGTCGGTGGCAGCCTCGGTCGCGGCGCCGGTGACCCTCGTCGGCTGGCCAGGCCTCGGCCTGTCGGCGCATCTCGTGGCGGCGACGGTGACCGAGTCCGAGATCCGCCACGGATGGGGGCGGGGCGCCGTGGTCGGGGAGCTCGTGGTCGCCTCCCGGTACGGACCCGTCGCCGCCTATCCCGTCCGATTGGACGGCGCCATCGCTCCGCCCCCGGCCGGCTCGATCGTGCTGCGCGCGCCCGTCTCGCTCGGAGTCGGGCCCTGACCCGGCCCGGGACGCCGGGCCGGTGGCCCGCGATGCGGAGATGAGGGCGCGCGCTCCCGCCTCCGCGGCGAACCTCGGCCCCGGCTACGACGCGCTCGGGCTCGCGCTCTCCCTCTACTGCGAGGTCACCGTCGAGGCGGCGGCCCGCTTCGAGCTGACGAGCGATGGCGAGGGGTCGGAGCTGCCGAGGGACAGCACCCATCTCGCCGCGGCCGTCGTCCGGGAGGTGCTCGGCCACGACGACGTCGCCGTCCACGTGCGCTCGGAGATCCCGGTCGCCCGCGGCCTCGGTTCCTCCGCCGCGCTTGCCCTCGCGGCGGCGGCGGCGGCCGGGGCCGGCGACCCGTTGACCGTCGCCGCCCTCATTGACGGCCATGCCGAGAACGCGGCCGCTTCCCACGCCGGCGGGCTGGTCGCGGCCACCATGATCGGCGGCCTCCCGGTCGCGCGGCGCCTCCGCCTCGACCCGGAGTGGCGGATCGTCGTCGTCGTGCCCGACCGGGAGCTGCCGACGAAGGCTGCCCGCGCCGTGCTCCCGGACATGGTCCCGCTCGAGGCGGCAGCGCAGAACCTCGGGCGGATGGGCCTGCTCGTGGCCGGGCTGGCGGACCACACCGAGCTCGTCCCCGAGGCGGCGGAGGACCGTCTCCACCAGGACGCCCGCACGCAGCTGTTCCCGGAGGCGCCCGAGATTCTCCGACGGCTGCTCGAGGCCGGCGCCGCCATGGCGACCTGGTCGGGCGCCGGGCCGTCGATGCTCGCCCTCTGCGACGGGGAGCGGGCCGCGAGCGCAGCGCGTGACGCCGGGGAGGCGTGCCTCTCCGAGCTCGGTCTCGGCGGCCGCTGCCTCAGGCTCCGACCCGACCTGGCCGGGTTGGTGCTCGCACCCGGATAGGGGGGAGCGGGCGGGGCTGTTGCGGCGGCGGCCCGGGACGCTCTCGTTGTTGACTCGCGTATCAGTAAGGTGGGCGGGGCAGCAGCGCGACCAAGGGGGTCCTCGAGTGCGACTGTTCAGCTTCCATCTGATGCCGTATCCCGGCCTCCCGCCGGACTACGACGGCCCGGCCTGGATCACCTGTCCGAACCGACTGTTCGACCCGGCGATCGGCACCGCGATCTACAACCGCTACCTCGACGAGCTCATCCTCGCCGACGAGCTCGGCTTCGACGGGGTGTGCGTGAACGAGCATCACCAGAACGCCTACGG
>DATGKK010000092.1:0-53142 GCA_035294725.1 Acidimicrobiales bacterium | reverse complement strand
GCTGATGGCCCTCGGCCACGAAGTCACCCTCAACCCGGCGGCCTGAGGCTCGGGACTCCGTCCCGAGCGGGGCTCCGCCCCGCACCCCGACCTGGCGCGCCCGGAACCGGTGCGGACTTCAGCTCATTTTCGCTTCAGAGGCGGTGGACCTTCTGACCCAGCCTCGATGTCCGGGCGGACAGGTCCTAAACAGGGGCTAAGAGATCGACGGGTTCGGCGCTCGGACTCCTGGTTCGGTTCCGTCGTCTGCCGCGAGCTTGTCCAGCGCCTCGGCCAGGGCCTTGTCGCGTGTCTTCGCAGCCTGTTGGTAGTGGAGGGCAGCAGCTGGTGATGAGTGTCCACCCCGGAACATCAGCTCGGCCGTCGTCGCCCCGGCCTGGGCGGCCAAGGTGAGGCCGGTATGACGGAGGTCATGGAGTCGCACCTCAGGACGACCGATCTTGCCCCGGACGCGCGTCCAGACTCGGTCGATCGTGCGCGGATTGATCGGTTGGCCGTCTCGGGAGAACACCCAGGCATCCCTTCTCTTGGCCGTGAACGTGTCCAGGTGCGTGCGGAGGGCATCCAGGGCGATGACAGGAAGCGCGATCGTTCTCGTCCCTGCGTCGGTCTTCGGTAGCCCGAGAATGCGCTCGCCTTCTGCTGTCGCCACCCAGGCGTAGGGACAGATCGGGTCGACCCACAGATCCACCCGGATCGCAATCATCGGGCGTGCTCGCGCATACCGCTAGAGCCTCCGGCCCTTGTCGGCGAGCCGCTCTGACCGGTATTGCGCTCGTCCACTTCCCGGGCTGAGAGGCGGCGAGGTGCACGCCGCCTCCAGGAGTCGACGACCATCTGTTCGACCTCGTCGGGGTCGCAGCGATCAAGAGACACGGAGACCCAGCCATGGCGACCCAGGTAGGCCGCGAAGGAGAACACGTCGGGCTCGGCGGCGATCAACGCCGCCTGGTCGGCGGGCGAGGTCTTCATCGTCGCCGTGGAGCCATCCGGCGCCAGGGTCAGAAACAGCCTGTCGCAAACGCGGAACGTGGGCCTGCCCCATGTCTCGCGCTCGTCGACTCCCGGCAAGGCCAGTGCGGCGGCGCGCAGCCGCTCTGCCACATCGAGCGCCGTGCGCCGCTCACGCATGGGGAGCGACCTCGGGGACGTCCAGCAGTCGCAGCGAGGTACCGTCGGGCCTGGCGCCGGGCAACCTGGGCCCGGGCTCTGGCGCCGTTCTCGGCCACGGTGGCCGCAAGGGCGATGTTGCCGCTCACCGCTGCGGGCACCGCCTGCTTGGGCTCGAAGTGCGGTCCGCTGGCCAGGACCCCTTCCCGCAGCCTCCTTATGGCCTCGCGGCCCACGTGTTGACCCCCACGTGGGCACGCCATCACGGTCTGCTCCTCGCGGCGCGCAGCGACACCGGCCGGGTCACCGGCGTCCGCTGCGTCGGCGAACAATCCGTTGAGCTCCTCGGGTTGTCGAGCCTGTCGGTCTGGCACGATGCCCCTCCTTCCCCGCCCCAGCAGTATGCGTGATGCGCAATCACTGGTGCCCTTCTGCGGCTCGGTCGATGGCTGCGACGAGCCGCGGCTCCCCCGGGGGTAGGAGCTGACAGCTGCGGGCGAGACCGTGTGCCGCACCCGAGGGGCGGGCGGCTCCGACGAGGTGCCGGGAGAGGTCGCGGGGCAGGGCTCTCTCCGAAGGCAGCCGAGTTCCCTGCCCCGCGTGTACGCGGACGTCCGCGGCCTGAGGGGTTAGCCGCTTTCGTCGCGCGTGCTCTTGCGCGCCGCGGCACAGCATGGTGGCGGGCTAGCGCGCATGTCGTTCCTCCCGCCGGAGGTGTACCACTGACCGGCCCCTCCGTCAAAGGGCACACTCGGACGCTGGACCTTGAGCGCTACGACGAGGGGGCGACGGGTGCACGAGCATCGAAGTAGGCGCTGCCGGCATTTGCTATCACGACGAGGACGAGGGCCAAGATCTCGCTCCCGCCGAGGTGCTGCCCGAGCACGACGAGGCCCGCGATGGCGGCAAGCGCGGGGTCCATGCTGAGCAGGATCCCGAAGGCTCGGGGTGTCACGCGGCGAAGGGCGACGATCTCGAACGAGTAGGGGATGACCGAGGAGAGGAGTGCGACGACGAGGCCGATGCCGAGCGCAAGCGGGCCGAGGAGGCGCGTGCCGGCCTGGACGATGCCGAACGGAAGGACCGCGCAGGTGGCCACCGCCATTGCGATCGCGAGACCGGAGGTTCCGCCGAAGCGGCGACCAGTGGCCGCGTTCAGCAGGATGTAGCCGCCCCAGCAGGATCCCGCGATGGCGGCGAAGCCGATCCCCGCGAGGTCGAGGCGGTGACCACCGAGAAGGCCGCCCCCGGCGAGGAGGAACACCCCCGCTCCAGCGAGGACCGCCCAGAGCACGTCGGCTCGGCGGCGGGAGCCGCCGATCGTCACCGCGAGCGGGCCGACGAACTCGACGGTGACCGCGACGCCAAGCGGCACGCGAGCGATCGCCTCGTAGAAGGAGAGGTTCATCGCGCCGAGCACGAGCCCGAACGAAGCGGCAACCGCGAGGTCCTGCCACCGGTGGGGGATGGCCCGTAGGCGCCGTGCGGTCGGCCGGTTGACGGCGAGCAGTGCGACGGCGGCGAACACGAGCCGCAGCGTGACCGCGCCGGCCGGCCCGACCCGCCGGAACAGCTGGGTGGCGAGCGCGGCGCCGAACTGCACCGACACCGCGGAGCCTGCGACGAGCAGCGCCGCGGGAGGCCGGATGGAGGTGATCTTGGCCCGGGCCGTCCCTGCGCTCACCCGGCTCACCCTAAAGGAGCTTGTGCGCGCGGCCCGGATCGGTCGGGCAGCTCACGGCCACGGCAGGGACGATGCGAGACTGCGGGTCGTCGCGGTGCCGGACGGACCCTTTTCGGCCCGGCGCCGAACGGAAGGGAGGATGTTGTGGCGCCCCACGCCGCTGTCGTAGTGGAAGAGCAGGTCATGACGGTCACGCTCGACCGGCCCGACCGACTGAACGGGTTCACGGGCCAGATGATGAACGAGCTGTTGGCCGCCTTCGACGAGGCCGATCGCCGCGACGACGTGAGGGTGGTGATCGTGACCGGAGCCGGGCGCGCCTTCTGCGCCGGAGCGGACCTCGCCGCGGGAGGCGACACGTTCGATCCTGCCCGGCCCGACGGGGGAGAGGAGGACGACGGCGGCCCGCCTCGGAGGGCTCACGCCCGTCGGGACGGCGGCGGGAGGATCGCCTTGCGGATCTTCGGGCTGCGAAAGCCGGTGATCGCCGCGATCAACGGACCGGCGGTCGGGGTCGGGATCACGATGTGCCTGCCGATGGACGTGCGGATCGCGTCGCGATCGGCGAAGTTCGGGTTCGTCTTCGCTCGGCGGGGCATCGTTCCCGAGGCCGCCTCGAGCTGGTTCCTGCCGAGGATCGTCGGGCTCAGCCGGGCGATGGAGTGGGTGGTGACGGGCCGGGTGTTCGGTCCGGAGGAGGCGCTCGAGGCCGGCCTCGTCTCGAGAGTCGTGCCGCCCGAGGAGCTGCTGCCGGCGGCCCGGGGCATCGCTCACGAGATCGTCGAGAACACAGCCCCCGTGTCGGTCGCGCTTGCCCGCCAGATGGTCCTCCACATGGCAGGGGCTCGCCACCCGATGGAGGCACACCGCCTCGACTCTTTCGCCATGCACCTGCGGGGTGCCACCGATGACGTGAGGGAGGGGGTCGAGTCGTTCCTCGAGCACAGGCCTCCCCACTTCCCGCTCAAGGTGAGCACGGACCTCCCGGACCTCGGTCTCGAGGACCCGGCCTACGAGGCGGGAGCCCCGTCGATCGACTGAGCGGTCCCTGCGCGAAGGAGCTCCGTCACCACGGCGCTCACGAACGGCTCCCCGAAGCTCATCGACTCCTCGTAGCCCTCGGTGAACGGGAGGGGCAGGTAACCCTGCCAGACGGGGGCGAGCCCGGCGAGGAGGACGGGGCCCGGGTGTGCGCGCGCGACGGCGTTCCCGAGGGCGTGGAAGCCCTCGCCGGGTATCGAGACGAGCCGGGCTCCGCCGACCGACCACTCGACGAGCTCCACCTCAGCGCGCTCGGATCCGCCCGCTGGCCCAAGGCGCGCCAGCATCGTGTCGCCGACCGGGAGCTCGACCCTCTCGCAGCGCAGCACCTCGATCTGGTCCTCGAGTGGCAGCGTTCCGGAGATGGCTCCGGAGACGGCCTCTGCCAGCTCCTCGCCGAGCTCGGCCGCCTCGGCGAACCCGTCGACCCGCGGGCACTCGTTGCCCTGCCGGTGGACGTGGCGGGGGTTCACGTCCCCAAGGGCACCGCTCAGCATGAGGGCAGTCCCTCCGAGGCGCCGTTCGAGCGCCTCCCGGAACGGGCCCACCCAGTCGCTCGAGACCGCTCGGCACTCCGGCCCGAGAGCCACCGGGTGCACGGACAGGTTTGCGAGGGTGCCGAGCCGTGCCCCGTCGGAGCGGCGCACGTCGAGGAGCGCGAACCACGGCTCGTAGGGGTGGCCGCGCCGGTTGACCGAGAGCCCGGGCGGCAGGCGAGCCTGAGCCCACGAGAGCCTCGCCGGCGAGGCTCCGGCGAGGCCGGCCGCAGCGGCCGCCCGGGCACCTCCAACGAGGAGATCGGCGTAGCCAGGAGGCGTCGGCCAGCCGATCGCCTCCGAGCCGGCGATGCAGCTCGGGCCGGAGTGGGTGTGCGTGGCGGCGGTCAGCACGGCGGCGACCGGGAGGCCGAGCTCGTCGGCCACGGCCCGCCGGACGGGCAGCGCAAAGCTCGGGGACATCCCGAGGAGGTCGCAGACGACAAGGGCCACCGCCGAGTGCTCCGCCCGCAGGTAGAGGACGCGGACCTCGAGGTCGTCGTGGACCTCGGTCGCCGGTGCCGTCCTCCCGCCGAAGCCGGCCAGCATCACCGGCGGCTCCGGTGTGATCACTCCAGTCCCGATCCCAGCCAGCACGGCGCTCCTTTCGTTCAGCCCGTGTCAACCGGCGAGCCCGGCACGGGAGCGCCGCTCAGTGCTCGGCCCGCCGGCGACGCTCAGGGGTGCGAGAGCCGCCAGCCGAGAGAGGGCCCCTGTAGCGGGGCCGTGGTCTCGATCCTCGTGACCATCCGTGCCTGGCCGATCTGGACCGTGAGCGTCCCGACGACGGCCCCTCGGGAGAGGGTCGACGGGAGCCGGTGGAGCGGCGTCAACCTCATGTCGAGCCGGGCGCCGTTCCAGGCGACGAGACGGATGAGCGAGGTTGTGACGACGCGGATCGAGTGCGACCAGGGTGCCGAGAGGCGTGCGACCGTGGTGCCGGCCGGCACCGTGACGACGCGCAAGGCCTTCGAGGCGCTCGTCACGATCTGTACTGCAGCGGCGAGCGCGCTCGCGAGCGGCGTCCCTCCCTGCTCGCCGATGACGACGCCAGTGAGCCTCACCTGGTAGCCGGAGACCTTCTCGGGAGCCGAGAAGGCGAAGCAGGCTCCGCTGGCGGGGATCCAGCCCGTCTTGATGCCGTCGATGTTGGCGTGCCCGAGGTCGGAGTCGACGTTGTAGACGACCCCGGCTACGGGCAGGGTGGCCTGGGGCATGGCCACGATGTGCGCGAAGGCGGGGATCCTCATGGCGGCCTCGGCGACGACGAGCTGGTCGTGGGCGGTTGAGACCGTCGCCGGGTTGACCCCGCTCGGGCCCGCGTAGTGGGTGTGGGCGAGGCCGAGCGAGCGGGCCATGGCGTTCATCTTCGCGACGAAGGCGGGCACACTTCCGGCGTCCCAGTCGGCGAGCATCTCGACGATGTTGTCCCCGGAAGGGATGAGCGCCGCCTCGAGGGCCTGGCGCTCGGTCAGCTTCTCACCGGCGACGACGGGGACGACCGAGTCGCCCTGGCGCTTGTCGCTCTGGTAGGTGGCCACGTCGGCCGGGGTCACTTGGATCTCCGGCCCGTTGGAGTATGGGCTGAGAGGGTGGTCGCGCAGCACGACGAGCGCCGCCATCATCTTCGTCATGCTCGCGATGGGGTGCGGTTGCTCGACGCCGGCCTCGGCCATCGTCCCAAGTCCGTCGAGTCCTACCACCTCTTGTACCCCCGGAGGGGCCGTCAGGCGAAGGGGTGCTCCGGGAGCCGTCTGCTCAGGGGCGACGGTCAGGGCGAGCGACGGTGTCCCTGGGGAGCTTGTGAGCGCGGCGACCACCCATGCGATCACGCCGAGCACGACGACCACGGCGAGGACAGCGAACGTCTTCAGGATCGCGCGTGCCCGGCTGCGGTCACGGTAGTAGTGGCGCCGCGAGCGCCCCATGGACCGGGGCATGCTCAGTTGATCACCGTGACGAGGGTGCCGTAGGCGAGATAGGGCCACGCCGCTGCGGCGGCGGCGAGCGGTAGCTCGATGCAGCCGAGGCTCTGGGGGACCCCGTAGTCGGCTCGGGGGAAGTAGTGCACGGCGTCGCCGTCGTAGAAGTAGGCGACGTACTGCACGGGGTCGGCGTAGGGGACGCCGTCCGGGTTGGTGCCCCGCATGATCTCGTTGCGGTAGCGGGCGTAGACGGGGAAGGTGCCGCTCGGTGTCGGCGACTGGGGGATGCCCGTGTTCGCCGGGCTCGAGAACACGACCCGGCCGTTGTGCCAGATGGTGAGTGACTGCGGCGGGACCTTGTCGCCAACGGCGTAGTTGTAGCCGCCGGTGTTGACGACGCCGTCGGCGAGGGAGTTCATCATGCTGAGCCAGAGCGCGCCGGTTCGCTTCCCGGTCACGTCGAGGCCGTGGTCGGCCTGGTAGGACATGACGAGGCCCCGTGTGAAGACGTTGTAGTCGCCCGGCCGCCAGAGGCTGTACAGCTTTGCCGGCCACCCCGTCGACCTCCACGAGAACCTCCCGCTCGGGGGGGAGTACATCGCCGCCAGCTGTGCGGGCGTATCGGACGGGGAGATCGGCGTGCCGCTCGGGTTCCAGGCGAGCGGGGAGTAGTCGAGGAGCGAGAGGAGCTGCTGCAGCCGCACGGTGCTCCCGTCCTCGATCGTGAAGTTGTCGACCACGGAGGCCCTGAGCACGGCGCCGCGAGTGTCGGCAGGCCCGCCGGTCCCCCCTGGGATCGTGAGTGTCTCTTGGCTGAGGGGCACGAAGGGGACACTCGGCGTGAAGGTGAGGGTGCTCCTCCCGGTCTCCTTCCAGGTCCCGGGCACGCTCGGGCTGAGTGTGGGGTCGACCGGGTTCGAGGCGAGCGGATCCGAGAAGGTGACCGAGATTGGTGCGGTGCCGGGGACGCCCTCCGTCCCGTTGCGCGGAGTGACCGACACGACCCTGAAGGGCTGGTCGCTCGAGGTCAGCCCGGCGGTGCCCCCCTTGCGCGCTCCTGTTCTCCCCGTGGCGGAGCGCGAGGTGCGAGCCGGCCGAGCCGGGGAGCTGGCGCTGACGAAGTAGCCGGCGCCGGCCCCGAGGACGGCGACCGTCCCGATGGTCGCGAGGAGCAAGGTGGTTCGTCTCATCTGGGTGTCGAAGATATCCAGTCAGGGCTCGGAGCAGTCGTCGCGCGAGACGCGCCGCGCGGCTGTTCGCTGCTGGCGCGCCGGCGCCGCCGGCGTCCTGCGAGGTCGAGCAGGGCCACCGAACCGAGGGAGACGCCCGACGTCGCGGCGAGCTCCGGGTACCAGCCGAACCCCTCGAAGGAGAAGCGCACCTCGTGCAGGCCGGGGCCCACTCGGACACCGACCAGGGCAGGGGCGATCATCTCGACGGGCACGGCGTGCCCGTCCACGGTCGCCTTCCAGCCTGGGTCGTAGGACGCGGAGGCCAGCACGACGGCGTCGCGCTCTGCCCGGACCAGCGCCGAGAGGCGCCCGGCCTGCAGGTCGGCTCTTTCGGCGAGCACCCTCCCCGGGGAGCCGGCCGGCAGCAAGGAACCGGTCGCCCCGGGGAGGATCGGGGTGGCCGCAGCATGGGAGCTGTAGGCGACGGTCGGGTAGATCCCGCTCCCGGGCAGGCTGCTGTCGAGAAAGGCCGAGGTCGCCCGCCCGATGTCGCTCGGTCCGAGCCGGATCGTGCCCTCGGTCTGCACGAGCGTGACGTAGCTCGTGCCCGGCACCCTCCACAGCGTGTAGCCGGCTCGGCGCATCACCTCGACGGCCGGGACGCTCGGAGCGCGCGAGGCCGGCAGGATCAGGTAGCGGACGCCGAACATCGAGTAGTCGCCGGGCTCGTACTCGTCGAAATAGGCCTCCGGGTTGCTCATGAGTGACGCCGTCCTCAGCGTGAAGCCGATCTCGTCGGCGTGCAGGCGGGCGAGGTACTGCAGCACGGGCACGTAGCCGACGAGGAAGTTCTCGCCCCAGTTCTCGTAAGGGAGCCCGGCGTAGACCCTCCCCGGCCCCATCCGCTCGAGACGGGCGACCAGCGTCTCCACTTGTCGGCCCTCGGTCGCGTCGGCGTGCGCCTGGACGGCGATGTCCCGCCGGTTGAAGTTGTCGTACTTGTGCAGTTGCCAGACGGCCGGTGCCATCGCAGCGCCGAATGCCGTGGCTGCGAGCGCACGTGTGACGAGGGGAGCGAGCGGCCGGTCCAGCTGGCGGCGGAGCCACCCTTTCGCCCTCAGGCCCGCCGACCGGGCGGCCCCGGCGAGGGCGGCTGCTCCGCTCCCCGCGATGAGCAGCCCGGCGAGCTGCACGCCGATCACGAAGCGCCGGAGGAACAGGTCCTTGCTCCCGGGCAGCAGCACGAGGAGCGGCCCGAGCGTGGGGCGCCCGAAGAACAGGACGAGGCTCGAGGCGAACAGGGCAAGAAGGGCGCGGGCCACGGCGTCGCGCCGGCATCTTGCGGCGGCGGCGACGAGACCGACGGCGAGGCAGGCCGTCACGACCGGGAAGCGGTCGTGGTCGAACAGCTGGCCCTCGGCGAGCCAGGAGAGCACCCGGCGCGCCCCGAAGCTGTCGGCGTGCGAGGTGTGCTGGAGGAACTCGTTGATGGCTGCGTAGTTCCGCATGGCGAGAAGCGGTACGACGATCCACGAGCCGCCCAGCATCGACCCGCCGAGGACGATTGCCGCACGGCGCAGCCGGGGCGCGAAGGGGCGGGGGCGGACGAGCAGGAAGAGCAGGATCGGGAGGACGGCGAGGTAGCCGGTCTCGTAATGGAAGGCCATCGTCGCCACGATCGCCACGCAGGCGGCGAAGCGGTACCGGCCCTCGTCGATCGCTCGCCAGGTGAGTCCCCAGGCGAGCGGAAGGCTCCACATGGCCCAGAGCTGGGTCCACAGCCCGTAACCGATCCACAGGTAGCTGCTCTGCTCGTAGCCGAGGCCAGGTGCGCTGACGAGGAACGGGGACATGACCGCAGCGGCCGACGCGGCCCAGCGCCCGAGGCGGAACAGCCGGGCCGACAGGTACACGCTGAGGGGCCAGGTCGCAAGGAGGAGGTAGGTTGACCACGCGAAGGCTCGGTACGGGCCGAGGGCGAGGCCGACGGCGCCCGTGAGCATGGCCGGCAGGCTCTGGTAGTGGAGGAACTGCGGAGAGCCGACGTTGAGGAAGGGGAACCACCCGTTGAGCGGCAGGTGTCCCGCTGCGAGCCGCTCGGCTGCGAACCAGACCATCTCCGAGTGCATGGCCGAGTCGTTCGGGTAGGCGACGACCGCCGTCTCCGGGAGGAGCTGGACGAGATCGAGCACGACGACGGCGACGACGGGCAGGAGCGGCCCGTAGCGGTCACCGGCGCGGGCGAGCCGGGTGCGCCAGAAGACCCCGGCTGCTTCGGATGCAGTGGCCCTGGCCGCCCCGCCGTGACCGGGTGCGGGGCGCGCCCCGGCTGCGGCCAGCAGCGGCCTCGCGTCCTCCCCGTCGTTCGGCGTGGGCTCGTCGATGCAGCAAGTGTCTAGCTTGTTCCGGCCCCGAGGCGGGATCCGCGGCGCGATAGCGTCTCCCCGTGGGGCTCCTCCTGGACCGCCGGCGCACCAGGGAGCCGGCGCCGGTAGGGGCTGGGCCCTCTCAAGCGTCGGCGCAAGTCGGGGGAGCTGCCGGTCACCCGCCCGCCGTCCCGGCCTCGTCGGTCGTCCTCGCCACGGCCACCTACCTCGCCACACGGGTTGCGCTGCTCGTGACGGCGCTCGTGACCTCGGCGCTCGCGCATCAGCGGCTGTCCGCCGAGCTGTCGAACTGGGACGGCGTCTGGTACCTCCAGATGGCGCGTCACGGCTTCCCGCACGCCGTCTCGGCCCACCAGTCGACGCTAGGTTTCCTTCCCGCCTACGGCGGCGTGATCTGGCTCCTCGACCACGCCCTGTCCTGCTCGCCGCTGCTCGCGGCGCTGCTCGTCTCCGGCGCCGGCGGCCTTGTCGCCACGCTCCTCGTGCAGCGGCTCGCGACGGGCTGGTGGGGAGCGCGGGCGGGCCTTCGGGCGGCGCTGCTGTTCAGCGTCTTTCCCGGGTCGGTCGTGTTCTCGATGGTCTACGCCGAGGGCCTCCTCATCCCGCTCGCCGCCGGCTGCCTGCTCTGCCTCGAGCGCCGCCGCTTTGCGCTTGCCGGGGCGCTTGCGGCGGCGGCGGTCGCCGTCGAGGCCGACGGCCTCGTGCTCGTGGCCGTCTGCGCCGTGGCCTGTCTCGACACCCTGCGCCGTGACGGTTGGCGGAGCAGGGAGGGACGTCGCAGCCTTGCCGCTCCGCTTCTCGCCCTGATCGGCCCGCTTGCAACAGGAGGGTTCCTTTGGTGGTGGGCCGGCACCCCCTTTGCCACCTTCGAGGTGCAGCGGCTCGCCTGGCACCAGTCGACCACCCTCCTCGCCCGTCCTGACGAGGTGCGCGAGCTAGTGCGCCAGATCGGCCGCGGCTTTCGCGCCGCGCACGGCTGGCGCCAGCTGAACCAGGTGAGCGACCTGCTCGGCACGCTCTACCTGTTCGTCGCCGGCGCCGCCCTGCTGGCGCGGCGGGTGCGGCCGCCCATTCCGGCGGTGGCGTTCTGCGCCGCGATGGCGGTGATCACCCTCACCTCCCACGGGACGGCGCCCAACCCGCGGATGCTGCTCACTGCCTTCCCCCTCGTCGTCGTCTGGGCGAGGCGGCTGCGGGGCCGGGGGGTTGCCGTGGTCGCAGGTGCCTTCTCGGTCCTGCTCGTCCTCATGAGCGCCATGACCTTCGTGCCCGTCTCGCTGCGGCCGTAGCACCGCCCCGGCCGCTCACCTCCAGCGGCCGGCGAGGCTGGCGGCTACGCTGGCCCGGTCGTTTCGCTGTGGAACGGCGCAGTGAGGAAGTGAGTCATCAAATTGGCAACAGGTACCGTGAAGTTCTTCAACGCTGAGAAGGGCTTCGGATTCATCTCGCGCGAGGACGGGGACGACGTGTTCGTCCACTACTCGAACATCCAGGTGTCGGGCTACAAGACCCTCAACGAGGGTCAGCTCGTCGAGTTCGACCTCGCTCAGGGACGAAAGGGCATGGAAGCGCAGAACGTACGGCCGCTGTGACAGCCTGACGTTCCTGATCGAGACTGGCCGCCGGCTCGCCGGCGGCCTTTTTCGTTCCCTGGCGGGCTCCACGGCCTCCGACCGATTCAAGCCGCCAACGGCACATGGCCCGCTTGGCAACGAATGGACCACGACCAGCAGATCCAGGCGCTGGTCGCCACGCTCGAGGCCAGCGCGTCTGCCGCGAGAGCGCAGAGCGCGAGTCGCGAACCACGGACACGAGAGTGTTCCGGCTGATCGGGCGCTGATCCAGCCGCGCCACGGCCGAGAGTCGATAGCTCAGCTGAGGACTGCCAAGCAGTTTCCTCGCCCTGTTGCGGCTCAGGGGGAAGGGGGCTTGATGACCCATCGGCAGTTCTTTGCCATCCTGCGCCTCACGCTTTGCGGCTTCGGCCCGATCACGACAGCGTGATCTTGCTCCTCGGGCTGCGGATCGCGTTGAACGAGCAGTCCCATGGCGACAAGCTCAGCAGCGTTGAGCTCTACGAGGCCGAATCCCTCGTGGCCGGCCAACACCTCCTCGGGTGGCCGATCCTCGCGCACGATGACGACCGACATGGGTTCGTTGTCGGGGTCGTCATCAAAGGCGGCGCTATTGGGTCGGTCCTGACCAGGCTTCGTTGGTAGGTGCCAAGGGGGGATTCGCCGCCAGACCCGGGTGGTGGCGCATCCCGGCTGATCGCCAGGCGCGGTGGCGGCCACACTGACTATGCAATCTCTTCGACCCAGGCGAGAGCCTCGGACAGCCGCGGATCACTCACACCGGGCATTGTCCACTCAACCATTCGACCATCGATGTCAACAAGGATTTGCACAGTACCGTTCGGGTCGCACTCAATTTCAACGGCGTCGTCGTTGCGACTCCATTGCAGCTGCACGCCTCCTCGAGAGGTGGGAGCGATCTCTGGCAAGACTTTGACGGAACCTAGCCTCGCTAACCTGGCGAGCACGTTGAGCGCGGTCGTGACCGCACCCACCTGAGTAGGAGCAGACCGATACGAGTTCCAGCCGGGATGCAACTCGAGGAATTCAGTCAGTCGAACCACGATAGGTGCGAGCTCCATCGGAAGGATCCTGCTTGCCGCTAGCTCCTGGAGGGTGCCTGCTTGTGGCCACTCGTCCTGTTTGTACTCCGCCCCAGTGAGCGTGTGATCGGTTACTACCATGAGCTCACTCCTCTAGCTCCCAGATGTCGTGCATCTCGGACGTCGTGATCGAGGTGAAGCCTCTTACGACCCAATCGCGACCGACGTCGAGAAACGCCAAGGCACCTGTGATGCCGTCACCCAGCGGACGACCCCGAGCGAACAGCCGGAGCAAGAAGACTTCCTCCTCTGGCGAGGCGACGTTCTGATGCATGGCTGGGGAAGCCTCGACGTAAAGACGACCGATGGGCTCACCCGTCTCAGGATGGGGTATCCGATAGCGCAGGGCCAGGCTGACACTTTCCGGGCTTGCAGGAAGGAAGTCATCGCTCCGCTCGCCGGACCACACAGATAGCATCCGTGCGGGATCCTCAACTCTATCCCCCAGTGGGATCGGATTGACGTACGCGACCTCAACCTGGGCGATGCGGGCTGGTCCCAATCCCTCAGACGTTGCGAACTCGAGGAACTGGACTGCAGCTGCCTCGAACTCTGGACGCAGGGATTCGTAGCGGGGGTAGGGCTGGTCGTCGGCAAGTCGCCTCCAGTTGAGCACGAGGCGATCGCGTTGAACTTGGAGGACCCGATCTCGCCCCTCCGAGAGGTACCAGACCCGGACGCCCGGAAAAACGCCTGAGAACTGGATGGAGGCGGAGGGAGACGGATGTGGGAACGTCTCGGGCATCACCGGTGGTAGCGGTGGCTGGTCTTCGCTCTGTGGGTACCTGTCCCGCCAGCGCTCCCAGAGGCGGCCAAGAGAAACCGTACGAAGCGGCAGCGGAGGCGAGACATAGAGCGCGAGTGCAACCTCTGCCACGGGAGGACGTCGGTACGAGGGGCGGCTTGGCGTCATCACCGGCACGTGGGCAAGGCCTCGTTCGCTTGCTCGCCCATATCCAGCGAGTGTAGGTGCCACCTCAACCTGGTGGACGGAGCCCGCTCCCAGGTTCGGCGACTCCTGCCACGGGCTGCCTCTCGCCGACGTCATTACGTGGCGCCGACTCGTCAACGTCGGTCTCGCCTGCCAAGGGCTCCCGAGCGGTCCGGCCTTTCCCTCCATCTGAGCAGCCGCTCGCGTCCCTGCAGGACTCGGGACCACGCGACATCACGGCCAGTCGCTCGCCACTGCTCTCTTGCTGTTGTGACGAGGCCGCGACACGGCGCAGGCGGATCCTCGAGCGCAACCTCGTCGATCCTGGCGGCCGCCGCAGCGCGCAGAGGAGCTCGGCACCAAAGTGACGCAGGAGAGCCTTGGCTGAGCGAGTGACGCCACCGGACCCCATCGGAGCGGCAAGCCCGTCAGCGAAGCACGGCGAGCACCTCAGGAAAGGTCTCGGCTCCGCCCTGTGCTCGCCGGCATTGCCGTGTGCTCAGAGGTGACCCGCGTAGGTATCGGGCCGCGAGCTCCCGCTCCCGGGGTCACCCGGCCCGGCGCGCCCGCCGAAGAGCGAGCCGGCCCCGCTCGCACGCGCCCGCATGAGAGCGGCGGAGACGATCGAGAGGTAGAGGACGCCGACGACCCGGCCGCCGTCGATCACCGCCAGCTCCTTACGCTGGGAGAGCTGGAACTTCTCGACCGCGGCCGGGAACAGCTCCATCTCCGGCGTGAGCACGGGGGCCCGCCGGTCGGCCGCCGCTCCGACCGTCATGCCAGGGAAGGCTCCGGCCAGCTCCTCGCCGTCGACGATGCCGAGGTAGCGCCCCATCTCGTCGACGACGGGGATCGCCCGGCCGGGGAAGTGCGCGAGCCATGCCGCCACCTCGGTCGCCGCGACGTAGGACGGCACGGTAGTCGGGTCCGAGTGCATGAACCCTGCCACGGTCATCCCGCTCAGCGTTGAGCGGAGCTTGGCCGACTGCATCTCGGAGGTCGCGCCGAGTAGCACGAAGACGCCGATCAGGATGAGGAAGAGGTCGTCCACGAGCACGGCGACGACGATCATCGCGATGGCCAGCACCGTGGCCACGCTCGAGGCGATCCTCGTCGCCCGCACGTTCCCGTTCCGCCCGGCGAGCGCTGCCCGCAGCACCCGCCCGCCGTCCATCGGGATCGCTGGCAACAGGTTGAACGCTGCGAGGGCGAGGTTGAGCCAGCCGATGCGCGCCGGCCACGCGCTGCCCGACAAGGTGAGGTTCGGGGGCCACAGCTGCTCGTGCAAAAGGGCGGCGACCCCGAGCATGACCACCCCGATGAGAACGCTGGCGAGGGGACCCGCGATCGCGACCCTGCCCTCGATCCCAGCCGAGGTGCCCATTCCCTCGATCTCCGAGACGCCACCGATCGGGAGAAGGACGATGTCCCTCACGGTGAGGCCGAGGCGCATCGCCACGACCGAGTGCGAGAGCTCGTGCAGCGTCACCGAGGCGAAGAGCGCGACGACGAAGAGCGCGTACCACCCGATGTCGGCAGCCGTCATGCCCTGCGACGACACGAGCACGAGCGGTATGAGCAAAAAGAAGCTCCAGTGCACCCTGATGGGCACGCCGGCCACCTTCGCGATCGTGAGGGAGCGCTTCATCACCTGGCCATCTGCTTGAGTCCTGCCTCCACGTTCGCGCGCCCGCCATAGAGTTCGCTGTGAACCTCATGTGACGGGGCGGGGGAGCTCCTCGGGGTCATCGCGGGGCTGGCGTGGCGGGGCCCCGCTCACGGCAGCGCCACGAGGCCGGGCGTTGTCGCGACGGCGGGGATGATCCGCGCCGGGGAGCCGACGGCGGTGGCCCCGGCAGGCACGTCGCAGAGCACGACGGCGTTCGCCCCGATCCGGGCGCCGTCGCCGATCGTGACCTCGCCGAGGACGACGGCTCCGGTGCCGACGAAGACCCCGTCGCCGATGATCGGGGCTCGGGCGCCCCGGTAGTCCCAGCCGATGGTGACGCCGTGGTGGACGTAGCAATTCCGGCCGATGCTGGCGGCGGCGAGGCAGGTCGCCTGGCCGTGGGCGATGAACAGCCCCGGACCGATCTGCGGCGTGGTGATGTCGAGCCCCGGGGTCGGGCGCCAGAGAAAGCGGAGCACCTTGGCCGCGAGTGCTCCGGCGGCGTTCCCGTGCGAGAGCCGGTGGTAGTAGAGGGCGCGGAACTCGCCGAAGGCATAGAGCAGGCTGTGAAGGCCGCAGCCCTCGCCGGCGCCGAGCACCTCGACCCACTGGGCGACGTCGGCGTCGATCAGGTCCGCCTGGTCCGTGAGCGAGCGAGCCCAGGCGACCGGGAGCGTGAAGACCGCCCGGAACTGCTCGAGCAGCTCGATCAGCCGTGCGGCCGCAGCATCGCCTCGGCGAAAGGGCGCTCGCACGGGGTCATGGTAGGCGAGCGCCCCCTCGTGGGGCGGCGCTCAGGCCGTGAGAGTGGGGTACCAGCCCTGGACCGAGGCGGCGACGACACGCGCGAGCTGGCGCCGTGCCGCGGCAGCCTCATCGAGGGAGACGAGCTCGAAGCCCACGAGCTGTCCCGGCTCGAGCGTGCCGAGCCGCCACAGGTCGGCGCTCACGACGGTGGCGGCCACCACGTAGCCGCCGACGGGGCCGCAGTCCGGTCCGAGTACGACCGGGTTGCCGCCGGGAGGAAGCTGCACGCAGCCAGGCACGACCGCGTGCGACGGCACCTCGCCTCCGCCACCGTGCGCGTCGGCCGCGCGCGGCGTCTGCTGCTCAGCGCTCGCTGGTCGCCGCAGCCGGATCCCCGTGCGGTCGCTGCGGGGGTCGACCTCGAACAGGCCCTCGAGCGAGGCTGCCGCTCTCCCCGGTTCGAGGTCGGGGCCGGCGACCGCCCGCAGGCAGACGGCGCCCCCGCCGCCGCCCGCCGCCGCGGGCAGCTCGAAGCTCCGGCGCGAGCGCGCCGGCGCGGCGCCGACGTCGAGGATGTCGCCTGCCCGGAGCGGGCCCGGAGGGAGCCCCGAGACGGCGTCCCCGGCGGCGCTGGCGAAGCGGCGATCGGCCCGCACCCCACCTGCCACCGCCAGGACCGCCCTCGCTCCCCGGCGGACGGGTCCGACCTCGACCATCTGGCCGGCACCGGCGGCGGCGACGATCCCGCGTGGCATGGTGGTGCCGCCTACCCGCAGCTCGGCGTCGCCGGCGAGGGCGAGAAGGAGGCTTCGCCGGGTCCGGAGGCGGGCGGCTCCGGCGAGCTCGAGGCCGGGCGCGTCCGGAGCGTTCCCGACCGCGAGGTTCGCGACGGCGAGCCAGCACGGGTTCATGGCGCCAGCGCGGGGAACTCCGAGGTGGCCGGCGCCCTGGCGCCCGAGGTCCTCCACGAGCAGCTGCGGGCCGGGGTCGACCACCTCGAGGTGCTCGCCCTCGAGAGCCGCACGCCGGGCTTGGGTAAGGGGGGGCACGTCCTCGACGGGGAGGAAGCGGACGCGGTCGCCCGGGCTGAGCGTGGCGTAGGGCGGCCGGTCGGGATCGAACGCCCGGAAGGCGGTCCGCCCGAGCAGGTTCCATCCGCCGGGGCTCGCCGAGGGGTAGATGCCGGCGTAGCCGCCGGCGAGGGCGAGGGACCCGGCCGGGACCGCCGTCCGTGGCACCGGGCGCCTTGAAAGGCGCGCCAGCTCGGGGGGGAGGCCGGCAAGATAGGCGAAGCCCGGCATGAACCCGAGGAAGGCCACCTCCAGCTCGGCGCCGGCGAGGAGGCGGGCGACCGCTCCGGCCCCGAGGCCGAGCCGGTCGAGCTCGGGGAGGTCCTCGCCGTCGAGCACGACGGGGATCTCGTGGGTCACCCGCGTGCCGGAGCTGCGGCTCGGCGCGGCGGCCAGCCTGCCGGCCAGCGCTGCAGCCTCCAGCTCCTCGAGCTCGCCGCGGTCCCCCCCGATCACGCCGAGGGTGGCGGCACCCGGCACCACCTCGCGGGCGCCGGCGACGCGTCGCGCGAGCTCGTGGGCGGCCCGGTAGCCCCCCGGGAGGTCGAGGAGCACCCCCTCGTCCCCGAGCTCCCGTGTCACCTAGACTCCCCGGACCGGCGTCGAGCGGAGGATGGACCGATGGGGCGTCTGCGTTCTCGAGTCACCACCGAGGGGAGGCAGGCCGCCGGGGCGCGAGCCCTCTGGCGGGCGACCGGCCTCAAGGAGTCTGACTTCGGCAAGCCCATCGTGGCGATCGCGAACAGCTTCACCCAGTTCGTGCCCGGCCACGTGCACCTTCGTGACGTGGGCACCATCGTGGCCGAGGCGATCGCCGAGGCGGGCGGGGTCGGACGGGAGTTCAACACCATCGCCGTCGACGACGGGATCGCGATGGGCCATCACGGGATGCTCTACTCGCTCCCGAGCCGCGAGCTCATCGCCGACTCGGTCGAGTACATGGTCGAGGCCCACCAGGCCGACGCCCTCGTGTGCATCAGCAACTGCGACAAGATCACGCCCGGGATGCTGATCGCGGCGATGCGCCTCAACATCCCGACGGTGTTCGTGAGCGGAGGCCCGATGGAGGCCGGGCGCTCGTCGACCGACCTCATCACGGCGATCACGGCGTCGGCGGACGAGGGGGTCTCGGACGCGGAGCTGCGCGTGATCGAGGAGTCCGCCTGCCCGACCTGCGGCTCCTGCTCGGGGATGTTCACGGCCAACTCGATGAACTGCCTCACCGAGGCGCTCGGCCTCTCGCTGCCGGGCAACGGGACGACGCTCGCCACGAACCGGGCACGGCGCCAGCTGTTCGTCGAGGCCGGCCGCACGGTCGTGGACCTCGCCCGCCGCTACTACGAGAAGGACGACGAGAGCGTCCTGCCCCGCCAGGTCGCCTCGCGGGCGGCCATCGCCAACGCGATGACGGTCGACATCGCCATGGGCGGCTCCACGAACACGATCCTCCACCTCCTCGCGGCCGCCCGCGAGGGCGGCGTCGACTTCGGCCTCGGCGACATCGACGAGCTGAGCCGGAAGGTGCCCTGCCTCTGCAAGGTGGCGCCGAGCTCCTCGTACCACCTGGAGGACGTCCACCGCGCCGGGGGGATACCGGCGATCATGGGCGAGCTCGACCGGGCCGGTCTGCTCGACCGAGGGGTCCACTCGGTGCACTCTTCGTCGCTCGAGGCGTGGCTGTCGGAGTGGGACGTGAGATCCGACTCGCCGTCCCCCCGGGCGCTCGAGCTCTACCGGGCGGCTCCGGGCGGCATCCGCACCACGGTGCCCTTCTCCTCGAACGCTCGCTACGACGAGCTCGATCGCGACGCCGTGGCGGGCTGCGTCCGCTCCGTCGAGCACCCCTACTCGCGCGACGGGGGCCTCGCGGTGCTGAAGGGCAACCTCTCGCCCGACGGATGCGTGGTGAAGACGGCCGGCGTGCCTGAGGACCAGCTCAGGTTCCGCGGCCCGGCCCGCGTGGCCGAGAGCCAGGAGCAAGCGGTCGAGATGATCCTCGCCGGCGACGTGCAGCCCGGCGAGGTCCTGGTCATCCGCTACGAGGGGCCCCGCGGGGGGCCCGGGATGCAGGAGATGCTCCACCCGACGAGCTTTCTGAAGGCGCGCCGTCTCGGGAGCGTGTGCGCCCTCGTCACCGACGGCCGGTTCAGCGGGGGGACGAGCGGGCTCTCGATCGGCCACGTCTCGCCCGAGGCGGCGGCCGGTGGCACGATCGGGCTGGTCGAGAACGGCGACGTCGTCTCGATCGACATCCCGGCCCGCTCGATCACGCTCGAAGTCCCCGACGACGAGCTCGCGCGCCGCCGGGCCGTGCGCGACGGGCAGGGGTGGGCGCCCCGTGATCGAGAGCGTCCCGCGTCGGCGGCGCTGCGGGCCTACGCCTCGATGGCGCTCTCGGCCGACAAGGGCGCCGCCCGCCAGGTGCCGGAGCTCTCCTGACCCTGCCTCAGGCAAAGGCCCGGATCTCGATCCCGCTCAGCTCGAGCGCCTCCCGCACAGCCCCGGCCAGGCGAACCGCCCCGGGGGTGTCACCGTGCAGGCAGAGCGATCCGACCTGCCCTCGCCGTGCGAGGAGGACGGCCTGGGCGGCCACCTCGCTCGGCTGTTCGAGGAGGGCGCCGGGCTCGCTCCGGTCGACGAGCGTCCCGTCGGGCCGGTAGGCGCGATCCGCGAAGCCCTCGGCGGTCCCGCCCCATCCCCGCGCTCTCGCCAGCGAGAGCAGGCGTCCGGGTTGGGCGAGCACGTGGCGGACCGGCAGCGCCGAGAGCGCGTCGAGGATGGCGGTGGCAGTGGCGTCGTCCCGGTTGGCCCGGTGGTAGAGCGCCCCGTGCAGCTTCACGTAGCGCACCTCTCCGAGCCGGCAGAGCGCCGCCACCTGGCTCGCGACCTGCTCGGCGACGAGCTCGGGCGGGTCGTCCCGCTCCACGCGGCCGAAGTGCTCCCGGTCCGCGTAGGACGGGTGGGCGCCCACGACCACGTTGCGGCGGGCGGCCTCGGCGACGGCCGCCGCCATGGACGCCTCGTCGCCGGCGTGCCCGCCGCAGGCCACGTTCGCGCTCGAGACGGTCTCCATCATGGCGAGGTCGCCCTCCACCTCGCCGAGGTCGGCGTTGAGGTCGATCTCCGGCACGACGCCATCGTGGCGCGGACGCGTCGCCCATGCCAGCGCCGTAGCCTGTGGCCATGGCCGCCACCCCTGACACCGTTCACTGGCGGGGCGTGCACCACCTCGCCCTCGTGACCGAGGACATGGACGCGACAGTGCGCTTCTGGCACGGAGTTCTCGACGCCCGCCTGGTCACGACGATCGGCACGCCGGCGTTCCGCCACTACTTCTTCGAGGTCGGCCCCGGCAACACGGTCGCCTTCTTCGAGTACCACGGCCACCACGTCGAGTCCTTCTCGAAGCCGGCAGGGGTGCCCTACGCGCTGGCCGCCCAGTTCGACCACCTCTCGCTGCACCTGCCCGACGAGGACGCCCTCCTCAGGCTGCGCGACCGGCTCAAGTCGCACGGGTGCGAGGTGACCGATCTCGTCGACCACGGCTTTCTCCGCTCGATCTACTTCAACGACAACAACGGCATCGCGCTCGAGGCCTCCTGGTGGGTGACGGACCCGACGGGCCGCCCCGCCGATTACGGCGACGAGCGACTGTTCGGCGACCCGGACCCCGTGCCCGCCGTCCGCGAGTTGCGCAGCCTCGGCCGCCTCGAGCGCACGGTCGAGACCCACCTCGTCGACGAGGTCACGAAGGACATCTATCGCGCGGGTGCCTGAGATCGGCGAGTGCTCGCCCGACGTCCTGCGGCGCCGGACGAGTGAGAAATGGGCAGCCCATCCCCCCGACGTCGTGCCGGCCTTCATCGCCGAGATGGACTTCGACGTGGCCGAGCCGATCCGCCGGGCCGCCGCTGCGGTGATCGAGCGGAGCGACCTCGGCTATCCCCACCCCGCCGCCCTCGGCGATGCGTTCGCCTCCTTCGCCCGCGCCTGGTGGGAGTGGGAGGTGGAACCGGGCCGGGTGCACGCCGTCGCCGACGTGATGACGGGGGTCGCGGTCGTGCTCGGGGCGTGCACGCCGCCGGGCTCAGGCGTCGTCATCAACCCGCCCGTCTACCCGCCGTTCTTCTTCCGGGTCGAGCACGCCGAGCGCCGCCTCGTGCCGGTGCCGCTTCGTGAGGACACACCCGGCCGCCACCTTCTCGACCTCGAGGCCCTCGAGGCGGCGCTTGCCGACCCGTCGGTGGCGGCGTACCTGCTCTGCAGCCCCCACAACCCGCTCGGCCGGGTCTGGAGCCGCCGCGAGCTGCTCGACGTCGCCGAGGTTTGCGCCCGCCACGACGTGCTGGTGCTCGTGGACGAGATCCATGCACCCCTCGTCATGGAAGGAGCGGAGTTCGTGCCGTTCCTCTCGCTCGACCATCCGGCCACGAAGCGGGCCGTCGTCTTCCAGTCCGCCTCGAAGGGCTGGAACATCCCGGGGCTCAAGTGCGGGCTCGCCGTCGCCGGCTCGGCTGAGCTCTCGGCCGTGATCAACGGGCGGTGGGAGGCGCTGTTCCCGAGCCAGCCCGGTGTGGCGGGCACGGTCGCGGCCTACACCCACCCCGAGGCGCACGCCTGGCTGCGAGCCGTGGTCGGCCAGCTCGCGGAGAACCGCCGGCTGCTTGCCTCGCTCCTGCCGGAGGCCGTCCCGGGGATCCGAGCGGTGCGCCCCGAAGCCTCCTACCTCGTCTGGCTCGACTTCGGCGGGGTGGGCGGCACCGGAGGGGCGGGGCTCGGCGACGACCCTGCCGCGGTCCTGCTCGAGAGGGGCAGAGTCGCGCTCACCTCGGGCCTCGGCTTCGGCGAGCCGGGGAGGGGCCATGCCCGCCTCAACATGGGGACCTCGCCCGAGCTCCTCGAGGAGATCGTCCGGCGGGTCGCGCTCGGCGCCGCCGCAGGCTCGCAAGGGCGCCCCCGTCCCCTGCAGGGCTCGGGCTGACCTCAGCGCTGCGGTGGGCGGTGGCCGCGATCGATGCCGAGGCGGGCGCCGCTCAGGCGACCGGGACGTCCCAGCCCATCTGCTGGGCGATCTCCTTGCAGGTCGGGCAGAGCGGGTAGCGCTTGGGGTCCCGGCTCGGGACCCACGTCTTGCCGCACAGCGCCCGCACCGGCGTGCCGTTCACGATGCCCTCGACGACGCTCGGGCCGGCCGAGATGAACTCGCCGCCCTCCTCGTCGGGGTGGAACCCCTCGAGGACGATGTGCGACATGCGCTCGTGCTCGCCCTCGGACCGGCTGTCGCGGATGACCGTCTCGGTGGTGGTGCGCTCGAGCGTGTCGGTGGGCGGGATCATCGACATCGGGATCAGGTTACGGCGCCGTGGGCACGGTCAGGGGCGCACGAAGGCGCAGAACTCGTTGCCTTCGGGATCGGCGAGCACGTGCCAGCCTCGGTCGTCGCCCTCGGCGAGCACGACCGTCGCTCCGCGCTCGAGGAGAGGGTCGAGGGCGGGGACGATCACGTCCCAGTGGATCCGGTTCTTCACCGCCTTCGGTTCCGGAACCGGCACGAAGTCGAAGGTCTCGATCGGCATGCCGGGGATCTGCTGGACGGTGGCGTACCCCTCGTTCACGTGCTCGACGAGCTCGGCCCCGTAGACGTCGGCCCACCATCGGGCCGAGCGGAACGGATCGCGAGAGTCGACCACGAGCCCGTGCAGCCGCTCGTCGGGGAGCTCGGCACGCAGGAAGGCGCAGAACTCCCCGCCCTCCGGGTCGGCCATCACCGCCCACCGCCCCCCGCCCGCCTCCCGGTCGAGCACGCTCGCACCGAGCTGCTCCAGCTCGCCGAGCTGGCGGGAGTAGATGTCGAGGTGGACGCGGTGCTTCACCGTCTTGTCGTCGGGGACCGCGTTGAGCCAGATCGTGTGCCCAGGCGTGGGACCGAGGAGGAGGCCGCCGTCCTCTCGCCGCTCGTAGGTGCGCCCGAGCACCGCCGCCCAGAACGGTCCGAGGACGTCGGGGTCGGCGGCGTCGATGCACAGGTCCTTGAAGCGGGCGAGTGCCATTACGCCGGAGGTTACTTCTGAAAGGGCTCGATCACCGGCCCTCGCCGGCCGCACCCGCGGCCGGAGCTAGTCGCCCCACGGGGCGAGGCGCACGACGTCGCGGGCGTGGAGCCCGCCGAGGAGGCGGTCGGCCCGGCCCCGGTTGACCGAGAGGGCGAGGCAGCCGTCGCTGTCGACCAGCAGCACCGGCTGGCCGGGCGCGACGTCGCCGAAGGTGCGCCGGGCCGGCACCGCGAGGCGGTGCTCCCCGGCCGAGAGCTCGAGGAGGACGCCAAGCCCCCCGAGGTTCCCGAGCACTTCTGCGCCGGCGGCGAACTGGACGTTGCCGAACCCGTCGATCTGCACGACGAGGAGGCCGAGCTCGCCACCCTCCAGCTGCTGTGGTGCCGGGCGCTCGATGCGCACGAGGGTGTCCGGGTCGAGCGTGGGACCGAGCTCCGCGAGCGCCATGCCCGCTGCGAGGTGGGCCGCCGCCGGGGCGAAAAGGTCGCGGCCGTCGAAGGTGGCGGCGGGGTGGTCGAGGCCGTGGCGCGCGAGCGACACGACCTGCTCGATCCCGCCGGCGGCCTCCGCCGCGAAGAGGAGGAGCCCGTTGTCAGGGCCGACGAGCACGCTCGCCCCGGCCGCGATGGCAAGGGCGCGCCGGCTCGTCCCCACGCCCGGGTCGACGACGCCGACGTGGACGCCAGCTCGCACGTAGCGCTGCATCCGCTCCATGCGAAGCGCTCCGAGCAGCACGTCCTGGGGCGGGATCGAGTGGTCGAGGTCGACGATCCGCACGTCGTTGCGGCCGTGCTCGGCCAGGATGGCGTCGATGACGGCGTGGAGGGCGCCGACGAAGCCTCCGCTCGGCCCGTAGTCGGTCACGAGGGTGACGAGGCCGTACCCGCTGCCAGGGACGGCGGCCGGATCGTGGGTCACCTCGACGATTAGACCGGCGCTCCCACGGCCGGTCAAGCCGGCCCCTGCCGCTCGGCCCCGGCCCGCAGTAGCTTCGTCGCCATGGCCTACAACGAGGGTCGCCTGGTCCACGACGCGGATGCCCACATCATGGAGACGCCGAACTGGCTCATCGACCATGCCGATCCTGGCATCAGGGACCGGCTCGAGCCGCTCCGGTACCCGGGCGGGAACGAGCTCCGCCAGACGGGAGATCCGAGCGAGCAGCAGGGCGACCTCGTGGCCGCGTTCGAGCGGCTGGCGGCTCGCCACCGCTCCGCCGAGTACCGGGCGAACGAGGCCGCCGAGATCATGGCGCGCAAGAACTTCGCCGCCACCGGCTCCTTCCTCGCCGAGGACCGGCCGCGGGCGCTCGATCTTCTCGGGTTCTCCAGCCAGCTCGTGTTCAACACGTTCCACAACCGCCGCCTGCACGATCTCGAGCACGGAGGAGACCTCGAGCTCGCCTACGGCGCCGCCCGGGCGCACAACCGGGGGATAGTGGAGTTCTGCTCGGTCGACGAGCGCCTCCTCCCCACCTGCTACGTGCCGCTCGCCGACTTCGACCGGGCGCGTCAAATGGCCGAGGAGGCCGTCGCGGCGGGGGCGGCGGCGCTGCTCGTCGCCTCGGGCTGCCCTCCGGGCCACTCGCCGAGCCACATCGGGCTCGACCCGGTCTGGGCCACCGCGCAGGACGCAGGGATCCCGGTGGTCTTCCACGTGGGCGGCACGGGCGACCTCATCGACCGCAGCTACTTCGTGAACGGTCTGCCGGTCCCTCCCGACTTCCACGGCGGCGAGGAGAACTTCCGCTCCGTCGACTACATGGGCATCCCGGCGCCGCCGGCCCAGACGCTCGCCACCATGATCTTCGACGGCGTCCTCGAGCGCTTCGCGCGGCTCAAGTTCGGCGTGATGGAGCAGGGCGCCATCTGGGTCCCGTCGTGGACCCGGCAGATGGAGGCGGCCGTCGAGGCATTCGCCCGCCACGAGGAGCGGCTCCGGGCTCTCTCGCTGCGACCGACCGAGTACGTCGAGCGGCAGGTACGCTTCACCCCCTACCCCACCGAGGACGTCGGCTGGATCATCGAGCAGTCGGGCCCGAAGATCTGTATGTTCTCCTCCGACTACCCCCACGTGGAAGGAGGCCGGAGGCCGATCGAGCGCTTCGAGGCCTCCCTGCACGGCACCGGGGCGGACGCCTGCGACGCCTTTTGGTCCGGGAACTTCGCCGAGCTCATGGGGGATCGCCTCCCGGTCGCGGCCTGAGCCGAGCCCGGCGGCGCAGCCGGCTCAGAACGGCTTGAACCAGGGGTGGCCGTTCCGCCAGAAGACGAGGATGACCTCGCCGATGATGTCCGAGCGGGGGACGAAGTGCGGGGTCCAGTAGCGGCTGTCGTAGGAGACGGGCCGGTTGTCGCCCATCACGAAGTACTCGTTCCTCGGGATCCTGAGGAAGGGGATCGGCCTGCCGAGCGGCTCCCCCTTCGGCAGCCACGGCTCGGCGATGGGCTTGCCGTCGATGTAGACCGTGTTGCCCTTCGAGTAGATCGTCTCCCCGGGCAGGCCGATGACCCGCTTCACGAGGTCCTCGTCCGTGGGGTCGAGATGGTCGCCGGGAGGGCGGTGGAACACGATGATCTCGCCCCGGTGGATGGCGCCAATGTCGAATTTGAGGACGAGCATCCGGTCCCCGACCATGAGCGTGGGCTCCATCGAGGAGCTCGGCACGAAAAAGGTCTGGAAGAAAAAGAGCCGCAGGATGACGGCGAGCACGGCCGCCACCACGAGGACGGCCGCCCACGGCACGAGCCGCCTCGCGATCGAGCGGCCCGGGGGAGCGGCGCCTCCTCGCTGGCCTGGCGGGGCCGCACCGGCCTGAGTGCTGCTACCGGGGCCGGCGGCCGAGCGCTCGGGGGCCTCTCCGGCCGTGGGAGCGGTGCCGCTTCCGCCGCTGGTCACGACGGGCGAGGTTAGTCGGCGCACCGCCGGGCTCAGGCGGCAGGAACCCCGTCATGGCTTGCCCACCGCCGGCGGAGCTGCGACGGCGAGCCTTTGTGCCGTCGCCGCCATCGTCCTCCCGTCATGGCTTGCCCACCGCCGGCGGAGCTGCGACCCTGGTCTCGTGGAGCCGAGGTGCGGCGAGAAGCTGGCTGGGCCATGGCGCGCCGTGCCGGGGCGCCCGGGCCGTGCTCGGGCTGCCGGCAACGCAGTGAGGTGCCGGCGGTGACGATCACGGCCCGCGCCGCGCGCCTCGTCGCGCACGGGGAGGCGCTGCGCGTGGAGCAGGTGGAGCTCGCCGACCCGGGGGAGGGGGAAGCCCTCGTCGAGCTCGCCTACGCCGGGGTGAACCCCGTCGACCGTTACCAGGTCCTCGGCCGGGTGGCGGCCGAACTGCCGCTGCCGCGCACGCCGGGCTCGGAGGCCTCCGGCATCGTGAGGACGGGCACTGCCGAGCGCCCGGTGCTGGCCAACCGGGGCGCCCTCGCCGGCGCGGGCGACGGGCTGTTCGCCACCCATGCCGTAGTGCGGGCTGACCGGCTCGTCGAGGTGCCCGAGGGCGTGGGGCTCGACCTCGCTGCCGCCATGGGGGTGGCGGGCACGACCGCCTGGCGCTGCGTCACTGAGCTGGCGGAGGTGGCGGCCGACGACCGGGTCCTCGTCCTCGGGGCGAGCGGGGGCGTGGGGAGCATCGTCGTCTCGGCCTGCCACCGCATCGGGGCCGAGATCGTCGGCCACTGCGGGGCAGCCGCGAAGGTCCCGTTCGTGGCCGCACGGGGTGCCGACCGGGTCATGACCGGCGACGCGGCGGCGCTCAGGGACGGCCTCGCCGGCTTCCGGCCCACGGCCGTGTTCGACCCCCTCGGCGGGCCGTTCACGGGCGTCGCGGTGGAGGCGATGGCCGAGCGGGGCCGGCTCGTCCTGTTCGGCACCTCGGCCGAGCCCACCGGGGTGCTCCCGCTCCAGCTCCTCTACCGCAAGGGGCTTCGGGTGCTCGGCTATGGCGGCCTGATCGAGCCTCCGGAGGCCCTCGCCCGCGGCATGCGGGACAGCCTGGCGGCGCTCCGGGACGGCCGCCTCGAGGTCGTGGTCGATGACGTGCTCGGCCTCGACGAGGTGAACGAGGCGCTCGACCGGCTCGCCCGGCGCGAGGTCGAGGGCAAGCTCCTGCTCGACCTCCGCCACTGAGCTTGCGGCCCACCGTGGGCGCGAAGCCGCCGGTCCACTGGACCCGCGCCCCGGGAGGGCACCCGCTAGCGCCGCCCCTTCCCGGCGAGGCACCATGCCGGGATGGGAACCGCTGACAGCCCGCCCGCCGCCCCCGGCCCCGCCCGACCCGAGAGCGGGGCCGGACTGCCGCCGACGATCCGGCTCTACCTCGACGATGCCTACCTGGCGACGGCCGAGGCGGAGGTGGTCGCCGTCGATGTCGAGACCGGCCGGGTCGCTGTCGACCGGACCGTCTTCTACCCGACGGGCGGGGGCCAGCCCCACGACCTGGGCTTTTTTGGCAACTCGGCCGTGACGGCCGTCCGCTCCGAGGGCGAGGTGGTCTGGCACACCCTCGAAGGGGAGCTGCCGCGGGTGGGCGAGACGGTCGAGCTCGCGATCGACTGGGAGCGCCGGCACCGGCTCATGCGCACGCACACGGCGCTCCACATCCTCTGCGGGGTGATCTGGAACGACTACCGGACGGCCGTGACCGGAGGGAACATGGAGCCGCTGTCGGCACGGATGGACTTCGAGTTCGACCCCCTGCCGGAGGGCTTCGGGGCCGCCGTGGAGCAGCGGGTGAACGAGGAGGTGGCGGCGGACCGCCCGGTCGCGGTGAGCTACCTCGACGCCGGGGCCGCCGCGGTGGACCCCGATCTCATCCGGACCAAGGCGAACCTCGTGCCCGAGTACGTGACCCGCGTCCGTATCGTCGACATCGTGGGCCTCGACAAGCAGGCGGACGGCGGCACGCATGTCCGCTCGACGGCCGAGGTCGGCCCGGTGCGGGTCGTGAAGACCGAGTCGAAGGGCAAGGGCAACAAGAGGATCCGGATCGCGCTCGACTGACAGCCGGCCGCGGCGGGCACGAGCGAGAGGGAGGTGTGATGGGAGCAAGCGGGCGTTTTGCGTCCTTCGACGGGCTCGAGATCGCCTACGAGGTGATCGGCGAGGAGCTTCCGGGACGGGCAGTCCTGCTCCACCACGGGTTCGCCTCCACCTCGGAGCTGAATTGGCGGCGGCCCGGCCTTGCGAACGCGCTCGCCGAGGCAGGGCGCCGGGTCGTGCTCGTCGACGCCCGGGGCCACGGCCGCTCGGACCACCCCCACGACCCGGCGGCCTACGGCGGCCATGCGATGGCCCGCGACGTCACCGCGCTGCTCGACCACCTCGGGCTCGACTCGGTCGACATGGCCGGCTACTCGATGGGCGCCTTCGTCACGATCCAGGTAGCGGGAGGTGCCGCCGGGGAGCCGGAGCGCCGCCTGCGCTCGATCTTCCTCGGGGGGGTCGGCCTCGGCGGGGTGCAGTCCGACCGCGACCGCGCCTTCGAGCGGATCGCGGAGGCGCTCGAGGCCGAGGACGCGAGCACGATCACGGACCGCTCGGCGCTCGCGTTCCGCAACTTCGCCGACGCCTCCCGCCAGGATCGCCTCGCCCTCGCCGCCATCCAGCGGGCCCGTGCCCCGCTCGAGGCCGGGCTCATCGAGCGGATCCGCCTTCCGGCGCTCGTCGTGAACGGCAGCGCCGACACTCTCGCCGGCGACCCGGCTGCCGTGGCCGCCCATCTCGAACGGGCCCGCAGCCTCGTCGTGCCGGGCGACCACCTCTCCGCAGTCGTCACGGCGGAGTTCAAGGCCGCGCTCGTCGACTGGGCCTGCGCGCCATGAGCGAGCCCTCCTACCGGGAGTTCCGGCACCTCGCCTTCTCGCGGCCCTCACCGGGGGTCGTCCTCGTCACGATCGACCGGCCGGAGCGGCTCAACGCCGCGAACCTGCGGCTCCACCGCGAGCTCGCCGAGGTCTGGCCCGTGCTCGACGGGGACGACACGGTGCGAGCCTCGGTCGTGACCGGCGCCGGCCGCGCCTTCTCGGCCGGGGGCGACCTCGACATGATCCGGGAGATGTCGGCGGACTACGCGACGCTCGTCACCGTGTGGCAGGACGCCGCCGACCTCGTCACGAAGATCGTCGAGAGCCGCAAGCCGATCGTCTCGGCCATCAACGGGAGCGCCGTCGGCGCCGGCCTCGTCGTGGCGCTCCTCGCGGACGTCTCGATCGCCGGCGAGAACGTCCGGCTCTCCGACGGCCACGGTCGCCTCGGCGTCGCCGCCGGCGATCACGCCGTGCTCCTGTGGCCCCTGCTGTGCGGTCTCGCGAAGGCGAAGTACTACCTCTTGACCGCCGAGCCCGTCACCGGGAGGGAGGCGGAGCGACTCGGGCTCGTGAGCCGCTGCGTCCCGGACGACCAGGTGCTCGAGGAGGCGCTCGCCGTGGCGAGCCGTCTCGCGGCGGGGAGCGCGACGGCAGTCCAGTGGACCAAGCGCGCTCTCAACAACTGGCTCCGCCAGGCGCTGCCCTCCTTCGGTGAGGCGCTGGCGCTCGAGATGCTCGGGTTCCTCGGACCCGACCTGGCCGAGGGCCTGGCCGCCCTCGCCGGGCGGCGCGACCCGGCGTTCCCCTCCGCCCGGCCGCCCGCCGCCGATGCGGGCTCCGATGCCTGGCGGGCCGGGGCCGGGGAGTAACTTCGCGAGAGGTGGCGCCGGGCTCACGAGCACCGGGGCCGGAGAGTGATGGGAAGGACGTGCCGTGCCGGGCATGCAGCCCCTGCAGTTCACGCTGCACAACGCACTGACGAGATGGAACGTGAGCGCGTTCTCCGTCACGGTCGTCATCGCCGTCGTCGCGATCGCGGCGTGGTACCTGAACGCCGAGTGGCGCCTCGCCCTGCGGGGGCGGAGGTGGTCGCCGAGGAGGACCCTCAGCTTCCTCGCCGGGCTGGTCGTGGTGGCGCTCGCCTTCGTCTCGCCCGTCGACGTCTTCACGATGGTCTACTTCCAGGCCCACGTCGTGCAGCACCTGCTCCTCATGGTCGTCGCCCCCCCGTTGCTCGCACTCGGCGCTCCCTCGACCCTGCTGCTCCAGACCTCGTCGCGCAGGGTGAAGGAGCGCTGGCTCGGCGTGCTGCACTCCGGCCCATTCGCCGTGCTGAGCCACCCGGTGACGGTGTGGTTCGCCTACTTCGGCCTCATGTTCGCCTTCTTCCTCACGCCGCTCATCAACGTCGCGATGAACCACATGGCGCTCATGGACCTGCTGAACGTCGTGTTCCTCGCGAGCGGGACCCTGTACTGGTGGCCGATGGTCGGGATCGACCCCATCCCCCGTTGGAAGATGAGCTACGGCATGAGGCTGCTGAACCTGCTCGCCGGCTCGGCCGTCGAGGCCTTCCTCGGGGTGGCCATCCTCGCCTCGTCCCACCCGGCCGCCTCGATGTACACGCTCGCCAGCACCCGCTCAGGCGGTGCGCTCCTGTGGGTCTCGACCGAGCTGTCGACGCTCGGCGGCTTCCTTCCCATCTTCGTCCAGTGGGTCCGCTCCGAGGACCGGGCGGGCGCCCGCGCCGACCTCAAGGCGGCCGAGCGAGCGGCCCAGCTGGCCCCGATCACCCCGGCAGCGGCTGGGCTCGACAGCTCCGGCCCCGCCGCGAGGAGAGAGCCGGAGAGCGCATGGGAGGCAGCCTGGCTCGCCAAGTTCGGGAAGCTCCCCGGCGGCACCGTGGCAGGCCCCTCTGGACGCTGAGCATCGAGGCGGCGACGACCGCCGGCGCTCCCTGCGGGAGAGGTTCGGGAGGGTGCTCGGGCTGCTGACCTGAGAAGGGGCCGGTCAGCCCGGCGTGCCCGGCCGCCTTAGGCGCCGCCGGGGAGGAGCGCCCCGAGGAGCGCGGTGAGGCTGCCCTCGCCGGCCCCGAGGCCGTAGACGCCGGCACCACCGGCTGGAGCGGCTGGGGACGGGCTGGCGCCGCCGGGCGCCGAGGTCCCCGCCGGTGCCGTGCGACCGGCGGGCCGGGGGACCAGCACCACGGCCGAGGCCGCGAAGCGTTGCGAGCCCACCGAGCGCCCGATCGCCACGACGAGATCGCCCGCCGCCACCGAGGAGAGCGACGACGCCGCGCCCAGCCGGCGGAAGAGCGTCGACCCGTTCGTGGTGACGGTCACGGTTCCGGCGAACGTGCGCAGGTCGAGGTCCCGGCCGCTCACGCTCGTCACGATCCCGGCGAGGCGCGGCCCGACGACGATGACGTGGGACGCCGAGAGCTCGGTCGGGTTCCCGGCGACGCGCCCATCGGCGAGGATCTCCTCGCCCGGCGCGATGGCGGAGCGGCTCACGGCGGCGCCGGCTTCCTCGTAGGCCGTCGTGGTGCCGACGAGGACGTACCGTTCGAGTCCTCCGGCGTCGCGCACGACGATCCGGCTCGGCGTCACCGAGACGACCGTCCCGATCGAGTACGGCTCGAGCACGACGACGACCGCCGCCGAGCTCGCCGAGGAGGGGCCGCCCATCGGTCTCGCCGGCGGCACGCCCAGCACGGCGATCCGGTCGCCCACCTTGAGGGCGCTTCGCGACGAGCGCGTGAGCATCGTGTAGTAGCGGGTCGCCGAGCTGGTGTCGATGGTGCGGGTCCGGCCCGTGGCCGTCCTGATCGTGACCGTGCCGGCGCCCACCGCGGTGACGGTGCCGGCGTCACCGGCCGCCGGGGAGCCGAAAAGGCCCCTGAGGGGCCAGAGGCCGCCGGCGGGGCCGAGCAGCCCTCCGAGGCGACCGGGCCGCTCGTGGCGGGGAGCGGTCCTCGGCGAGGACGACGCCGTGAGCGCCTCCGGGGAATGGCCGCCGGACGTGCCGGCGGCGGCGTGAGCGACGAGGTCGCCGATCCCGAAGGCGCCGAGGGCGAGCACTCCGGCGGCTCCCGTCACGAGCACGGCGCGGGGCACGCCGTGCCGCCGCTCCCGCGCTGTGTTGGATGCGGGTTCTCAGCTGAGCTGGTCCACGCCGTGATCCTGGTCGCCGAGCCTGGGAAACCGGTCGGATCCGCCTGCGAAGGTTCTTCGGGTGCGCGCGCCCGCCTGCGCCCCGGCCCTCGTCATGGCGCCCCCCGGCCCGGCTCTGGTGGATGCCGGAGCGGTTCGGGGCCAGACTGGGCACCCCATGGCGAAGCCGGCGAGCGGACTGCGGGGAGCACGGCGGAGCGCGGCTGCCGGCCAGGTGGCCCAGTTCGGCTCGTTCGTCGTCATCCTCGGCATCCCCGACGGCCTGCTCGGCGTGGTGTGGCCCGCGATGCGGCTCGGCCTGCACCGGCCGATCGCGGATCTCGGGGTCCTCGTCGTCGCCGGGACGGCGCTGTACCTGGCAGGCGGGCTGCTCGGTGAGCGGATCCGCCGCGCCGTCGGCTTCCGACGGACCCTTCTCTGGTCGATCGTGGTCGGGCTCGCTGCTCTCCTCGGATGGGCGGTGGCGCCCGGATGGTGGCCCGTCGTTGCGTCGATCGCCGTGCTCGGCTTCGTGAAGGGCGTGCTCGACGCCGTGGTGAACGCGCACCTCGCCGTCGACGGCGGGGTGCGGCGGCTCGGTCTGCTCCACGCGAGCTGGGCGATCGGCGGGACTCTCGGTCCGGTCATCGTCGCCACCCTCGTCGCCGGGGGCCGCTGGCGGGCAGCCGTGGTGGTGGTCGCGATCGCGGCGGCCGTCCTCGTGCCCTTCGCAGCGGTGGCCGCCCGCCGGGAGCCGCGGCGCCCTCCGGCTGCCCACCCCCGCTTTCTTGGAGCAGGTGGCGAGCCCACCGGTCCGGGCGATGACGGCCCCGCCCCTCCATCTGGAGCCGGGGGGACGTCGGCAGGCGACCGCCGGGGCAGGGCCGGCGCCCGGCGGGTTCGGGCAGGGATCGCCGCCACGGCCGTCGCCTTCATGGCCTACACGGCCGCCGAGGCCATCCCGGTCTCCTGGGGGGCCACCTACCTCGAGGGCGACCGGCGCCTCTCGACGGCGGGCGCTGCCGCCGCCATGGCGACCTTCTGGGCAGCGCTCACGGCGGGGAGGCTCGCCCTCGCGGTGCCGCAGAAGTGGCAGCCGAGCCGGGTGCTCGAGGCGAGCACCCGGCTGTTCCTTGCCGGCGCCGCCATGCTCTGGCTCCTGCCCGGCCGGCTTGCGGTCGCCGGCCTCCCCGTGGCCGGGCTCGGCTCGGCCACGATCTTCCCCCTCTACATGGCGCTCACGCCGGCCCGCCTCGGAAAGGCGGCAACGGGGAGGGCGGTCGGGGTCGCGATCGCCGGCGCCGCCGTCGGTGGCCCGGCGGCGGTCGCGCTCTCCGGCGTCCTCGCCTCCCGGGCGGGCACGGGGATCTTCGGCCCCTTCCTGCTCACAGCCGCGGTGCTCATGTACCTCGCCCACCGCCTGCTCGCTGCGACCGTGCCGGCGGGGCCCGAGGCCGCGGCCCCTGCCGCCGCCCGGGCGGCGGCGCCGTAGGATCGCCGCCGTGAGCGTCGTGGACGCGCCCGGGAGCGCGCGAGGCGGCGCCGCGACCGGCAGCGCGCGGGTGGTGATCCTCGGAGCCGGCTTTGCCGGGCTCTCGGCCTGCGAAGCACTGGCCGCCGATGCAGAGGCGGCCGGCCTCGAGATCGTGATCGTGGACCGCCATACCTACAACACCTTCCAGCCCCTGCTCTACCAGGTCGCGACGGCCGGGCTGAACCCGGGTGACATCGCCTACCCCGTCCGCTCCTTCCTGCGGCGGCACCCGTCGGTCTCGTTCCGGCAGGGAGCCGCTGCCGGAGTCGACCTCGACCGGAGAGAGGTCCTCTTCGAAGGGGACGGACCTCCGCTCGCCTACGACTACCTCGTGATCGCGACCGGCGCCACGACGAACTTCTTCGGGGTCGCCGGGGCCGGGGAGCACAGCCTCGCCATCTACACCATGGAGGACGCCCTCGCCGTGCGCGACCGGGTGGCGAGATCGATGGAGCGTGCCGCAACCTTCGGCGTGAGCGGCGGGGAGCTCACGGTCGTGCTCGTCGGAGGGGGGCCGACCGGGGTGGAGATGGCGGGGACGCTCGCCGAGCTCCGCAGCCTCGACCTCGCGACGACGTACCCGGAGATCCGGCCCGACGAGGCCCGGATCGTCCTCGTCGAGCGCCAGGATCACCTCCTCGACGGCTTTCACCCGAAGTCGTCCTCGTACGCGCTGCGGGCTCTCCGCCGCCGGGGGGTGGAGGTCCGCCTCTCGAGCGCGGTGATGGAGGTGGGGCTCGACCACGTCGTGCTCGAGGACGACGAGAAGATCGCCTGCGGGACGGTCGTCTGGTCGGCTGGGGTGAGAGCAGGGCTGCTCGCCGAGCGGCTCGACGTCGCCAAGGTGCAGGGGGGCCGCCTCGAGGTGACCCCGGCGCTCCAGCTCACGGGCCACCCTGAGGTCTTCGTCGCCGGCGACGTGGCCGGTGCGCGGCTCGCGCCAGGGTCGGCGTCGCTCGTGCCCCAGCTCGCCCAGCCCGCCCTCCAGGAGGGCCGGCACGCCGCCCTCCAGCTCCTCCGCCTGCGCCGCGGCCTGCCCCTCGATCCGTTCCGCTACCGCGACAAGGGGATCATGGCCACGATCGGCCGGCGGGCCGCCGTGGCCGAGCTGCCGGGCGGGCTCCGGCTCTCGGGGACCGTGGCCTGGCTCGCCTGGCTCGGGCTCCACCTCGTGTTCCTGCTCGGCTTCCGCAACCGGGTCGCCGTCCTGCTCAACTGGGCCTGGCGGTACGTGTGGTGGCGCCGGGGGACGCGGGTCATCGCCGGGACCTGACCGGCTCCCGGCCCGTCCGTGCGCTCAGCCGGAGCTGCCGTAGGGGACAGGAACCTCGAGCGACTGGACCATGTGCCATCGGTCCCCGCCGAGCCGGTCGACGGCGAGCCGGGAGCGGTGGACGACGAGGGCGACGGCCGTGTGGGGACCCCACGCGACACCCTCGGTGCCGGGTGGCGGGGGGGCGAGCAGCTGCCACGACCGTTGGCCTGGGCCGATCGCCGCAGCCTCCTCCTCGCTCGGCGAGGCGGGGCTCCCGCCGGCGGCGAGCACGAGGAGGCGGGCGCCGCGTGGCGACGGGGAGGTCGCGAGGGCCCGAAGGCGACGGGCGCCGAGCTCGAGGGGAGCCGACAGCGTCAGCGTGCCCGAACCTGGGACGACCCGAGCCGTCCACAGGGCGCTCCCGCCCGGGCCACGGCTCGCGAGGAGGAGCAGGTAGCCCCCCTGCGAGGGCTCGATCGCGGCGACCTCGACCTCGCTCGCGCGAAGGGGCCGGCCGAGCCGCACCGGGAGGGCGGTCCACGCCGCCGAGCCGGCCGTTGCTGCGAAGAGGGCGATCTGCCCTCGCCCCGCGCAGGCACCCGCGACGGCGAGGGAGGCTCGCGAGGTTGCTCCGCCGGGCGGCTGCGAGGGTCCGACGGCGGTGAGCGCACCGAGGCCACAGCTGCGTGGCGCCAGGCGGCGGAGGTCCCGCACGCTTCCCACGACCCGCCAGCCGCCACGGCCGTCCCGGCTCAGCTCGACCGAGCTGCCCCGCAGGCCCACCAGGGCCGCCACGCCGTAGCTGCCCGCGGCGAGCGCCCCGGGCAGCGGCGCCAGCGGTTGCGCGAGGGTGCCGGGCGACCAGCGTCCCCCGGGCCGGTCGCTTCGCGCCGTGGGCGAGAAGCCGAGCAGCTGGCTCGTGACAACACCGACCACCGCGCCGCCCGACCCGGCGGGGGCCGCCACGAGCCCGCCGTTGTCGGCAACGCCGGGCGGCGTGTCGAGCACGAAGGGGCCCCCGGCCCGGGAGCGAGCGACCAGCTCCCAGAAGGTGTTCCTCGGCTCGCCGAGGTCCCCCATGGGGACCAGGGCAACCGCGGAGCCGCCCGAGGCGAACGAGGTCGCGACCACAAGGGGGCCGTCGAGGAGAAGGGGCGGCGGTGGCCGCCCGGCGGTGTCCTGCCCGGCCGAGCAGGAGGCGAGGGCGAGGGCGCCGGCGAGCACCACGCAGAGCCGGCCGGGGCCGAGAGGTGGCCGCCCGGGGCGGCCCAGCCGGATGCGGGTCAACGGGAGGAGAGCGCCCGGTCCACCGAGCTCGCCAGCACGCCGGCGAACGACGACCTCGACGCCCCCGTCGCAGGTCCGGGATCGCTGTCGAGCACGAAGCGGACCCGGCCGGCGGGGTCGATCACGTAGACGAGGTCGGCGTGGGCGACCATGGAGCCTGCGGCGACGACGGCGACCTGGACCCCGAAGTGGTCCCAGGCCGAGCGCAGCTGGCGGGCCGAGCCGGTGAGGAAGCGCCAGTTGGCCAGCTGCGCCATGTGCTCGACCCTGTCGAAGGCACGCACGTCGGCGAGGGAGCGGTAGAGCGGGTTCGCGACCACGGCGACGAGCTCCACCCTCGACGCCTCCGGGCCGAGCATGGTGTCGGCCTGGCGCAGCTCCTCCGCGATGATGGGGCAGTCGAGGGTGCAGACGGGATCGAGGAAGGCGAGCACGACCGCCTTCGGGCGCAGGCCGGCGAGGGTCACCGTGCGGTCGAACTGGTCGACGAGGCGGAGCCGGGGCGCAGGGAAGTCGACCTTGGTCGGAGTGCCGTCGACCGCCTCCGAGACGATGGCGGCGGCGTGGGGGTTGAGTGCGGCGACTGCGATCGGGATCCCGCCGAGGGCGACGACGAGCAGGGCCGCTGCGGCCGCGATCGCCCGCATCAGGTACGAGGGCCGCGAGCGCGCCGAGGCGCGGAGCCACGCGAGCCCCCTCGCGTTGGCGGCCGCCTGTGCGGCGCCCGTCGTTGCGGCCGCCACTGCCGGCGCCGGCCGGGTCATGGCGACGTACCCGCCGGCGAGGACGAGGAGGATCGGCAGCATGCTGTTCGGGTCGGTGCCGACGCCCCCGAGCACGCCGAGGTCCTGCACGAGGAGCCATGCCGGCAGGCACAGCAGCGCCGCCCCGGCGATCGCGGCCCGCGCAACAGCGGGCCGGGCGATGAGCAACCCGAGCCCGACGACCCCAAGGAGGGCGACAACGGTGCCGTTCACGGCGACGGCGTGGTGGGCCACGAGCCTGGCGAACGAGGCGAGGAGAGAGGAGAAGAGCCGGGGCTGGGGGGTCTGCGACATCGCTCGGGCCATCGCGGCGATCGAGTTGCCGGAGCCCGGGCGCCAGAACCCCCGCCCCGGCCACGCCTCGAGCAGCGCCATCCCGACGAAGAACGCGCCCATTGCCCTCAGCAGGCCTCGCCCGAGCCGGCCCGTCGCGAACCAACGCTCCGGCCCGGCGACGAGCACTCCGGCGAGGCAGTAGAAGACGACCGCGCCGGGCAGCCCGAACAGGAACGAGCCGCCGTGGCTGAAGACGCCGCCGAAGCTCTCGCCGAAGATCCAGACGACGACGCCCCATGCCGCGCTCGCCGCACCGGCCGAGCGCGACCACCATCCTCGGGGCGCGAGCAGGAGCCAGAGCCCGATCCCGAGCTGCACGAAGACCGTCGCCGTGGCGGCCGTGATCGGGTGGTAGGTCCAGATCGTGGCCGTCGCGGCGACGAGGTGCTGGACGAACGGGGGTGAGGACCTCGCTCCGGGCTCGATCGAGTCGGGGATGAGGCCAAGGGGCATGGAGGCCTGGGCCTGGAGGAGGCCGTCGAGGATCCACAACAGGGCGAAGCCGACCCTGAGCAGCCGCCGGGCCTGCGGCTCCGAGCCGCCCGCCGGCGCCGGCAGCGCCGGCAGCGGCCGGCCGCCCCCGGCGGCCCCCGGCGAGCCGGCGCTTGCCCTGAGGACGGCGGCCCGCAGCGCGCTCGCCCGGATCACGCCCCAGACGACGGCCAAAAGGGCAAGGAGGGCGAGGACGGCGAGGCCGTCGTGGAACAGCGCCGCGTGGAACGCTCTCACGACCGTCGGGTTGTTCGCCGACAGGTGGCTGTTCATCCCGGGCATCGCAGCGATCCTCGTGGCCCGAGCGCGTGAGCGGCACGGCTGCCTGCCGGCGCCGATCTCGGGCTACGTTCAGATCGTAGGGCAAGCGACCACGCGCCGGACCGGCGCCACGGCGCGCGTAGGACGACCGCGACGGTGATGAGGAGAAGGGACGGGCCGGTGACGGTGCTCGGGAACGTGCTGGGGCGAGCGACCCTGCTGACGGCGGACGGTGGGATCGACATCGAGCAGGCCTCCGGCGGGCTCTTCGCCGCCGACACCCAAGCCCTCTATGACCGCTGGGACGAGCTGGTTGGCTGGGTGGAGCGCTACGAGCCTGACCCGGAACGGGTCGAGCCCTTCCCGGTGATCGAGGAGCAGCTCCTCTCGCCGGCGCCGGCCCCCCGTCAGGTCTTCGCGATCGGGCTCAACTACCGGGACCACGCCGAGGAGACGGGCATGCCGCTGCCCGAGCGGCTTGCGGTGTTCACGAAGTACCCGACCTGCATCACCGGGAACTGCGAGAAGGTCGTCCTGCCGCCCGGTGGGAGGGTGGACTGGGAGGTCGAGCTCGTCGTCGTGATGGGACGGCGCGCTTATAGGGTCGCCGACTGGGAGGCCTGGAGCCACGTCGCCGGCGTCTGCGTCGGCAACGACTTCTCCGAGCGCATCTTGCAGCGGGCGGCCGGTGGCCAGTTCTCGATGGGGAAGTCCTACCCCGGCTTCGGCCCGATGGGTCCCTTCCTCGTCACCCCGGACGAGCTGAGCGATCCCGACGACCTCGCCCTCTCGTGCCGTGTGAACGGCGAGGTCATGCAGTCCAGCCGGACGAGCAACATGGTCTACCCGGTCCCCCGGATCATCGAGGAGCTCTCCGCCGTGCTCCCGCTCCTCCCCGGCGACGTCATCTTCACCGGGACCCCGGCAGGGGTCGGCTGGGTGCGCGACCGCCAGCTCGAGCCTGGTGACGTCGTGGAGGCGACGATCGAGGGCATCGGCACGATCCGGAGCACGATGGGCTCGCCCTAGCCGTGCCGCCTCCGGGGTATCCGGCCGACCTCGAGTCCGAGGTGCTGCTCGCCGACGGCGAGGTCGCGGTCATCCGTCCGATCGTGCCCGAGGACGCCGCCGAGCTGGTCGCCTTCGCCGGGAAGCTCTCTGGCGAGACGGTCTACCTGCGCTTCTTCTCGCCGCGCCGGAGCCTCACGGACGCCGAGGCGGCCCAGCTCGCGACGGTCGACTACACCGACCGGCTCGCCCTCGTCGCCTTCGTCGACGGCGAGCTCGCTGCGGTCGCCCGCTACGAGCGCCTCGCCCAGGCGGACCAGGCCGAGGTCGCCTTCACCGTCCGTGACGACCAGCAGGGCCGGGGACTTGGCACGGTCCTGCTCGAGCATCTCGCCGCCGCCGCGCTCGCTCGCGGCATCGTGACCTTCGTCGCGGACACCCTCCCCGAGAACGTGAAGATGCTGGGGGTCTTCCGGGCGGCCGGTCTCGTCGAGCAGGCGCGCTACGACAACGGCCTCATCCGGGTCACCATGCAGCTCGAGCCCGTGCCCGGCTACCTCGAGCGGGTCGAGGAGCGCGACACGGCCGCGGCGGTCCGCTCGCTCCGCCCGTTGCTCGAGCCGGCGAGCGTGGCCGTCGTCGGCGCCTCGCCGCGGGCTGGCACCGTCGGCCACCAGCTCGTGGCGAACCTGCTCCGGTCCGGCTACCGCGGCACGATCTACCCCGTCCACCCGAGCGCGCCCGAGGTGCTCGGCCTCCGGGCCTTCCCCTCGCCGGCAGAGCTTCCCGGGCCGGTCGACCTCGCCGTGATCGCCGTGCCGGCAGCGGGAGTCACCAAGGTGGTGCGCGAGCTCGGTGAGGTCGGCTGCAGGGCGATCGTCGTCGTCTCGGCCGGTTTCGCCGAGCTCGGGCCGGACGGAGCCGCCGCCGAGCGCGAGCTCGTCGCGGTCGCCCGCCGCCACGGCATGCGGCTCGTCGGGCCGAACTGCCTCGGCGTGGTGAACACGGCGGAGCACGTCCGCCTCGACGCCACCTTCGCACCCGTCGCCCCCGTGCCCGGCCGGCTCGCGTTCTGCTCCCAGTCGGGCGGTCTCGGCGTCGCCATCCTCGCCGAGGTCGCACGGCGGGGCCTTGGGATCTCGTGCTTCGTCTCGGTCGGCAACAAGGCCGACGTGAGCAGCAACGACCTCATCCGCTACTTCGAGCAGGACCCCGGCACCGACGTGATCCTGCTCTACCTCGAGTCGTTCGGGAACCCCCGGCACTTCAGCCGGATCGCCCGGCGAGTCTCGCGGACGAGGCCGATCGTCGCCGTGAAAGCCGGCCGCTCGGTCTCGGGCAGCCGGGGGACCTCGGCGCACACGGCCGCCCGCCAGGCGCCCGACGACGTCGTCGACGCCCTGTTCCAGCAGGCCGGCGTGATCCGGGTGGACACCCTGGAGGAGCTCTTCGACGTCGCCGAGGTGCTGAGCCACCAGCCGCTCCCGGCGGGGAACCGCGTCGCCGTGCTGGCGAACGCGGGCGGCCCGGGCGTGCTCGCGGCGGACGCCTGCGAGGCGCGAGGGCTGGCGGTCCCGCTGCTGCGAGACGCGACGGCGAGGCGCCTGCGCGAGGTGCTGGCGCCCGAGGCGGGGGTCCACAACCCGGTCGACTGCCACCCGACCGCCACCGTGGCGCAGTACCGCACGGCGCTCTCGATCCTGCTCGAGGCTCCGGAGGTCGACGCCGTCATCGCCATCTTCACGCCGCCCCTCGGGACCGACGCCGAGGAGGTGGCGGCCGCCGTGGCGGCGTGCGCGGCCGGCGCGACCAAGCCGGTGCTCGCGAACTTCCTCGCCTCGGGCGGCACGCTCGACGCGTTGCGGTCGGCACCCCATCCCGTCCCATGGTTCGCCTACCCGGAGTCCGCCGCCCGCGCTCTCGCGAAGGTGGTGCCGTACGCCGCCTGGAAGCGGCGGGCAGAGCGTGAGGAGCCCGGTGGCGGGGAAGCCGCCCGGGCGGCAGGGCATGCGGTCGACCTCGCCGGAGCGAGGGCCGTCGTCGCCGGGGCGCTCGCCCGGGCCGAGCCGGAGGGGGAGGCGGGTGCCGGGGCGTGGCTCGACCCGGAGGAGTGCCGGCGCCTGCTCGCGACCTACGGCGTCGCAACGGGGCCGCAGCGGGAGCCTGGCACGCCGCCGGCGACCGAGGTCCGCGTCGGGTTGCACGAGGACAGCTCGTTCGGGCCGGTCGTGACGTTTGGGCTGTCAGGGATGGCGAGCACGGTCTTCGGTGACCGGGCGGTGCGGTTGGCGCCGCTCTCGACCGAGGAGGCGCGCGAGATGATCCGGTCGATCAAGGCCGCCGCGGTGCTCGAGGGAGACGACGGCCGGCTCCCGGCCGACCTGGACGCGCTCGCCTCCCTCGTCGCCGCCGTGGCACAGATGGCCGAGGACCTGCCCGAGCTCGCCGAGCTCGAGCTCGATCCGGTGATCGTCCCGCCGGGCCACGGCGCCGTCGTGCTCGGGGCCGAGGCGCAGGTGCTCGCCGTCACACCCGAGCCGCTGCGCCGGCGCCGCCGTCTCCGCTGATCTCTGTCAGCCGCCGGTGCGGCGAGCGGCCCGAGTGCCGGTCGACCGCCCGAGCCCTCCCTCGTCGAACACCGGGCTCGGGGTCTCGATCACCTGCCCGTCGCTGCGGAACAAGACGAAGCGGTCGAAGCTCCGCACGAAGTGCCGGTCGTGGGTCACGGCCAGCACCGTGCCCTCGAAGGCGCCGAGCCCGGCTTCGAGGGCCTCGGCGGACTCCACGTCGAGATTGTCGGTCGGCTCGTCAAGGAGGAGGAGCGTCGCGCCCGAGAGCTCGAGCAGGAGGATCTGCAGGCGGGCCTGCTGGCCGCCGGAGAGGGACTCGAAGCTCTGGCCCCTCTCAGGCGCGAGCCCGTAGCGTCCGAGCGCCGCCACCGCCCTCTCGAACGGGAGGTCGAACTGCCCGCTGAGGAGCTGGGCGAGGGTGTGCCCGGCGAGCTCGGGATGCTCGTGGGCCTGGGCGAAGTGGCCCGGCACGACCCGGGCGCCGAGGCGGACCTCGCCGTGGTGGGGCACGTCGTCGCCCGCGAGCAGGCGGAGGAGGTGGGACTTGCCGCTGCCGTTCGGGCCGAGGCAGGCGACCCGCTCGCCCTCGAGAACCTCGAGGTCGAAGGCGTCGGTGAGGCCCTCCAGCGAGAGCCGACGGCACTCGAGCACGCGCTTGCCGGTGCGGCCGCCCCGAAGGCGCATCGAGATGCGCTGGGGGCGGGGGAGGGCTTCGGGCGGACCGGCGGTGACGAAGCGCTCGAGGCGGTCCTCTGCGTTCGAGAGCTTTGAGGCGAAGTCGGGGTTGTAGGCGGCTTTCCGCCTCATCTCGACCACGAGCCGGCGCAGCCGGGCGTGCTCCTCGTCCCAGCGGGCGCGGAGCTCCTCGAGGCGGGCGAGCCGCCCGGCGCGGGCCTCGCGGTAGGTGGCGTAGGAGCCACCGTGCACCCAGGCGACCGAGCCGGCCGCAGTCGGCTCCAGGGTGACCACCCGGGTCGAGCACCGCCGCAGCAGCTCCCGGTCGTGGGAGATGAGCAGCACGGTCTTTCGTGTCGAGGCGAGGGAGCGCTCGAGCCACTCCTTGGCCGGGACGTCGAGGTAGTTGTCCGGCTCGTCGAGGACGAGGAGGTCGGCCGACGAGGAGAGGAGGGCGACGAGGACGAGCCGCTTTTGCTCGCCTCCCGAGAGCGACGCGACCGGGCGCTCCGCCGCCTCACCGAACGCCAGCCCGAGCGCCGTGGTCGTCGCCACGTCCCAGGCCACCTCCGCCGCGTAGCCGCCGAGGTCTCCCCACTCCGAGAGGGCGGCGGCATAGGCCACCTGGGCCTGCTGGCCGGGCCGGTGGTTGGCAGCGAGCGCCCGCTCCGCCTCGGCCACCGCCGCAGCGGCCGCACGAAGCCCCGGCGCGGCGATCCCGAGGAGAAGGTCCCGCACGGTCGAGCCGTCGCGGATCGAGCCGATGAACTGCGGCATGTAGGCGAGCGTCCCCGAGACGGAGATGGACCCCGCGTCCGGCTCCGGAGCGCCGCCCTCCCCGGCGATCATCCGCAGGAGTGTCGTCTTCCCGCTCCCGTTCGGTCCGACGAGGCCCGTCACGGAGCCGTCGTCGACCCGGAACGAGACGTCGCCGAGAAGGGGCCGGCCGTCGGGGAGCGAGAGGACGACGCCGTTCACCTCGACGTGCCCCATCGGCGCAAGTATCGCCCGTGACAACGGGCGCCCGTGCGGCGAAGATGGGGAGATGGCGTCCGGCAGCTCGGGGCCCGGGCTCGATCTGGACGGTCCCAACACGCTCGCGGTGCTCAGCGCCGCGATCAGCGAGGACCTCGCCCGCCTGCGGCGGAGCGAGCCGATCGTGCTCGAAGGGATCGACCCCGAGGGCATCCACCAGGCCCGGGTCGCCTGCCGGCGGCTGCGCTCACGGCTGCGAACCTTCGCGCCCGCGCTGCGCCCGAACAAGGCGGAGCGGCTCGCCGCCGAGCTCGGCTGGCTCGGCCGGAGGCTCGGGGCGGTGCGCGACCTCGACGTGCTGGCAGACCGGCTCCGTCTCGACCTCGAGGGGCTCGCCGGCCCGCTTGCGACCGCGGTGCTGCGCCGCTGCCGGACCGACCGGCAGGAGGCCTTCGATGCCGCCCGCCGGGCGCTGGCGGGCGGGCGGTACCTGCGCCTTGTCGCCGCGCTGGGCGAGGCGGCAGCCGCCCCGCCTCTTCGCCGCCGCGCCGCCGGCCTGCCGGCCGCAGCGGTGTTGCTCCCCGAGCTCCGCCGGCACTGGGACGACCTCGAGCACGAGGTCGTGGTCCTCCCGCCCGGGCCATCCGACCCGCAGCTCCACCACGTCCGGATCCTCGCGAAGCGGGCCCGCTACGCCGCCGAGGCCGCCTCGTTCCTCGGCTCGGCGGAGATCGAGCGCCTGGCGGGCCGCCTTGCCAAGCTCCAGAAGGTGCTCGGCGAGCTGAACGACGCCTCGAAGGCCGTGAGCTGGCTCGAGGCGGCCAAGCGGGAGCCCTGGCCCTCGTCGCTCCACGGCGAGGGCCCCCCGAGGGTCGGCGACAGCCCGAGCTGGGCGCCCGACACGCTCGTCGCCGTCGAGACGGCCCTCTCAGCCGAGCACCGGTCGCTCGCCGCCCTCCGCCTCAGGTGGCCGGCCTCCTACGACCGAGCGGTGCGGGCCGCCCGGGAGCTCGGCTGGATGCCAGAGGAGCCCATCGGATGGGCCCCGCCAGGGTCTCCCGCTCCTCCGCCATGAGCGCGCCGGAGCCGGCCGGCGTCCGGTCCCCGGTCCGCGGGCCGCTCAGAGCGTGATCGCGTCGATCCGGGCGAGGACCTCGTCATCGAGGCGGTCGACCACCTCGAGCGCGGCCATGTTCTCGGTCACCTGCTCAGGCCGGCTCGCCCCCGTGATGACGGTCGAGACGTCCGGGTTGCGGGCGCACCAGGCGATCGCGAGCTGCGCGAGCGAGCAGCCGAGGTCGTCGGCGACGGGCCGCAGGGCGCGCACGATCTCGTTCCTCTTCTCGTCGGTGAGCCCGGGTCGCAGCCACTCGTAGCCCTCGAGGGAGGCCCGGCTCCCCTCGGGAATTCCGTCGAGGTACTTCCCGGTGAGCTGGCCCGAGGCGAGCGGGCTCCACGTCGTGAGGCCGAGGCCGTGCCGCTCGATCACGCCCCGGTACTCCTGCTCGACCCTCCGGCGCTCGAGGAGGTTGTACTGGGGCTGCTCCATCACCGGCTTGCGGAGGTGGTGGCGCTCCGCGATCTCGTAGGCCTCGAGCAGCGCGGCTGCCGGCCACTCCGAGGTCCCCCAGTAGAGCGCCTTGCCGGCCGAGACGATGTCGTGCATCGCCCAGACCGTCTCCTCGACCGGGGTCTCGGGGTCCGGGCGGTGGCAGAACACGAGGTCGACGAAGTCGAGGCCGAGGCGCTCGAGCGACCCGTCGATCGCCTGCATCAGGTACTTGCGGTTGAGCGTGTTGGACATGTTGACCGTGCGCGAGAGCCCCCAGAACAGCTTCGTCGAGACGACGTAGCTGCTCCTCGGCCAGCCAAGCTTGTTGAGGACGCGGCCCATGATCGCCTCCGACTTGCCGGCCGCGTACGACTCGGCGTTGTCGAAGAAGTTCACCCCGGCGTCGCGGGCCGCCGTCATGCACGCCATGGCGCGGTCGTCGTCGAGCTGGGGCCCGAAGGTGACCCAGGAGCCGAGCGAGAGCACGCTCACCTTGAGGCCTGCCTGGCCGAGCCGTCGATACTGCATCTTCACGTGTCGCATCCTTTCGTCGGGGACCGTCCCCTGCTATGACCTCGGCGACCGCCCGTGGTCGCCACCCTCGGGCAGTATCTCAGTGGACGCCGGCGTGGACCTGCTCGAGCAGCTCCGCGAGCTCCTCGCGGTCTCGGTCCGGGAGCACCTTCAGCATCCGCCCGACCGCCTGGTTCGTCGCCGCCTCGGCCCCCTCCCAGGCCTCCCGGGCGAGGTCGACCTCCGGGTACGGCTCGGTCCAGCCGAAGATCGGCGCCATGAAGGGCGTCCTGATGAGGAGGGCGACGAGGGGGTCGAGCCCCGCCGCGAGGACGGCGCAGCCGTGCATGGCCCCGCGCAGCTCCCGTAGGAGGTAGAGGCGGTGCATCATGAGCGCGGCCGGCTCGGCCGGCTCGGGCATCGCGAGCCAGGCCGCGAACAGCGGGGCCCCCGCCGGGTTGGCGTTCGTGAGGACCCTCCCGAGGAGCTCGGCGAGGCGGGCGTGGTCGGGGCTCTCCTCGAGGTGCCCGTCGCTCCAGCTCTCGAGGCAGCCGGCGAAGGCGGCGGCGGCCTCGAGCGGCGCCATGACGGCCCGCCCCCGCTCCCAGCGCTCACGGATCATGGCGGGGTTGAAAAAGACGATGGCGGCGGCGACGACACCGGCATCGACCTCGCCGAGCGCGCCGGCCCGCCCGCAGACGTAGAAGTCCAGCCCGTCGAAGCCGAGCTCCGTGCCGCGCTCGTAGGTCGCCGGGTCGAGCATGAAGTTCGACGGCAGGTCGACCACGGGCGTGGCCAGCCGTTCTGCGAGATCGTCGAGCACGCTCGCCCCTTTTCTCCCTCCGGCCGGCGGGCGCCGGCCCGGTTCGTTCGCGGACCCGACGGTACCGCCCTCGCTACGATCGCCACGCAGGTGCGGGAGGATCCCGCCCGGGCGGGTCCGGCGAGGACGGAGGAAGGACCGAGCGTGGCCGAGCGGCGCCAGGTGGTGCTCGTCGATCCCGACGGGTCCGAGATCGCGCCGTGCGAGAAGCGAGTTGCCCACGAGCCGCCGGGCAGGCTCCATCTCGCCTTCTCGGCCTTTCTCTTCACCTCCGACGGCCGCCTGCTCGTCCAGCGCCGGGCGAGCGCCAAGTACCACTTCCCCGGCGTCTGGGCGAACGCCTGCTGCTCCCACCCCGAGCCCGGGGAGGACCTTCTCGCCTCCGCCGTGCGCCGGGTGAGAGAGGAGCTCGGCCTCGAGGTCGCCCTCGCGGAGGCGGGCGAGTTCGTCTACCGGGCGGTCGACCCGGTGAGCGGGCTCGTCGAGCACGAGCTCGACCATGTCGTCGTCGGCGAGCTCCCCCCCGGAGCCCTGCCGCAGCCCGACCCGGAGGAGGTGGAGCAGTGGCGGCTCGTCGACCCCTCGAGCGTCGAGGGAGCGGGCAGCGCCGAGGGCTTCGCGCCGTGGTTCGCCGAGGGGCTCGCCCGGGCCCGCCGGGCATGGCCTACCATCCGGGCGGGGTCGCCCGGATGAGGTCCACCACGACCTGAGCCAGCTCGGGGCCGCGGTCCTCCTGGAGGAAGTGCCCCGCTCCCGCGATGGTCCGGTGCTCAAGGCCGCCGGTGCCCGGCACTTTCTCGAGGAAGGCCCGCTCACCCCCCTTCGTGATCGGGTCGGAGTCGGAGAAGGCGCACAAAAAGGGCCGCTCGAAGCGCTCGAGGACCTCCCAGCAGGCCCTGTTCGCTTGGGAGGCGGGGTCGTCCGGACGGGTCGGGACGAGGATCGGGAACTGGCGCGCGCCTTCCTTGTACTCCTCGGAGGGGAACGGCGCGTCGTAGGCCGCCACCACCTCGGAGGGCAGGTCGGTCGTGCAGCCGCCGTTCACGATCCGGCCGACCGGGAGCTCCGGGACCTCCTGGCTGAAGCGCTGCCAGGCCGTGAAGGCGTCGGTGGTCCTCGAGTCGCCGGTCGGCAGCCCCGTGTTGGCCGCCACCACGCGGGCGAAGCGGTCGTCGTGCTCCCCGAGGAGACGGAGGCCGATGAGGCCGCCCCAGTCCTGGCAGACGAGGGTGACCCCCGTGAGGGCGAGCTCGTCGAACAGCAGTGCCCTCATCCACTCGACGTGCCGGGCATAGGTGTACTCGGTGCGCGGCGTCGGCTTGTCCGACTTGCCGAAGCCGACGAGGTCCGGGGCCACGCAACGCAGTCCGGCACCTGTGAGCACCGGGATCATGTGCCGGTAGAGGTAGCTCCAGGAGGGCTCGCCGTGGAGGAGGACGACGACCTCGCCCTCGCGGGGGCCCTCGTCGAGGTAGTGGACCCGGATCGTGTCGCCGCTCCCGTCTCCCGCGTCGACGAGGGCATAGTTCGCCTCGAAGGGGTAGCCCGGGAGACCGACGAATCGCTCGTCGGGCGTCCTGCGCATGTCCATGGCCGCTCCTTTGCCATCCGGGCCCGCGAGGAGGCCCTCTCCTAGTTACCACCCGGCTCTCGGCGCCGGGCCCGGCGTTCGCGCCGAGCCTCGCCAGGCGCCAACGAGCCGGCAGACAAGCTGTCACTTTCGCGCCGGTCCCGGCGCAGGCCAGGGCTCCGGCCGCTCGTCCCGCAGGTCAGCGGCGGCTTCCTCGCGCCGGCCGGGCGTAGGAGGCGAGGAGGGTCGTCATCATCGTGCTCATCAGCTTGCGGGCCTTCTCCGGACCGCCCTGGAGCTCGAGGCGGACCGTCTCCCAGGTGCCCCAGCTGGTGGCGATCTCGAGCTGGTCGAGCACGAGGCTCTTCGCGCGGCCGGCCTGCGCGAGCTCCGGCGCGAACACCTCGGCGAGCTGCTGGCGGCCAGCACGGTTGGCCTCGTTGACAATACGGGCGACAGAGCCGTGACGCTCGGCGAAGCGCATCGCCACTCGGCGGATGGGGCCGATCTCCTCGAACATGCGGGAGCGGAGGCGGACGACGGAGGCGATCCGCTTCTCGAGCTCTTTCATGTCGGGGCGCTGCGCGAGGTAGCCGGCGAGCACCGGCCGCTGCTGGGAGGCGGCCGCGAGGAACAGCGAGTCGAGGTCGGCGAAGTGCCGGAAGACGGTGCGCTCGGAGACTCCGGCGCGGTCCGCGACCTCGGCGGCCCCGGGGATCGGCCCCCCGCCCTGCTCGCGGATGATGGAGAGGACGGCGGCCACGACGGCGTCCCGATTGCGCGCCGCCCGGAGCCGGCGCCCGTCGAAGGTCTCTTCGCCGTCCCCTTCGTCGAAGAGGAAGCCGGCGTTGGCAGCAGGCGTAGGGATCACCCCCTTGTCAGGGCTGGATACCACCCCAGCCGCGTGCGGATTGTAGCGGTACTCGGGCAGCCCTCGTTCCAGAAACCGCCGTCTGCCTGACAGATGTTGCCGGCGCGGTCAGTCCGCGATCAGCTCGCCGCCCGGTCCCTCGCGGATCGGGATCCTCGGGAGCGGCCGGGGGGCCGGCCCCCTCAGGACCTCGCCGGTAAGGGCCGAGTAGAGCGAGCCGTGGCAGGGGCACTGGAACTCCTGCACCGAGTGGACGTAATTGACCGTGCAGCCCTCGTGGGTGCAGATCCGGCTGAAGCCGAGGAACTCGTCGGGCGAGGGTCGCACGACGTAGGCCGGGAGGCTGTCGAAGGTGAACGGGGCCGCCTGTCCGACGGGGACCTCCGACGCGAGGCCGATCTTTCGGCTCGAGCCGCTGCCCGTTCCCGCCGAGCGGGCAGCGGGGCGAGCGCCGGGGATCGCGGCGAAGTCCTCGCCCGGCGTGCTCGCTGCCCGGCCGATGAGGGCGACGATGCCGCCGAGGGCGACGACGATGGCGCTCACGACCCCTGAGGCTCCGAGGCGGCCGATGACCGTCCTCCGGGCGAGCTCCTGCCGCCGTGCCGCCTCGGCGTCGCGCTCGGCGGAGTCGCTCGACGGCGCCTCGCCGGAGCTCGCGGCTGCCCGCCTCACCCTCCCGGCCAGGTAGGCGTCGAGGGAGAAGGCCCCCGCGCCCGAGAGGACAAAGGGTGTCCACGCGAAGAGAAAGACGATGTCGGCGCCGTAGTAGTAGGGCGAGGTGCTCCAGCTCACCGTGAGGAAGAAGCTGAGCGAGAGCAGCATGCCGCCACCTGCCGCAACCCGGCTCTTCAGGCCGAGGAGGGTCCCGGCGCCGACGGCGAGCTCGCCGAAGGCGATGACGACCCCGATGAGCGCGGCGACGTGGAGGGCGGCGCCGAGCAGGGGGGAGAGGGGGGAGGTCGCCTCGGCGAGCTTCATCTGCGCCTCGATGCCAGAGGGGTCAGAGGAGCGGAAGAAGGCGGGGTTCGCGAGCTTTTGAAGCCCTGCCACGCAGAAGGTGACGCCGAGAAAGGCGCGAAGCGGCAGACGGCTGCCGCCTGGGGTGGCACGGGCCCATGCCGGCCAGGTTCGCCACGACCTGGGCGGCGCGGAGAACTCCGGCGTCGGGGAGGTCATGGGTCCAAGGGTACGCGGGATGCGGCCCCTCAGATCATCAGGGCCTCGGCCGCTCCTGCCAGCTCATGGGCGCTCTCGCCGGCTCCGTTCCCGTCGGCCTGCGGGTCGCCGGGGCCGCCGTGCGACCTCGTGCGGACCGTCGCCCGGAGCTTGATCTCGGGCAGGAGCAGGGCGCAGATGAACGCGAGGGCCACGATCGGCGTCGCCACGATGAAGACGGTGTCGATCGAGTGCACGTAGGCCTGCACCGCGGCGGCGTGGATCGGGGCCGGCAGCAGCTTCAGGTCCTTCGGGCTGCCGACGATCAGCTGGCTGATCTGCTTGATGTGGGGCCGTGCCGGCCCCGGGAGGGCGGCGAACAGGTTGCCGTCGAGCCGGTCGGTCAGCACTGCGCCGAGGATGGCCGTCCCGAAGGCGCCGCCGAGGGAGCGGAAGAAGTTGCTGAGCGAGGTCGCCGTGCCGAGGTCCTTGTAGTCGACGCCGTTCTGGACCGCCAGCACGAGCACCTGCATGACGAGCCCCATGCCGATGCCGAGCAGGAGGAGGAAGGCGGAGATCACGAGGTAGCTCGTGGTGGGGCTGAGCAGGGCGAGCAGCCCCATGGCGACGGTGGTGACCGCGGTGCCGACGATCGGGAAGATCTTGTAGCGCCCTCGACGGGTGATGACCTGCCCGCTCCAGATCGAGGCTCCGAGCAGGCCGACCATGAGCGGCAGGAGCTCGAGCCCGGAGATCGTGGGCGAGACGCCCTTCACCACCTGGAGATAGACCGGCAGGTAGATGATGGCGCCGAACATGGCGACGCCGATGATGAAGCCGGCGGCGTTCGAGGCCGTGAAGACCCTCTTGCGGAACAGGTTCATCGGCACGATCGGCTCGGGCGCCTTCATCTCCCGCACCACGAACGCTGCGATGAGGGTGACCCCCGCCGCGATCATGGTGAGGATCTGCCAGGAGCCCCAGGGGTAGCCGTAGCCGCTCGCGGAGCCGCCGAGAGTGGTCACGAGCAGCAGCGAGCAGACCCCGCAGACGAGCAGGAGCGCCCCGAGGTAGTCGATCTTGTGGCGGCGGCGCTCCCCCCGGTCCTTCAGCACGAAGGTGGTCACCACGAGGGCGGCGGCACCGAGGGGAAGGTTGATGTAGAAGATCCATCTCCACGAGATCGACTGGACGAGGAACCCCCCGATGAGAGGTCCCGCCACGCTCGCCACCCCGAACACGGCGCCGAAGTAGCCCTGGTAGCGGCCCCGTTGGGCCGGCGGGACGATGTCGCCCACGATCGACATCGCGAGCACCATCAAGCCGCCGGCGCCGAGCCCCTGCAGGCCGCGGAAGACGATGAGCTCGTTCATGTTCTGGCTGAGGCCGGCCAGTGCCGAGGCGGCGAGGAACAGCACGATGGCGAACTGGAAGATCTTCTTCCGCCCGTAGAGGTCCGAGATCTTGCCGTAGAGGGGCGCCGACGCCGTCGAGGTGAGCAGGTAGGCCGTGACGACCCAGGTGAGGCGGTTGAGGCCGTGGAAGTCGCCCGCGATGGTGGGCAGAGCGGTGGCGACGACCGACTGGTCGAGGGCGGCGAGGAACATCCCGAGCATGAGGCCCGAGAAGACGGTCAGGATCTGGCGGTGGGTCATGGCGACGTCGTCGTGGTGGGCCGGCGCCTCGGCGCCAGGAGCGGTAACGGTGGCGAGCACCTCCGCGACCACCTCGGGCGAGGGGGCGACGACCGTCGCCGCCCCGCCGCCTGGCTCCATCTCGTCGTCGTTCCGCCTCATGCCCGTGCCCCCTCGGTCTCGTGGTCGGTGTGGCTGGTCGCCCTCGTGGGGGCGTCGCGCAGGGTCTCGTAGATCTCGACGAGCTGAGCGAGCTGGCGATCCGACAACACGCTCAGCATCCGCGAGGTCTTGAGGGCTCGGGCTCTCCGCACTCGCTCGACGAAGGCGCGTCCCTCGTCGGTGAGCGCGAGCAGCACGAGCCGGCGGTCGGCCGGGTCGGCGCGGCGCTCGACGAGCCCCTCGCGCACGAGCCGGTCGGCGGCCGCGGTGGCCGAGCTCTCGCTGATCGAGAGGGTCCGGGCCAGCTCCCGCATCGAGCAGACCCCTTCGCTCAGGTGATGGAGTGCCGCGAGCTGGTGGATGGTGACGTGATGGAGCTCGTCGTCGAGCTCCCTGCTGAGCTCGTCGCTGAAGCGCCGCTGCAGGATCGGCTGGAGGGCAAAGACGCGCTCGAGCAGCTGCTGGCGCTCCACGCCGGCGCTCGCCCGACCGGCCGCGGGGCTCGTTCGGGGCGGTCCTTCGGTCCTCGTCATCATCGGGTGGTGTTTCTCCTACCGAACATCAAGTGTGTCGAACGTTTCAGCAATCGAAATATTCTCACACCGGGAGGTCGTCCGCAAGGGGGCGGCGCGACCGGAGGCGGCGGGGGGTCCCCGCTCGTCAGCCGTGGGCTCAGAGCAGGCCGGCGCTGGTGAGGGCGGCGAGGGCGGCGTCGAGCGCGGCAGGCTCGGCGAGCGAGTCACGCGAGACGGCCTCGTCGACCGGAGTGCCGAGGAGGATCCGCCGGAGCGGCACCTCCACCTTCTTGCCGTTCAGGGTCCGGGGAAGGGCCTCGACCGCGATGACGCGGTCGGGCACGTGCCTCGGTGAGAGCTGGGACCGCAGGGCCGCGCGCACCGAGGCCTCGAGCGCGGCCGTGCCCGGCTCTGCCGCCCCGGCGCTGCCGTGTCCGCCGGCGCCGCTCGGCACGACGAGGAGGATGAGCTCGCCCTCCCGGCCGAGCTCGCTCGTGTCGATCACGAGGGCGTCGGCGACCTCGGGGAGCCCCTCGACGACGCGGTAGAACTCCGCCGTTCCCATCCGGACTCCCCCCCGGTTGAGGGTGGCGTCGGAGCGCCCGTAGACCACGTAGCTCCCCCGGGGCGTGCGCTTCACCCAGTCGCCGTGCCGCCAGAGCCCTGGGTAGCTCGCGAAGTACGCCTCGTGCAGCCGCTGCCCGCTCTCGTCGCCGAAGAGCGCCACGGGCATCGAGGGCATCGGCGCCGTGATGACGAGCTCGCCCACCTCGCCGACGACCGGATGGCCGTCCTCGCTGTAGGCCTCCACGCGGGCGCCGAGGGCGGCGCACTGCAGCTCGCCGGCGTGGACGGGAAGCCACGGGCAGCTGATGAGGAAGGCCGTGCAGACGTCGGTCCCCCCGGAGACCGAGCCGACGAGGACGTCGTCGGCGACCTCGCGGGCGGCCCAGGCGAAGCCCTCGGGCGGGAGCGGAGCCCCCGTGGAGCCGATCGTCCTCAGGGCGGAAAGGTCGAGGCCCGGCTCCTCGCGGGGCCGCAGCCCGAGCTTGCGGCAGCTCTCGATGAAAGGGGCGCTCGTGCCGAAGTAGGTCACCTGCTCGCGCGCCGCCATGCGCCAGAGCGCCATGGGGTCCGGATGGACCGGGCTCCCGTCGTAGAGCACGATCGCCGCCCCCGCGAGGAGGCCGCCGACGAGGTAGTTCCACATCATCCAGCCGGTCGTCGAGAAC